>MGQF01000045.1:0-9565 GCA_001797745.1 Deltaproteobacteria bacterium RBG_13_52_11
GGTTGTGGTTCGTTGCGCGCCCTGCACCACTTACTCCACGGGCATTGGGCAACTGCCTTTGGGCTCAACCCCTTGATGGTATTGTCATTGCCATTTCTGGGATACAGTTTTTTGTCTCATGCCATGATTGGGATACGCGGCAAGTCGCTGTCCACTGTTTTCGTGCCAGCCTTTTTTATCTGGATATACTTAGCAGTCGTCCTTTTATTCTGGGTTATACGGAATATCTCATGGTACCCCTTTCCCTTGTTTGCACCATAGGGGGAAATAAGACGGTCAAATTTTGTGGAGGTGCAGACTCCAATTTTTTCACAGATAAAAGGCGTTGACGCAGCACATGAGTTTCGGTAAACTGAGCATTCAATTGGGGGATCGTTCAATGGTAGGACAACGGACTCTGACTCCGTGAATCTAGGTTCGAATCCTGGTCCCCCAGCCAGAGAATAAAAAGGGGGTTGGCTCAAGAGGGCTAATCCCTTTTGATTGCCGCTTTTTTAAGGGATTAGCCCGAATCCTCATCACACCTGACCTCACAACCGACGCAATCGACAAGGCTGAGCTTTTGCCTTGACGTTCTTATATATATTAGAGTAAGGTCCGATTATCCGGGTCTACTATTTTTAAGGGAAGGGCTTAGAGGGCCAAGGACCAATTAACTCTCTCTTTTCCTTACTACTAAAATCCATAAAATAAATGTTAAAAAAATGAGGAGGACGGCCATGAGTAACAAATTATTTCGTTATGCATGCTTAATGGCGGTGGTGGTCGGCAGTTTGGCGATAACGGCAATCGCCGCCGAGAAGTCCGATGTGCAGATCCTGGTCGCCAAGCCCGGCGCAACGGTGACCATCGACCAGGTCGTCGAGAATGGCAAGGCGCTTGTCAGCGTCGTCGATGCCGGGAACAACCCGCTGTTGGGGCTGCATGCGGAGGATTTTGCCGTGACGCAATCCGGCCTAACGGCGAAGATCCTCTCGGTGCAGCCGATCACCGAGAGCCTGGACGTGCCCCGGAACATCGTTTTGGTGCTGGACAATTCGTACTCGATGGTTGAGCGCAAAGCCGTTGAGCCGCTGCTCGCCGGCGTCGGCGAGCTGCTGAAGACCATCCGGCCGATCGACAAGGTGCAGGTGGTCGTCTTCAACATGAAGCAGACGGTAAAAATGGGTGGCCGCGAACTGCATGTGGAGACGTTCAAATCGAACCGGCCGGCCGAGTTGCAGGATTTTGTGGCGAAGGCCTACCGCGGTATTACCTATCAGACAGTCCTGTACGAAGCGATGCTGGCCGGCCTAGATCTCATGGGCAAAATGCCGGCTGCCGAACCCCGGTTCATGGTGGTCTTTTCCGACGGCGAGGACAATACCAGCGCCTACAATCACAAGGATGTCCTCAAGACGGCGCAGGGAATGGGGCTTTTTAATGCCTATGCGATCGACTTCATAGAAGGCCAGAAGAAGGACAAGTTCCTGACCGAGTTCACCAGCGAGAACCGCGGGCAGATCTGGAAGGCCGCGTCGGCATTGAACCTTATCCCCATCTTCCAGAGCGTTGCCTCGATAATGCAGTATTACTACGTCGTCAGCTACGTGTTACCGCCCACCGTTGCCCCGGCCGGACTGACGATTGAAGAGATCAAGACCATCGATTCTTCGCCGATGCTCGGGCATATCTACTTCGCCGACGGGTCAAGCGAGATCGCCCCTCAGTACGTCCGTTTCGCCGGGCCGGGGGAAACAACAGGTTTCGATCCGCAGCAGCTCCGCGGTACGCTCGAAAAGTACTACCAGGTGCTCAATATCGTCGGCAAACGGCTAACCGAGCATCCTGAGGCCCAGATCACGCTGGTCGGGTGCAATGCCAACACCGGCTCGGAGAAGGGGAATAAAAAGCTCTCCACCCAGCGCGCCGAGGCAGTCAGGGATTACCTGCAGACGACCTGGAACATAGCTCCCGAGCGCATGGCGATCGAGGCGCGCAACCTGCCGGAGATGCCGAGCGCCAGCCGGCTCAAGGAGGGCCAGGAGGAAAACCGGCGGGTGGAAATCCGCTCGACGGATCCCGCGATCCTTAGCCCGATCCCGAGCATCTATCTCGCGACCCAGATAGATACGCCTGCGTTGACGGTGCGTCCGAGTGCAATCGCGCCGCGCGACATCGCACGCTGGAAGATCACCGTTGCCAATGCCGGCGGGAACCTGGCCGATTTGGCAGGGGAAGGCGCTCCTGCGCCGGAACTGAAGGTCCCGCTGCCGACCAAGGATCTGCGGGCGATGGCCACCGGCGGCGCAATTACGGTGAAGATGGAGCTGCAGGACAACAAGGGGCACAGCGTGGTGTTCGCACCGGAGCCAATCAAGGTCAACTTCATCCAGACCAGTCAGCGGCTCGCGCAAAAGCAGGATCTGAAGGTGCAAGAGAAATACGCCCTGATCCTGTTCGATTTCGACAAGGATACGATCAACGCGCGCAACCAAGCGATCGTCAACCAGGTCGCGGCCCGTATTCGGGAACTGCCCCGGGCCACCGTCGAGATCGTCGGTCACACCGACAACATCGGCAAGGAGGCCTACAACATCAAGCTCTCCGAGCGCCGGGCGCTGGCAGCCTACAAGCTGCTGGCGGCTGCCTATGGCGAAGCCGCCGGTGACCGCATCCGCTACTCGGGCGTCGGTCCGAACACGCCGCTGTACGACAACCTGTCGCCGGAAGCGCGGGCGTTCAACCGCACGGTGACCATCACGCTGGAATACCTGAGCGCGCAGTAGTCGGAACCGCAATAAACGCTCAAGGGAACGTCAGGGAAAAGAGGGAGACGATAAAAAGAAAAGCGGCAGATAAGTAACCGAATGGGAGAGAAACGAACCAGTGGACGCCAGTCGTCTATGACAGCATGACGAATCCAGTAAAAAATGAGGGGGTTAGCAATAACCCCTTTTTTTATTTCGCGGCCTGCGCTGATAAGCGTCCCGTTTGGTTCCTTGGCAAAGACTTTTTATTGACAACTCCTGCTTTTTAGCCTAAGTTTTCCCTATATTTCTCAAGGTTATAGGATAACCAAACAACATAACCCTTAATCTTCTGGAGGGATTTGTGAGAAGAGGGTTCCGGAAGGTGGTAATAAGTGGCCTCTGAGGAGTTTTATACTCTTTGGAGGCTTTTGTATTGTTATTTTCTTTGAATCTTTTTGAGGAAAATCGCCACTAAATAGAAAACAAAAAAGGAGGGGTAAGCCAATGGTCGAAAACATCTATGGTTTCGCGGTACTTTTCATTTTGTCTTTGGCCACCGCGCTGGTAGTGCACCTGCTCGTTCGGAAGAGTCTCCGGGATCTCTTGGGTGATACGGTCAAGCTACCCTCGGGTACTACTTTCTATACGCGCATTTTGCTTATAGGGCTTTACTTGATCGCCCTGGCCGCGGCGGTGAAGACGAATTTTAACCTGAAGGAAGGGTCCGCTTTCATGGAATATGTGTGGAAGGTAGGTGATGGGCTGTCTTCTGCGTTCGGCAACATATGTTTGTTCATAGCGGGGTACCTCCTCCTTATCACGATTCTTGTCGCAGTGCTCAGACGAAAACGTGGGTAACGAACAGTATCTCATAGTCTCCTACTTTGTAGTTGGGGCCGGCTGTCTTGGGTTGGCAGTGGCAACTTACGCACTCCTGCGCCGTAGTTTCGGAGCCCTATCTGCTATTGCACCTGGGGGACGCCTCGGTAGGATTCTGAGGAGATTGTTCCTGATAGGCATCATTTTGCCTGCTCTGTTCGGTTTCTTCTCAGTAACCTTTCGCGGTTGCGACAGGGATACTTATGAGGCGATTATTAAAGACCAGGCGTATTTGATGGCAAAGAACCAAGAGCAATTGGGTGCCGCATTGTCTTACGTTGCCATTGCCCTTTTAGTCTGGGGGTTGATCGTTTCCATCGGCTTTTTGGTGTTGGGCAAGAAAAAAAAAGGGAGTGGCTGACTTCTGGCTCAAACGGCCGTTGGGAGGGGAAGCGATAAACAGCTTAATACAAGATGAAATCTACAATTTTCCCCCACAAGCCATTGCGTTGATTTGCGCTTCAAATAGTTGAGTCCCACGTGCACATCTCTGGTATGGAGCTACAAACTACCTCGCTTCTCACATATGCGGCACAGCTGACCTTCTGGGGGAGTTATGAGGAAGGGGTTCCGGTAAAGCAATACCAAGATAAGGGGATCGTTCAATGGTAGGACAACGGCGTCTGACTCCGTGAATCTAGGTTCGAATCCTGGTCCCCCCGCCACATAAAAACAAGGGCTTAGTCCCATGCGGGCTAGGCCCTGTTTCTTTGTACCTGCGCCTTTAGTCACCTGAGAAGCAGAAGCGATGGTAAAGACAATGGTACGATACGTGGATCAGGAATTTTAACGTTATCATGCATGGTCACCAGCACACCAAATGGCGCGTTGTAAACCGTCTTTTCCAAAAAGGCTCGTAATCCGAGGGTATCTCGATGCGGATCAATGTGCTGACGATATTTTACCTCTAATGGTATTCTTTTCTCCCCAATCGTCAGAATGAAGTCCACTTCTGGCTCTACACCTCGCTCAGGAAAATGCGAAAGATCAAGGTGGGGGAGGTCACCCAAAAAATAACCTGCGATGCTCTCAGCGATATGTCCGGCAAGATCTGCAAGGTGGGGTGACTTCACGAGTGATTCTGCATCAAGGGGGATGGCCTCCTGCAGCCAGCTTGCACGAAGTCCGTGGTCACAAAGACAGATTTTATTGTTTCCTTTTCCTCTCTTAAGACGTAACTCCAACGGAGGAATGAGCTTGATCAATAAAGCGCCATTGAGAAATCGCAGATAGCTTAAAATTCGAGTCCAACCGATATTGGCATGGAGGGCTTGCTTAATTTCCTGAACGAAAGTAGCCTGGCTCGGCGCCTGACCTGCATAGCGACATGAAAGTCTAAAGACTTCTTCTAAAAGGTTCTCATCACGTTTCTTGCCACGCTCGCCCATACGCAAATCATGCTGGATGGCACGTTTGATCACCGTTTCGTTTAGTTGATCGGCCACCTCCGGCCACGGCATATCGGCCTGGGCGTGGGTCATGGGGTAACCGCCTCTTTCTGAAAAGGCACGAAACGCCTGATCCCTCAAAGTTCTCTTGGCTTGCCCGTGTTCCTGTAAAGAATTCCAAAACTCTTGATGGAGCAGAGCCTCAAGTCCGTTGTCGGGGAGGTGCGGGGGGAGTTCTTCACCAAATCGGAGCCCTAAAATTTCACGCAAGAGAAGCGTGCCAAGATCTATCTGCGCTATGCGACCAGCCAAACTATCGCGACCTGATTCAATCCGCAGGGCCGAACTTCCCGTAACAACCACCTTGACCGTATGGTGATCCACCAGGGCTTTCAGTTGAGGAGCCCAATCGGTTAGATTCTGCACCTCATCAAAAAAGAGATAGGCCGGTTTGCCTTCGTGGGCTGCTTCGTTAAAGGTTTGACTCAGGATACGGCTCTCAAACCATCGGGCGATGCTCAAGAGAGGTTCAAAGAGACCTTTCAGAGAGGGAATTTCATCAAACTGGACCCTCAGAATTCGGTTTGGTGCAACAGCTTCATTTCTGATCAAGCGCTCAATAATCTGTTCTTGGAGCGTTGTCTTGCCTACTTGCCGGGGACCGCGCAGCACCAAGGCAGGCGCAGGTCCTTTTTTCAGTTTACGCAAGACGAGATGGAAGGCCCAACGTTTATAGGGAGGCAGGACGCGGCCTGGTTTCCCCACCCACCAGGGATTGGTCTGTCTGAGATATTCATCGAGGGAGGGGGGCAAGCGCTCTTTGTCAAAGATGTCACGGGTCATTTTTGCTCTCCCCCTGTCATATTATCACTATGCTACATGATTATTGAGCCATAACTGCTGCCGTTATTCCGCTGCTTCCTTTGAATTCCCAGTTACTAATTAGCTCAGTCAGTTAGCCTAACATACCGAAATTTTGGGAATAAGGCAAGTGGGGCAACTGTAAATAGAGCAGCAAATCTTAGTAGCCTGTCTTCGGATGGGGCTGCCGAAGCTGATTTCAAGATTAGGTGGAGGGATCGTTCATTGGTAGGAAAACGGACTGAATCTGGGTTCGAATCCTGGTCCCCCAGCCAGAGAATAAAAAATGGTTGACTCAATCTGGCCAACCCCCTTTTTATTACCTCTTTTTTTTAAGGGGTTACTTCAAATCCTTGTTCCCTGAAGTGCGCGTCGAAGGCAAAGGCCGTCTTTATGCCGAGGTCACGCATGATCTCAAAGCTGACGCAATCGACCAGACTGAGCCCCCGCCTCGAAGCGGAGAGCAAAGCGGCAACACCCAATCGATGGATCACGAAGGTGACGAATTCCACGTGGAGGATGGGGACCAAATCCTCCTGGAATCCTCTCACTGCCTCAAGACCAAGCCTGCTCTGCACCAGGGCGAAGGTTTCTACCAGGACATAATTGCTCGTTACCACCGTGTTTTCGGGCTGGATAAGCTCGTCCCATGCCTTCTTTGCCTTAGGGTGGCTTCCATCGTCACTGTCGAGCAATGCATAGAAAGCAGAGGTATCTACGAATATCCTCATTTGCCGTAGGCATCCGTCAGATAGGCATCATGCCTTTTGGAGACATCGCGCTTGCCCGATTTGAATCTCCCGACGATATCGAGGGCCCGCTTTTGCCGTTCCGCCATATCCGCCTTTGGGCTTGACTTGATGACCCCCTCAACAGCCCGGCGTATGACCTCGGCAACCGAAACCCCCTTTGCCGAAGCTATCCGCTTAATGGCCCGCGCCTGTTCATCTGTTAGTTGGATCTGTGTTCTTACCATAATTGCTCCTATGATTACAAAGATGATAACATGATAACACCTCAGCTAATTACTGTCAATATGAATTATCTTATGAAGGTGGTATGGGTGCTCTAAGCCAATATTTGTAATAAGGCGATCATTTCATGATCGGACAACGGACTCTGACTCCGTGAATCGAGAATCGAATCCTGGTCCCCCAGCCAGAGATTGCAAGGTGTTAGCAATAACCCCTTTTTTATTTCATGGCCTGCGCCTGCTTTGCTGATTGTCTCTTAGACTGCCTTGAATGATTATCACAGAACAGCAATTTCTATTTTCAAGTCGCTAATCAACCTCAGAATCTAGCTCATCTATGATTTCTATTTTTGAATGAATTTGGACAAAAGCCATTTTTCTGGATGGCAAAAAATTCCCAATACTACACATAGTGGCAAAGCCGCTGTATAGAACAGATCATCTGGAACTAAGTATTGATTAAAAATGGTGAGGAATGTGAAAACCGCGAATGCATTTATCACAATTATGAGCAGATATATACTGAAATACTCAGGCCAGGGCGGGTTGGAATTTTTTCGGAGATAAAAGGCACGCATCGAAAGACCCCAAAAACCAGCAAGGACACAGAAGGAAAATCGCCACAAATGACCTTTATTAAAGGCACCTATAAAAGTTGATTCCTCTTGAGATTTGCACGGCCATGCCAATCTTGTAATTACGATAGGTGCAATAAAATAAACTATAGCAATAAACACTCTATACCAATAATATCTCCCTTTTTGTCCATCCATCGTAGAGACAACCAGTTTCCATCTACCGCCATACTTGCTCTCGAGATATTTAATCACCTCCCGCAGCAATTGCCCTTCGTCAGGAATCTTTTTTTGTGGCTTCTTCATGCCTGCCCTTGCTAAATCTTTTTATTAAATATTATCATATCATTTAAAATTATTTCGCGGAATAAACAGACCTCTCATGCGCGACCTGGTTTAATCATCCATCAACCCTGAGTTTATTAAGCTATGTCAGGTCTTTCTTTCCATGAATTTTTCAAGTGCTTTGAAAAATTCTTTCTGTAAAGCGCCATCTTGGCAATTTTCTCTAAAATCTCGATAAAATTGTTGGCGTTTAATTTCTCTGTTTTGGAGTTCCTTTATGATATATTCTTTTTCTCCTGGTTCATACTCTTTCCCAAATATCCTTGTATATGGCCACCTTTTTTCTACAAACCCATTAATCATTTTTTGAATTAACGGATCATTGTTTTGCAAAAGTTCCCTTATCAGAAGGGAAGCATTTTCTATTTCATCGCCAGTATTATCTTTTTCTTTCATCCTAGTCATCTGCTTTCTTCGCTTTTAAGTCTATATGCTAGAGACGAGCTATTTATATGATTTTTCGTTGTTAGTATTTTCCTGCGAGTGTTTCCATAGCAAGTTGCCTGCCTCGCTCATCATGTTGCTTCAATATTTTTTTTAATCCAGGGCTCTGTAGGGTTTCAAACACCATGGTTTTTTCGTCCATATTGTTGAGTATCTTTTCCCGAAGATTTTGGGGAATATAAAAAAACGCTTCAAACAATCCCTGGAGAGCGGTCATTAATTGGTTCCTTGTCCAAACGACCTTGTCTGCGGTAGTCTTGAGGTTGGAAAGTTCTTTTTCATATTCTTCCTTCATTTCCTGCATCTGTTTTCCCATTTCTTTTCTTACTCTGTCTTCACTTAATTCTATATGACCCTTTACCTTTTGGGGATCAAGAAGGTCAGATATAATTCTTATACTATTAATTGTGCCCTTCAAAGTATCAATATGGGTTTTTAATGTTTTGTTCTGATTTCTTTGATGAATGAAGATTATGAGAAAAGCAACAGCTATAACGACAATATTAATGATGTTCAGTATCATATTTATTTGCATGATATCTCCCCCTTGGGTCTGCCCAATAATCACCCCGGCCCGCATAGTTTCCACTGCATAGAATACTCCTCTAGGTCTACTGGGTCAACAATCTCCGAAACTTATCACCCTAAACTGTGCCCATTGATAAGCTACGCTTTATTATCCTTCTCCGCGATCTTGGTCCAGGTGTCCCGTAGCGTGACGGTCCGGTTGAAGACGAGTCTGTTTTCAGTAGAATCAACGGGATCAACGCAGAAGTAGCCGAGCCTCTCGAACTGGTAGCGACTCTCCGGTGCTGCCTTTGCCAGGCTCGGCTCAACATAACACTGCGTCTGGGTCTCCAGTGAATGCGGGTTTAAGAAGGCGCTGAAATCAGTGTCTGTCTTTTCCGCCTCGGCACCAGGGTTTGCTGCTGCAAAGAGGCGGTCGTACAGGCGTACTTCCGTCTGCACAGCGTGCGCAGCTGAGACCCAATGGATGGTCCCCTTGACCTTTCTCTTGTCCGGGGCGTATCCTCCTCTTGTCTCAGGGTCATACGTGCAGTGCACTTCGCGGATCTCACCGCTCTTTTCATCCTTGACGATTCGCTCGCACTTAATAAAGTAGGCATTTCGCAGCCTCACCTCACGGCCGGGAGACAACCTGAAGAAGCCTTTCGGGGCGTCCTCGAGAAAATCATCCCCCTCGATGTAAAGCACGCGCCCGAAGGGAACCTTGCGCGTCCCCATACCCGGGTCCTGCGGGTGATTCGGGGCTGTGAATTCCTCGGTCTTCCCTTCGGGGTAGTTGTCGATGACCACCTTGAGAGGCCGCAGCACCGCCATGGCGCGGGGGGCGCGTTGGTTGAGGTC
>MGQF01000045.1:9600-12064 GCA_001797745.1 Deltaproteobacteria bacterium RBG_13_52_11
GGCGCGCAAACTCGATCTGCTGGGGATGGCACCGGGTCTTCAACTCGTCGAGGATCCAGTCGTACAGGGGGCGGTTGATCTCAAACTCCAGCGTACAGATAGAATGGGTGATCCCTTCGATTGAATCCGAGAGGCAGTGGGCAAAGTCGTACATGGGATAGATACACCACGTATTTTCTGTGCGGTAGTGAGGAACTTTTTTGATTCGGTAGAGGATAGGATCGCGCATGACGATGTTCGGAGATGCCATGTCGATCTTGGCCCGGAGCACGTGTGCGCCTTCCTCGAACTCACCCGCGCGCATGCGCTCGAACAGATCGAGGCTCTCTGCTACCGGACGGTTGCGATACGGGCTTTCCTTGCCAGGTTCAGTCAAGGTGCCGCGAAACGCCCTGATCTCTTCGGGCGTTAGGCTGCACACATAGGCCTTGCCGGCCTTGATGAGCTGAGTGGCATATTCGTAAAGGCGCTCAAAGTAGTCGGAGGCAAAGAACTCCCGGTCTGCCCAATCGAATCCGAGCCAGTGGACGGCTGATTTGATCGATTCGACATATTCAATTGCCTCGCCGCTTGGGTCGGTATCATCGAACCGCAGGTTGCAGGTGCCCGCGTAGTCGGCAGCTATGCCGAAGTTGAGGCAGATGGACTTGGCATGGCCGATATGGAGGTAGCCGTTCGGTTCCGGCGGGAAACGGGTCGCCACCTGTCCGTCATTCTTGTTTGCCTTCAGGTCTTCATTGATGGTGGCGCGGATAAAGTCAGTCGGCGGTTTCGTTGACAATTTTATCCTCTCTTGATCCATAAGGTAATTGCCTTGTCCGCAAGGATAACACGAGAGCAGGCAGTTGTCTATCGAGCAAAGGACCTTCAATGCCTCCTTACCACGGTCCTACGCCTATTGAAAACCAAAAAAAAGTCCCGCGACTCCTTACGAAAAAGGAGTCACGGGACCATCACGTGCACAGCACGCATTACTATTTAGGCAGGTCTTTGGGAACTTCCCAATCCTTCATCGACTTCATCCACTTGGCCCGTTCCACAAAGACGTCATGCGCCAGGGGGACCGGTGGATGACACACCCACTGCGGGTCGAACTCGTCCTTCACTCTCAGAAACCACGTGTGGTAGTTCGGACCGTATTTGGGCCCGGTGAGGTAGAGGGGCTGGTGAGGGCCTAGCAGCGACGTATAGGTGCGGTTCTTTATATTCATCTTGGCCGTATCCACGTAGAAGAGATCGACGCCGTCGGTGTTCTGGTCCTGGTCCCAGTAGACGAGAAACTCTGAATACCCCTGATGGCCGAGCTCGAAGCTCTGGAACCAGCCGGGATCGCCGTAATCGGGCATCAACGGCGGGGTGTATTTCCACTTCAGGTCGGAATAGAGCTCACCGTGCTGCGTTGCCTGGGTGAGCGTCTCGATAACGTAATCCACCGAGACATAGGAACCGCACATCACCCACATACCGGCCGAGTCGGCATTCTTGATCCACGATTCATCGCTCGGCCTTGTGCGGTGGGCTTCACCGCCGACTTCCTTCATGATGTCCATGAGCACCCGCTCATCATATTCCATTTGCTCTTCGGACGTGAACCCGATGAGGAGTACCCTGACGATGAAGAACTTATTGACGGTCTCGGCGCTCTCCTTGCCCCAGAGCTCCCAGAACTCCTCTTTGCACTCCGCCTTGGCGATGGCCCGCCAGAAGAGGGGGACCTTGGTTACTGCCCCGGCGATCTCCGCCTTTCCGATCTCAAACATCGCCTTCACCTGGGCCTGCTTGTTCGGCACGACGAAATTGATCCACTTGACCCTCTTTTCAGGGAGCGCGAGGACCGTGTTGGGGGTGATCCCCGTGGGCACAAGACGCTCGGGCTGGAACGGAAGGATCTTCACTGCCATCTTGGTGACAATGCCGAGGCACCCGCGCACGCCGGTATACCCGCGCAGCAACCCGCGGAGATCAGGTCCCGGGCTCTCGCCCCAAAACGGATCATCCTGCTGGGCGAGCGAACCCATTCGGACGAGTTCGCCGTCGGGCAAGACCAGCTCGGTACCGAGGATGCGCCTATGGGGCAGGCCGATACGGTGGCTCAAAGGAGACCACCCGTCACCGAGCAAGTTGGCGATCACCGAGGCCTGCGCCCCGCCGCCGCCGATGACCACATACCCTCCCCGCTTCAGGCACTCCTCCTGCAGCGGTGAGTAGATGGCCCCGGGCCCGACAACGGCAAACCAGTGCTTGTCGTCGATCTCGATCTCGTCCATCCGTTTGAGGTCTACGAGCAACGCACCCTCAACATGGGGGTGAGAGCGGGGGCCGTAAAATCCCGTGCTGTAGGGAAGATACGGTATCTCAAAGCGACAGCAGACCTTGACAATCTTCTGCACTTCCTCGGTCGTTTTGGGCATGATAACGCAGCCCGGTATCACCGTCATCACCCGCTCGTATCCCAGGCCGCTTT
>MGQF01000045.1:12091-12301 GCA_001797745.1 Deltaproteobacteria bacterium RBG_13_52_11
CTTCACAAACGACGGGATCGTCCGATATATATTCAGCGCCTACAATAGTTTCGAGTACTTTGTATGCTTCTTTCGATATGCTCATGGTTTCCCTCCTTACCCTATCTGTCAATCGAAGCAAGAATGACTTCTGAGATGTCAAACACCTCTACCGCATTTCCGTCCTCTTTAACCGCTTGCGCAAAATTGTTTTTGCACCAGGGGCACGCT
>MGQF01000045.1:12314-28922 GCA_001797745.1 Deltaproteobacteria bacterium RBG_13_52_11
CTGCACCGACATGCCTTACTTCTTCTAATCGATGAAGGGCTGAGGACCGTGCGAGCTCGGGGAATGCCTCTTTTGTCCCGCGGCCGGCACCACAGCAAAAGGCGTTCTCCCGCAGTCTGGGCATCTCTACCAGCTCAAGCCCGGGGATGGCGTTCAAGATATCACGGGGCTGAGCGTACACCCCGTTGGTCCCACGGCGCCTCGTGAGGCGCGGTTCGACCATACCCATCCATCCGCGCTCCCCTTCCCAGGGGGTCCAGGGCTCGCTCAGGCGGCTGAGGCTGCACGAATCATGGTAGGCCACGCGCATAGGCATCGGTTTGGTCGGCTTGAGCGCGCCTTGTTTGATCAGCTCATCGGCGTACTCGACAAGGTGTACTACCTTGAATCCAAGGGCATCGGTCGAACAATTGAGCAACTTGGGATAGTCGACCTTCCACATGCGGTAACCCTCGGCACAGCTCGTCAGCACCGTCTTTGCACCTGTCTTTTTCACTTCCTCTATATTACGACGGGCCAGCGCCCGGGCCTTATCGATCATACCGACTGAAAAGACTATATTGCCGCAGCACCACTCATCGGGCATGAGCATAAAATCAGTACCTGCCGCCTTTAGTATCTTCGCGGTCGCCAGGGCTATCTCAGTATTTACGTACGAAGCGGAACACCCCACGAAGTAGAGCAGATCAGCCTTCTTGGCAGGTGTAATCTTCCCCTCAGAAAGCCACGTGGTCCGATTCTCATGGGGGGCCCCAAAGCTGTTGTGATTCTTCTCGATGTTCTGAACGATCTTTTTGTGGGCCGGTAGAGGCCCTACACCATCCTGAACTGCCTTTACCCGGAGGGCCTCCAGGGTCAGCCCTATCTCCAGATCGAGATTCCGCTTACACCCGGTGTCACAGGCGCCGCAGAGGGGGTCTGCATAGACTATCTCTAAAAGCTTGTCGGTCCACTTCAATTTTCCTTCGGCGAGAGCGAGACCGATCCGCATCTTTCCGTATGCCCCGTATGAATCGAACAGGTATCGAGTAGCAGTTGGACATTTCGTTCTGAATTGAGCCCCCGGCATATAGGTATGATCTACCCAGGTACATCCTTTGCATTTGATGCACCTGCTCATGTCATAGACAAAATTATTGAGGTCCGTCACGTCCAGCTTTACAGGAGTCTTGGGGCTCTCCTTGAATAACTTTTTCACGTCTATCTTTGTTTGCCTTTCAGCCATTTCATCACCCTCCTTAGAAGCACAGCGTGCCGGGATTCATAATATTGTTGGGATCAAACACCTTCTTTAACCGCTTGAGTGCCATGGCATAGCCGGCAGCCTTCTCAAAGACTAGCGGGGCCAGATCACCGTAGGGGCGGGTAAAGAGAGCCCCCGCACTGAGCAACGCCTGGGCACTATCATAGTACATGGTTCGAATCCGCTCCTTGTCGGCATCATTGCCTGGATCGTAGAAGAAATGAAATTCGAGGTGACAGGCGCGGTTATGCTCGATGGGCTGGACATAGATGCCGATATCGCCTACGGGGTATCCGTACAGAGGGGCCATCTCCTCAACCATGCAGATGAATTGCGGCGCCAAGGCCGGCCGTGTGATAAAGAAAAGGCTTTGACACGCCCCTGCGTAGCGATTTTTCCAATACGGCACGTCTGCAGGCCAGGGATTGCGAAGCATCGGCAGGAGCTTCTTGTGCAACCCGGGAAAACCGGGGAGGTTTTCACCAAGATGAAGCACAGGAAATTCATTCTTTAAGACCTGCGCGAGAAAGTTCTCCTCGTACGCTATCTTCTCCTCAGGCCGTCGCAACAAGCCGCTTATCACCAAGATAAGGGTCCAGGGCGGCAGGGTCGCCTGCAGTCGCTCGAATGCGTCAGGCCCGTCCTCAGCAATAATAGCCGCCAAATCAACATTATTCAGCAGGATGCATTCCTGGCCGATCCTTCGGGGTAGGATTCTATAAAGGAACTCAATGGCGTATTCCACATCATCAACAGGGGCAAAAAAGACCTTGTCTATTTTGGGAATAGACTCGATCTTTAAATGTGCCCAGGTCACCACACCCATGGTTCCTTGCGCACCCTGGAAAAACCGATAGAAATCAAGGCCTGGTCCCGAAGGGTTGGCACCCTTCGAAATCGAATCAGGGAATCCATTGACACTGGCAGATCCCATTCGGAAGATCTCTCCGGTAGGCCACACTACTTCCATGGCCTGGAGGGGTTCTCCGTAATCGTAGACGGTATTGGTTGGGACCTCCCGCTCGAGGTAATCCGTGACGACAGACCGCTCGGAAGGAGGCAGGAGGGGCATGATCATCCTGAAACCCTTCTTCTCCAGTTCCTGGGTGAGCTGTCCCCACGTGACGCCAGCCTCTATCCGTACACTCCTGTTGTCCGCATCAATTGTCTGGATCTTATTCATCCTGCTCAGGTCCAGCACGATACCGCCCTGCCTGGGGATGGTAGCACCGTAGAAATGGATCTTCGAGCTTATCGGAACTACCGGTATCTTGTTCTCGTTGGCGAATTGAACAACCTCATGTACCTCCTGGGCATCCTTTGGTTTGACAACGTAGTTAGGCATTCCTGGAGGGCTGAGACTGAAGTCTTGAGCGTACTCCCCGAGCACCTGGGGGGAATCCGAGAAATTCTTGGCTCCCACGAGCTCTACTAACTTTTCTTTTACACCCATAGCTTATCCTCCTACTTTCCTCTTAAATGTCTGAACAGAAACCGTTCTTTCATGCGTCAAAAAAACCTCACTACGCATGGCCCACCTCATTGTGTTATCGTCATACCGCCTCCTTTCTCTTGGCTGACAATGCGTTTTCTCTCTCAACAAGACCGAAAAGGGTAACCTTCAACGCTGTTTCAGCTATGTCGTCAATTTGATCCTTTCGATTATAGTCGAACCAATAGGTAATCCACGTAATCATCCCCAACAGCAATAAGGCAACCCACGATGGCTTGAAATCAGCAGCTATCGTGCCACTCGATTGGAGTTCTGAGATGGTATTGAGCAGAAGGAGGTAGTGCTTTTTCCATTCTTTCCTGATCTCTTCGAAATACTGATCTTTAATGCTCAGCGATTCATGGGTGAGGACTCTCAACTCAGGGTGTTGGCAGATGATCTTGGTGAACTCCCGAATAATAAAGGTTAGCCGCTCCCAAGGATCTTCTATTGTTGCAGCCCGGGCCGTATAGGGTTTCAAGACCTCTTGAATATGTTTGATATGCGATTCAAAAAAGAGATGCCGTTTGCTTTTGAAATAATAATAGAGAGTTGGTTTATTGATCCCCGCAGCTGCACAAATGGCATTCGTGGATGTAGCACTATAACCCTGATCAAGAAAGAGCTCCATGGCAACGCGTAGAATCTCCTCCTTTTTCGGTAGGGGTTGTTTATCTTCTTCTTTCGATACCATCTCCATCCTCCTTAGTAAGGAAAATTATCGCCTTTACTGTTTCTCCCCCGTATTCACCAGATGCTCCTATCACTGCTACTTCGAGCACGGCTGGATGCTGAATAAACCTCAAACCCGTCTCTGCAAGCCTGCCCAATACCTTTCTCTAAGCTCTCTCTTCAATATCTTCCCTTGAGGATTCTTGGGAAGAGACTCGACAAACTCAACCGACTTAGGTGCCTTGTAGGAAGCCACGCGCTCTTTGCAAAAGGCAATAATTTCCTTTTCAGTAGCAGTGGTATCTGTCTTCAAAACGACCACAGCATGAACACGCTCCACCCATACTGGATCGGGGATACCAATTACAGAAACTTCAGCAACCGCGGGATGCCTATAGAGGACTTCTTCTACTTCTCGCGGATATACATTCTCACCGCCAGTCACAATCATGTCTTTTTTTCTGTCAACGATATATACAAAACCTTTTTCATCGTAGTAAGCAAGATCGCCTGTATGGAGCCATCCATCAATGATAGTTTCGCTTGTCTCTTTTGGTTTGTCCCAATATTCGACCATGATAGAGTCACTCTGCACGATAATCTCACCTACTATTCTGGGCGCGACATCGTTGTTCTTTTCATCTACTATCCTGACATGGACACCAATACTCGGTTGTCCGCAGGAACTTAAAACCTCCTGTTCTTCCAAAGGCCTGTCAAAGACCTCGTGAGCCTCTCTGGGAAGAGCGCATATTTGCGGCCCTGATTCGGTCTGGCCATAGCCCTGCGAAAAAATGGGGCCGAATGTTTCTAGTCCCCGTCTCAATAACGCCACTGGCATGGGAGATGCTGCATAATAGATCCGCTTCAAACTGCTCAGGTCGTACCGTTTCAAGCCTTCTCGGGACAGCATAATAACTAACTGCGTGGGGACAATCTGTATATCCGTAGCCTTCTCATCTTGTATGATTTGAAGTGTAGCATCCGGATCAAAAGATCTCTGAGGCATTATCACGTTGCAACCGCCAACGTAGAAAAAGGGCCACACATGGCTATCCCCACCGATGTGAAAAAATGGCAATATCATGATATGCTTGTCGCTGGCCTCCACACCAATCTCCAGAGCCTTTATTCGAGTGTTCTCCAACTTGCGGCGGTGTGTGTAGAGGGCACCGCGAGGAATACCAGTGGTACCACTGGTATAAAAGATCAGATAAGGGTCGTCTTTCTGTACATCTGTTTCAGGCTCATTCGGTGGATGTGCCGCAAGCATCTTTTCATGAGGAATCATATCAGGAGCAGAACCCTCGAAGGAAATATAGTATTTCACTTTGGGTAGGCGAGATCGTAAGCTGTTAACAGTTTCGACAAGTTCAGGGCCGACAAAAAGTATATTTGCTTTTGAATAATTAATGAGATAGTCGAGCTCTTCCTTATTGAGCCTAGGGTTGAAGGGCGATGCAATAAACCCCGCCTTCATTGCAGCCCCGTAGACATCAACGTACTCAAGACAATTCCACGACAGAATGCCTATTACATCTCCTTTTTTGACCTTTGAAGACCGAAGAGCATGGATCAAGCTGTTCACCCGGGCATTGAACTGGGCGAATGTTATTCTCCGGGGGCCATATACAAAGGCTTCCTTGTCAGAATGCAAAAGAGCATTTCTATAAACGATGTCTGCAAAGGTTCCTACGTTGTAACGGCACAATTCATTCAAAATAAGTTTATCTGTCATTGTGCCTCTCCCGGTCTCTCCCGAAATTAACCAGAAACTCTCTATCCCAACAATGCCCCGTTGTATGATTCCATACCACCCGCTTTGCCAGGCTTATTCCCCTTAAAACCCCCCTCATTTTCCTTATTGTGATACCCCCCGTATCCTTAATTGTACCGTCTAACGAAGGCCATTGTAATATACCAACCGGTAGGTATATGATGTCGCAAGACAAGCTGACCACAACGCCTTGCATTTGTCAATCCCTTTTTTTGAATGGGGGCTGTGAATGGATCGATGAAAATCTGGCTGTCAGGCTGGGTCTTCTGTGCCGGGGCGGCAGGGGTTTGGTATAGCTCAGAGGTGGAGGATAGTGAGGTAATCGAGGGGCATGAGGAGGAAAAGGGGTTTTGCACAGGATAAAGCAGTTTTAGTGGCGGAAATTCCTTTTCGATTGCCTATAGGGAAAGGCCGTGGCCTCTTGTAGGCCCACCCCTGAAAGAACCCCTGCGGTTCAGGCGTCAAAAGGAGACTGACAGGATATGCGACATGTTGTATTTACACGAAGCAAAGCGCACGGTGTGTCCGTCCCCCTTGTACAAAACAAAAACAGTCCACTTTTCAGTCGTAAGCAACACAAAACAAAAAAGGGGTTGACAAATACGATGAGTTATGGCATAAATTGATATACCTACCGGTTGGTATATAAAATTGTTGTAACGTCCTTGGCTAAGGAGACCTGTTTTTAGTGGTAAGGGCGGGGGAAGGCTTTTTTGACAAGAGGGCTTGACTTTTGGGTAACTGTATATCATTACTACTTAAGAGCTAACCTCTCGGTACTCACGCGTGGTATATATTTAAGGAGAGAATCTGATGACAAAGGTAAAAATGGTTTGTCCAATTTCGAAGGGGGTCTGCGTTGAATGTGCCATATACAGGGGAAGGCACTTTTATATGTGTTTTTCCAAGGAATATCATGGGGTATCCCTTGGTGCAGAACAGATTGATGAGTTGAAGGCGCACTACAAGAAAGATAATAATAGTCAGGACAAAAATTTCGGGATGCCTGATGATATGCAAGAGAGTTCAAAGTGGATACATAACGTGGAAGACGTAACAAAAAGGGTAGACACATAACATGGAAGAATTATTAGAAAGGAGAGGATTATGATAAGCGATTTTAATTATCTAAAGCCTGGCACGCTTAAGGAAGCGCTTGCCATGTTTGCTGAGCACGATGATTGCAAGGTGATATGCGGCGGTCAGTCTTTGCTGATTATAATGAGACAAGGGATGATTGCTCCGGAATACCTCCTCGACATCAAGCACGTCAAGGAACTTGATTATATCAAGTTTGATAAGAATGACGGGTTGAAGATTGGCGCCACGACGACCCACCGCTCCATTGAAAAGTCCGATGTGGTCAAGAAGAACTACCCTGCGCTCGTGGCCATGGAGAACAAGCTTGCATCCATCCAGGTCAGAAACTGGGGTACCATCGGCGGCAACCTTGCCCATGCTGACCCTGCGGGGGACCCCGCGCCGGTTTTGATTGCATTGAAAGCAGATATCAAGGTGGGAAGCGCGAAAGGCGACAGAGCTATGTCTTTGGAAGATTTTTTTGTGGATTATTTTGAAACAGCTTTGGACAAGGGTGAGCTTGTGCTGGAAGTCCAGGTGCCCCTCCCTGAACCCAAAACAGGCGCCGCCTATCAGAAATTCAATCTGCTCGAGAGTGATATGGGTGTGGTTGCAGTTGCCGCCTCGGTAACACTAAACGGTGGTGGCAAATGTAAGGACGCAAGGATTATTCTTGGTAATGCCGGTCCAACGCCGAAGAGGGTTAAGAGGGCTGAGGAGCTCTTGGTTGGAAAGGCATACGATGAAGGCCTCTTTGCTGAGGCAGGCAAGATAGCATCGGAAGACTGTGAGCCTGTTGCAGACATCCATGCGTCTGAGGAACATAGAAGGCATCTCCTGGGTGTGCTGACGAAGAGGATGCTGAAACAAGCCTGGGAACAAGCCAGAGGTTAATTGAGAAGGGAGGTCTTGAATATGGATAAAAAATTGTTACGGCTTACCGTAAATAAGCAAGAGTATGAGGTCTACATAAACCCGAAGGCACTTTTGGTAGAAGTAATAAGGGACTATATAGGCTTGACCGGGACAAAGAGGGGTTGTGATACCGTATCCTGCGGTGCATGTACGGTAATGATTAACGGCATGTCTGTGAAGTCATGCTCGGTACTCGCAATGCAGGCGGAGGGTGCCCAGATAACCACCATTGAAGGGCTGGAACAAAACGGGAAACTGGCACCTATTCAGAAGGCATTCATTGATCATGGTGCCTACCAGTGTGGCTTTTGCGCCCCTGGTATGATTATGTCTGCACAGGCATTGCTTAACGAGAATCCCCATCCAACCGAATGGGAGATCAGAGAAGGAATTGAAGGAAATATCTGCAGATGCACTGGCTATAACAGTATCGTCAGGGCAATAGATGCGACGGCGGAAGGCAAATACAGGGAGGATAGATCATGAACAAATACACCGTAATCAACCCACATTCAGAATTCAAGGTAATCAACACGCACGTCCATAATATAGACGGCGCTGCGAAGGTGACTGGCAGGGCAACTTATACCTTCGACGTGAAGCTGCCCAACATGCTCTATGGCAAGATCCTCAGAAGTCCGCACCCGCACGCGAAAATCTTGAACATCGATTACAGCAAGGCCCTGGAGCTTCCCGGCGTCATAGGTGTGGTGACAGGCAAGGACACCCTCGGTGTCAAGCAGGGTATCTGGCGGCGGTACCAAGATCTCTGCGATGAGCAGGTACTCACCGTTGAAAAGGTGCGTTACATCGGCGAGGCGGTTGCGGCGGTAGCGGCCATAACGGAAGAGATTGCGGAAAAGGCCCTTGACCTGATCGACGTTGACTATGAGGTGCTCCCTGCGGTTTTCGAACCGATGGAGGCGATCAAGAAAGAAGCTCCTGAGATCCATGAGGGTTTTGAGCGCAATATTAACGTTACCCGGCATATCGAGTGGGGGGACGTGGAGGAGGCCTTCGAGGAAGCAGAGTACATACGGGAAGACTGGTTCAAGTGCGGCGGTCAGGCCCACATGTGTATGGAGACCCGCGCGGCAGTGTCGGACTACACCCCTGACGGAAAGCTCACTATTTACCATTCCAACCAATCTCCCTATTACATGCAGGGACTGATGGCCGGTGTGCTCGGTATGAGGGAGGGGGATATCCGCGTCATCTCTACCTATGTTGGCGGCGGTTTCGGCGGCAAGTTCGAGCTCGACGGCGCGATCTTCTGCAGCGCCGTGCTCTCCAAGAAGCTCCATAGGCCGGTCAAGATCGTCTTCACCCGTGAAGAGGATTTTATTGCATCCAAGAGAAGAACGCCCATGTTCTACTACGTACGGACCGGCGTGAAAAAGGACGGTACCTTCTGCGCGCGGGAAGCCAAGGTTTTCACCAATGGCGGCGCATACACCGGCATGGGTGCAACGGCCCTTTACCTCACCGGTTTCTTCCACTCCTTCCCATACAGATGGAAGGGCTACCGCTATGACGGCTACCGGGTCTACACGAACACCCTTCCATCGACCTCCATGCGCGGTTTTGGTGCTCCTCAGGCCATGTTCTGTTCAGAGCAGCAGATCGAATGGATTGCGGCTGATCTCGGCCTTGATCCGATCGAGATGAGACGGAAGAACTCCCATTATGAAGGCTATGAAGTGCCTGGTCAGGCAACCATCGCAAGCTGCGGCATCGATCAGTGCTACGACGAGATCAAAAAATGGATCGCTAGCAAGGGTAAATTGCCTGCCAACCGGTCCATCGGAATTTCTGCCTGCGGCTTTATGTCCGGCGGCATTTTTAACTGGTTCGACACCCCCTATTCTTTCTCCTCCGCGGTGATCACCATCAATCAGGATGGAACCGTAGAACTGCATGTCGGAGCCCAGGAGATCGGTCAGGGCTCCAATACCACCATGGCCATCATCTGCGCAGAGACGTTGGGTGTCAAAGTTGAGGATATCAAGGTGCACTCGGGCGATACCGATCACTGCCCGCCTGACCTCGGTGCATGGGGCTCCAGGCAGACCCTCATGGCCGGCAATGCCGTGAAGATGGCGGCAGAAGACGCAAAGAAACAGCTTCTTGAGTTCGCTTACGCACAGTCGGGATATAATATCGTATACGACCTTGATATAAAAGACAGATGGGTACACGCCATTGCCCGTCCGGAGAGGGGTTATGACTACGGTGAACTCGTAAAGAAGGCACTCCGCGGCAAGGACGGCCAGAGGATCGTCGGCAGGGGTTATTACACGCCTCACAGAAAAGGTATGATCTCCCCCGCATACAGCTACATGCTCCAGGGAGTCGAGGTGGAAGTTGATGAGGAGACAGGCAAGATCAAGCTCGTCGACAGCTTCACGGCCCACGACTGCGGGCAACCCATCAACCATCTCGGCCTCATCGGCCAGCTCGAGGGTGCCTTCTCCATGGCTGCCGGCTACGGCTACCTAGAGTATATGCCCTATGAAGACGGCAAGCTGATGAACCCGAACCTGGTGGACTATAAGATGATCCGGGCTACAGAGATGCCTCCAGCGAATATCGCCGAGATTGACACCTATGAACCAGAAGGACCATACGGCGCTAAGGAGGCAGGGGAAGGCCTTACCAACCCGACTGCTGCAGCCATCGGCAACGCCATCTTTCACCGTTTCGGCGTGCAAATGAAGGAAAATCCTATAAGGCCTGAGATGATTCTGAATGCCCTGAGAGAAAAGGCAGAGCAAGATAAGGCAGCAGGGAAAGATAAACCAGGGAAGAAGAAATAATAATACTATAAGGAGAGATACCATGGGCGATCCAATAATATGTCCTGTATGCGGCAGAAAAGCAAAAACAGGGAGTGCCATAGATTGTGCCAGGCATATGTTCGGTACCGGTGATAAACCGCATCGGCAGTGGGTTGAAGCGCAGGGTTTATCATTTATTGATCTTTTGATCGAACAGGCCACAACACCGGGAAACAAAAGCTATGTTGCCCTGGCTGAGATCATTGAAAAACACGCACAGGCACAAAAAAAATAGGGAAATAGTTAAAGAAGGTCGATTCTAAATATAAATAATAAATAAAGGAGGGTTTCATGATTATAGAGGGAGGTTTTACAATAAATGCGCCCATTGACAAGTTGTTCGATTTCTTATTGAAACCGGATACTATTATGACATGTCTGCCTGGCGCTGAGTCGGTAAAGATGCTCGATGACACCACCTATGAGTGTGTGGTGAAACAAAAAGTCGGACCTATTTCAGCAAAGCTGAAATTTCTGAATAGACTAACGAAAGTGGAACGGCCGACCCATATAGAGGTTGAGGGTGAGGGCGAAGATGTGACGAAGCTCGGCCATTTTAAGCAGAAGAGCATTGTGGATTTGAAAGAAGTATCGCCGGGCAAGGTAGAGATTAAATATAAGACAGACGTGAGCATCGTTGGGAAGCTTGCCATGTTCGGCGACAGGATAATGAGGGCCAAAGCCAAGGATACCGAGAAGGAATTCACCAAGAGGTTACAGGAAAAACTGACAAGCATAGCATAGAAATTTTGCTATTAAATTCTTATCAGCTTGGAGGTAGACAGGGCACTGATGTAACACTCGGTGCCCTTTATTTTAGTGGCGCTGAGCAAGGCAGATCCTCTTCTGATGACCAAGGGGCTCTCCGTACCCTGCTCAGTCAAGGTGTCACAGCTGATATCCTCGGTGTTTAAACAGTACACACAGGCCTTGCCGGCTTTGATGAGGTGGTAAGACCTTGCTGCACGGATGATCGAAGTACTCAGGTGCTCAAGATAGCCGGCCACCCCAAGCGAATCCAAGCCATCGAACATCCGATGTAATCGACTCTCACTATGTGCTATTTTCACCGGCTGGGGGTATCAGCGAATCGCACAGTATTATTGCTGTCCTCGAATTGAGCGGCTCAGTAGAAGTTGGGGGAGATGGACTGCGCATGTCCACTATGAGATATTCGCGCACCGGAGATCGGGGCAGGGTCAACGATTGAGCTGGGTTTCTTTTGCTTGACTTGTATAGAGAATTCAGTAAAATTGTTGATATCATTTTCGAATATTTAGATCGACAGTCACGGTCCCATCGTCTAGTGGCCTAGGACGTCGGCCTCTCACGCCGAAAACAGGGGTTCGAGTCCCCTTGGGACCACCAAAAATTTAAAAAAGTTACTTTGGGGAGGCCTTACCTTAAAGGTGAACATAAAACCGCTTTGTTTTTTTCTTTTGGTGACGGGACTAAGCTTAGCCTCCTCGGTCTTCGCCCAGGAAACCGACGTTTCGCTGCTGAAGGAGAGGATCATCAATCTCCAAAGCATGAATCCTCTCGGCATTCGCACCCTTGTTGCCTGCTCGAAGGTGACGGATTATGGTTCCTATGAACCCCTGCCCGACAACAAGGTGAAATCTGGGGATGTGATCTTTTTCTATTTTGAACCCCAAAATCCCTCTACTCAGAAGGCGGAAGGAAAATATGAGATCTGGCTCACTCAGGACATGGTCGTCCTCACCCAAGCGCAACAAGAGGTGTTTAAAAAAGAAGATGCCCTCGAGATCCATTACCTAACCAGTTCACCCCGTCTCGATATCTACGGAGTTTATCAACTGACATTAGCCGATATTTCCCCAGGGAAATATCTCTTCAAGGTGATCTTGCACGATAAAATAAAGGGTGAAAAGGCCTCAGCTACGTGGGCCTGTGAGGTGGTAAAGTGACAATTTTTGTCTATAGCATGGACACAGTAGGGCATTCCGCACACGTGATATCTTCCTTTCTCTTACCCCCTTTTTCTAACTAGCCGTTTTTAAAGGAGATTTATGCCCATATCTTTTGTTGTCCTTTTTCTTGAAAAATGGCACCCAAAATGCTTTAAAGAGATGGTAAAAATCGGTATGAGGAGATAGCCTTGAGCGACGGGCAAGAGGCAAGGTACAGGGTCACCTTTTTAGGGCCTGTCCATAACGATATCGCCAACGTGAATAAGTTGGCAGAAGGCCTGAGAGATCGTTTTAAGCTCTCTGTCGAGGCGATCACCAAGGTGATGAAGATGGCCCCGGTCGTGATCAAGAAAGGGGCCACCTTATCAGAGGCCCAGAGATATAAAGAGGCCCTGGAGGCCATCGGGGCGAGGGTCCAATTAGAGCCAGAGCCTATCGAGGAAGCAAGAGGTCAATTGCAACAAACAGAGGGGAAACCCTCTCCTCTCGAGCGAGAACCTCAGATCATCCCCGTGAAGGCGAAAACTCCCCCCTCTTTTCTAAAGACGGCTGCAACTGAGGAGCAAGCAGGACCACAAATGACCACGTGCCCTCAGTGTGGGGTTGTGCAGGAGGCGACGGATGAGTGCATCAAGTGCGGCGTGATCATCTCTAAATTTTTGAAATATCAAACGGAGGTCAAACCCGCGGAAGTTGAAGGGGTTACTCCTGGCGCTGCCGGAACCCCTACAGAGGGACCCCAACCTCCAAGAATGATCGGCACCCCAATGGAGGAACCAACAGGTTCCACCCCCTGGGAGGATATGGCCATCCTCGGTTTTTTTACCGCCTTTTTCAGGACCATGAAGGAGGTCCTCTTCTCCCCTACTGCTTTTTTTAGAAGGATGCCTGTGGACAAAGGCATTTCAAACCCCCTTTTCTATGGAGTCATCATATCTTTCTTGGCGACGATCATCGCCCTGTTATTTCAATTTGCTGTGACCGGTTTTATCGGGAGCTTTACCGGAGAGGAAGGCATGAAGGGCATGGAAGGCGTGAACCTCTTCCAGGTCACTTTTATCCTTCTATACGCCTTCTTTTTTCCCATCCTGGCCGCCGTCGGACTCTTTATAGTTAGTGGAATTTTACACCTTTGCCTCCTGATAGTAGGCGGGGGGAAGAGGGGTTTTGAGACAACCTTTAGGGTGGTGGCTTATACTTGTAGTACTCAGGTCTTCTCCCTCGTGCCATTCATTGGGCCTTTCATCTACTTCTTCTATACGCTTGTCGTATATGTCATCGGCTTCAGGGAAAGCCATCGTACCACCACGGGGAGGGCATTCATCGCCGTGTTACTCCCCATGATTATTGTGTTGTTCTTCATCGGCTTAATAGTTTTTGCTATCGTTATTCCTTTCATTCTTTCACAAGGCCAAATGATGCAGCAGCAACAACCCCCTAGCTTTTAGTTTATTGGTTTCAAGCTATTTTAGGGTTTTTGCTACTGTATGTAGCTCGTGGAATTGGGCTAATTAAAAGGGGCGATTTACAAGCGGGGTCCGAGGATTCAAGATCGCTTTTCCCCCTCGAACCCTCGATGCCCGGCTCTCTTTTCAGCAGCTTATTTGAAAAGAAAAATCTTGTTTTTAGTCTTCCAGGAGATCGGGAAGGATATCGATGAGGAACTTCCTATCGATCTCCCATACCCCTTTCATCAATCCCCTGATCTTCCCCCACGGGACCTGAGGATCCTTTGTCTCTTGGGTCAAACGCTGCAGGAGGGCCTTCTTCCCCTTCACTCTCAACAGCTCCTCCATAGTCTTCTGGACCTTCCGCATCTCCACATCGGGGTTCTTTATCTGCTCCTCTAACTGCTGGAGGAGCTCCTCGATCCTTACCTCCTCGCTGCGGAGGTTGGCCCCTTCCAAGGCCTCCTCGAGGGTAGTCTGCACCCTCTCCAGATCCCTTTTATCCTGCTCTAACTCATGGAGCAATTCCTTGATATCTTTTTCTTGCCTTAGCTCACTCACCTCCTCGACAGGCACCTTTTTCCGCCTCCGCACACTCAGTTCATCCGCAGGCGCCTTCGGTGGTGCCTTTGGAGGCATCGCCGAAAGCACTTCCGGAGGCGTAGGTTCGGCCGCAGGTGTAGCTTCTTCCTGCAAGGCCCCCTTACTTACTGTGCTAATGAATTCAGCTTCATCAATCTCCTTCCCATCCTCCCCGAGGAGGTGAGATACTTTCAGGGCCTCTTCAAGGAGGATCCGCGCCCGCTCTAGATCTATCTTGAAGACGGCCTTTCCCTTTCCCCTGATATCATGTTCCTCCTCCCACATCCTATCTTCTTTGCGGCGAGAATTCAGCTCTTTGAATTGGCTAAGGATGGGGGAGCCTTCGCCATAGATCGCCTTGAGGGTGGACCTCGCCTCTTTCTTCCATTCTTGGAATTTGGGATGCTGGTGATCGATCCCTTCATGCTTCAGGGTGTCGATCTCGTCCATCAGCCTCTGAAGTTTTTGTCTGTCTTGTTCCCTCGCCATGCTCAGTGCTTAAAGGCCCTTTGGCCGGTGAAGACCATGGTGACCTGAGGATCGGCTTCATTACAGGCCTCAATGGACTCGAAGTCCCGCTCCGATCCCCCGGGGTGGACTATCCCTGTTATCCCTTCTTTGATCCCGACTTCCGCCCCGTCGCGGAAGGGGAAGAAGGCATCGGAGACCATGATGGCCCCCTTGATCCCTCCCCGTTCCTCCTTTACCTGGTTATCTATCTCCGCCTTCTGCGCGCGGTCTCTCTTCCCCGCTTCGATCTCCTGTTCCAATTGCTTATATGGGATTCCATAGTTCCGGAAACAGAGGGCGTCGGCATATTTGGTATATGCCTTGAAGACGGCGATCTCCGCCACCCCCACCCGATCCTGTTCACCTGTCCCGATGCCCACGGTGACCCCGTCTTTTACATAGAGCACGGAATTAGAGGTCACCCCCTGCTCCACACACCAGCCAAAGAGCATATCCTCGTATTCAGCATCGGTGGGAAGCCTGGCTATGCGGTACTCCTTGCCTTGATGAAAGGCAACGGCCGGTTTAAAGTCCTCGGGGGCAGATATGGCATTGATGGGGGATTGCTGGACGATGATCCCCCCATCGATGAGGGATTTGAAGTCGACAAACCTGAGGGTTCGATACCTCTCCAGACCCTCCATACGCCCTATCTTAATGATCCTGAGGTTCTTTCTCTTCTTTAAGATTTCGAGGGACCCTTCTTCGTAGTCGGGGGCTACCACTACCTCCAAGTAGTTCTGACTCATTAATTCAGCAGAGGCCTTGTCAATTGGGCGATTGCAGGCCGCACACCCACCGAAGGCGGCGATCCTGTCAGCCATATTGGCCCTGTCATAGGCCTTGGCCAGGGTCTCCCCGTATGCCACGCCACAGGGGTTGTTGTGCTTCATAATGGAGACCGCTGGTTTCTTGGTGAGGAACTTCAAGATATTCATGGCATTGTCGGCATCGGTCAAATTGGTCTTGCCCGGATGTTTGCCCGACTGCAGCATTTCATCCTCGGTGATGGCGCTGACCAAGCCGTTGCCCGGTTCGATGAACTGATAGTCGCCCAGAACCAGATTTCCGTTGGCCAGCTCATAGAGGGCCGCCTCCTGACCGGGGTTCTCGCCATACCTGAGCCCCTTCTCGATGACCTCCCCGGTTCCTTCATCGGGGATCTTCCAGGCGCGTTTCCGATAAATAAGGGTTTGATCTCCAAACGTGATGACCATGTCTGTGGGGAAGTGATCGTCCATAATGGTTCGGTAGGCCTTCTTATAATCTTTCATGTTCTACCGTGTCCCTCCTTCTCATTACTGTTTATTCCCCACTTCCCTCTATGTATATGTGTTATTGGCATGCCTGCTATAATCTCCAGCAAACCTCACGATACCCTCTGCCCTTGTTTCCTTCTTTATCGGGGACCGTCCTTACAATTCAACCTGACATGGCGGCCATGGAGACCACCGCTGCGTTTTCTTACATGTCTTTTCGCAGAGGATAGCATGGTATAGGGAGAAGCTCAAGGGTATTCTGACAGACCTTACGCCTTGAGGGGGGGGCGACCTATCCAATGTGCCCTCTATAGGCAGGGGGTGTTGGCGAAGAGAACAAAGAGAAGTTAGCCCCGAGAGGCGGCCAAAAATCGGGTGGCCTCCTCTTTAAGGGTTAAGGAAAGAGGGGGGTGAGTAAAAGAGAGGAGGCGAATACGCCTCCTCTCATAGTTTGAGGTCCGAGCAAAGGCTTGTGATCAAAGATCCCCCCGCAAAGTATAGGAACGACGGGGGGATGAAGCAGCCTTACTTTTCCTTCCCGCCGACTACCTTCTTGAGAAAGGGCTCAAAGAGGTCGATGGGTATCGGGAAGAGGGTGGTCGAGTTGTTCTCCGCCGCCACCTCCCGTAAGGTCTGCAGGAACCGCAGCTGCAGGGCCACGGGGTGCTTCTCTATGATCCCAGCGGCGTCGGCGAGCCGCTGGGCTGCTTGGTACTCACCCTCGGAGTTGATAACCTTGGCCCTCCGCTCCCGCTCTGCCTCGGCCTGTTTCGCCATGGACCGCTGCATCTCCTGGGGGAGGTCGATGTGTTTGATCTCCACCAGGGATATCTTGATCCCCCAGATATCGGTCTGCTTGTCG
>MGQF01000046.1:0-161 GCA_001797745.1 Deltaproteobacteria bacterium RBG_13_52_11
TGAAGCAGGAGAGCGAGAGGTTCAGCGTGCACACAGATATAAGCGCTCCCTGACCGTGCTTATGATAGACCTTGACCATTTCAAAAAAATCAACGATAAATATGGACACGCCATCGGCGACAAGATCTTAGTTGCATTTACTGGCATCTGCAAAAAATGTC
>MGQF01000046.1:251-449 GCA_001797745.1 Deltaproteobacteria bacterium RBG_13_52_11
CGGAGCGTCTGCGCGTCATTATAGAAAAAAGCCGCATCAAAGTCGCAGGCAAAACTTTTCATATTACCATCAGCATTGGCGTTACACAGTTGCTACCGGATGACAATCAACTCGAGACTGCGCTCAAACGCGCGGACGATAACATGTATGAAGCGAAAAGAAAAGGACGCAACCGGGTTGTGATCTCGCTATGATAAG
>MGQF01000046.1:745-981 GCA_001797745.1 Deltaproteobacteria bacterium RBG_13_52_11
GCTCCTCTGCCTCTGGATCAGGGATACCAAGGGCAACCAGGCCTGCACCCTTCCAGCGGAGCAGATCCTGAACCTCCTCCATCCCCGCCTTCTGGAGGCGTTCCTTCCATTCCGCCTGCACGTCGGGGAGATCTTTTATCAAGGGGATGAAGGAGACGACGGTATAGCGATCGATGCCGGCAAAGCAGAGGAGGCAGAAAAGGGTGATCAGGACCCACAAGCTGCCTCTCAGCCAG
>MGQF01000046.1:1003-1104 GCA_001797745.1 Deltaproteobacteria bacterium RBG_13_52_11
GCAGGAGGAGGCGGTAGATGGCGTAGGCACTCACGGCAAAGGGGGGAAACCCGAGAAATCCGAGCAGGGGCATCTCGAATAGCTTTCCCTCTTCGAAGAAG
>MGQF01000046.1:1110-2455 GCA_001797745.1 Deltaproteobacteria bacterium RBG_13_52_11
GTGTATATCCACTTTGCCTGGGCCCAAAAATTCCACAACTCCCACAGGAGGCCGCAGACCAGCCCCGCAGCCAGGAGGGTCAGGAGCCTCCCGGACTCGCCTTTCTCGATATCCCGCAGCAGAGAATTGCCCCCCCGTAGGTAAAGCAAGGGCTCGATAAGCAGGGCAAAGCCGATCCAGACCAGCGGAAAGCAGAAGCGGGGAAATAAGAGAGCCGCCAGCAGGAACAACCCTCCTATGGCAGGCGAGGCCCGCAGGAAGAAAGGGGAGGGGCAATGCTTCTTCCCTGATATGGTCCTGAAGGGCCCCACCGTCTCTAAGAGATGCATGGTCTCGCAGAGCGCGGGCAGGACCGTCGCATAGGCGATGGCGTAACCGATCCACCGCATCCAGACCTCAGGGGGGAGATTGATGTAGTGCCAGTTTGACAGGCGGAAATTGAAGGCCTCGAATATGCACCAGATAAAGATGGATAACGGGACCATGCGCAGGAAGGTGCCGGTCCTGCTGACGATGAGGGATCTCCCTTGCAACAGATAGACCAGGGCATCAGCTGCCAGGATATAGGACCACCAGGCAAAGGAGTAGAAATAGGTGGTAAAGGGCTCTCGCCCCTGGTTCAGCATGACAGCAGCCAGGCAGAAGAGGGCGACCCCTATAATGCCGTGGGGCTTAATTCGGCCCTTCATTGCTTTTCCTGAGCTCCTTGAGCGGGCGCATCCCTTTGAGCGCCTTCTCCAGCAGCAGGTCCCAGGGTATCTGCGAGGGGCGCACAAGGCGTCTCTCTATTATGATAACCTTCGTAGGGGTGCAGATGAAGTCTACGGCGACGTCCTTCTCCTCCATAGGCACGTGCTCGCGCACCTGGAGGTCATCCACCAGGGCGCAAATAGGGGTCTGCTCGCTTACCGAGCCGATCTCCTGCAAGATCATATATTCCAGATCGAAGTAGCCGCTCCCTTTGCCTATTCTCCCCCCCTGGAGATCTACAGCCACAGCACCGGTGGCCATAAGATCTATAATCCCTATCTCTTTGTGCGTGGTGTTGAGCCTCTTGCCGAACCGCCGAACGCCGGAGCTGCGGGCTGCCTGCTGCCAATCCCTGGCCTTGATCGCCCCCTTGTGCAGGAGATAAAAGCCGTCGCGCAATCCCGGGGTGGCCATGATCAGCCTCTTGCCATCCATTATGGCGTTGACCCTGACCTGCAGCTGGGCCTGATCAGGGGGGACCATGATGGTGCTGGCCTTTTGGTAGATCGCGAGGCCCCGCAATCGCTCGGCTGCCTTGTTTTGTCCTGGAAAGGTGGGGATGCTACCCTCTGCGGCAGGGGATGCCCCCCAGATC
>MGQF01000046.1:2504-3626 GCA_001797745.1 Deltaproteobacteria bacterium RBG_13_52_11
GCGCCATACTCCTGTCGCTTATAGCGTCTCGGCTCCACCAACCATGCGCAGGTTGATGGCGGCCTGGCGCATCCCCCGCAGGGGCGATTCCCGCAATTTCTCGATGTTCCGCGCAATGGCCCTGCGGGAGAATGACTCCGGCTCCACGTGCAGATTACCCAGGCCAGCTGCAGCGGCCAAGGCGGCAAGTTCCTCAACGGTATAGGCCGCTTTGATCGAGTTTAAGAAGGCTCGTGCCTGATTCTTATTTAAAAGGGCTGCTATCTCCCGGACCAATTCATCCGGTGTATCACGTTTTAGATCGCTCAGGTAGACGAATCCCTTGTCCGCGAGCACCTGTTTTACCTCTGCCAACGCGCGAGCGAGTTCACGCCAGTGATGCATGGCTCCGTGACTGACGATCATTTGCACGGAGCGGGTCTGAAAAGGGAGGTGATGCACATCTGCCGTCACAAAGGCCACATTTTCGACCGTGGTTCGTTCCCGTGCCAGTTTGGTCATGGGGAAGGAGATGTCCAACCCTATGACTAAGAGCTGCGGGAAACGGAGAGCAAGCTCCTTGACCAGACTCCCCGGTCCGCACCCCAAATCGACGACGACCCCCTCGTGGGTCTTGGCCAGGTGTGCTATCTCATCGGCGATGAGCGAGGCGGTAACGTGAAGATAACCGTCCGTGAGGGCCTCATATTCATGAATGGCTTCATCTTCCTCGCCGAGTTCAAATTCCTCTTCAAGCCGCTCTTTCCTCTCCACCATCAAGCCTCCTCAGTTTATTTACCCGTGTACTATAATCCGCATTGTGCGTTGTAGTCAAGGCAATGAAGGGAAGATCAGAGGCGCGAAAGGGGTATATTTTTTCGACCTTGACACAAAGGGGTCCCTTCCCTATACTCTCAGGCGGCCTTATGGCTGCATGAGAGTAGAACGAGCAGTTTTTAGCTTCTCACCATGGATAAAAACCAGATAGATGAAGAAGGAAACCCTTCATGCCCAGGCGAGCAGATATCAAAAAGGTGATGATTATCGGTTCAGGACCTATTGTCATCGGACAGGCCTGCGAGTTCGATTACTCCGGTACCCAGGCCTGCAAGGCCTTGCGCAAGCTCGGATACGAGATCGTGC
>MGQF01000046.1:3633-3996 GCA_001797745.1 Deltaproteobacteria bacterium RBG_13_52_11
TTCCAACCCGGCGACCATCCAGACGGACCCGGGCATGGCTGACGTCACCTACATCGAGCCCCTGAACCTCCAGACCGTGGCGGAGATCGTCGAAACGGAGCGACCGGATGCGATCCTGCCCAACCTTGGCGGTCAAACAGGATTGAATCTCTCTTCCGAGCTGGCGCGCTCGGGAGTTCTCGAAAAATACGGCGTCAAGGTCATCGGCGTCGAGATCGATGCCATTACGCGCGGCGAAGATCGCCTCGCCTTCAAGGAGACTATGAGTCGGTTGGGCCTCGATATGCCAAAGAGTGAGATCGCTTATACCGTAGAAGAGGCCGAGCGGATTGCCGGAGAGCTCGGTTATCCAGTGGTCATCCG
>MGQF01000046.1:4037-5637 GCA_001797745.1 Deltaproteobacteria bacterium RBG_13_52_11
ACAATATCGAGGAACTGCGCATTGTTGCGAGCCGAGGCCTTTCGGCAAGCCTTGTCGGTCAGGTCCTGGTAGAGGAATCGGTCCTGGGCTGGGAGGAATTAGAGCTTGAGGTGGTGCGCGATGCCAAGAACCAGATGATTACCGTCTGCTTTATAGAAAATGTCGATGCCATGGGGGTGCACACGGGGGACTCTTATTGCACCGCCCCCATGCTTACCATTGATCCCGCGCTTCAGCAACGCCTCCAGCAATACTCCTACGCCATCGTCGAGGCGATTAGGGTCATCGGCGGCACCAACATCCAGTTCGCCCACGACCCGAAGACCGGGCGCGTAGTGGTGATCGAGATCAACCCCAGGACCTCGCGCTCCTCGGCCCTGGCCTCCAAGGCCACCGGCTTTCCTATTGCCCTGATCTCATCGATGCTGGCAGCTGGCCTGACCCTCGACGAGATTCCCTACTGGCGAGAGGGGACATTGAACAACTATACACCATGGGGGGATTACGTCGTGGTCAAGTTTGCACGGTGGGCCTTTGAGAAGTTTCCGAATGCCGTGGACAAGCTCGGCACCCAGATGCGTGCTGTCGGCGAGGTGATGAGCATCGGCAAGACATATAAAGAGGCCTTTCAGAAATCCATCCGCTCCTTAGAGATCGGACGCTTCGGTCTCGGATTCGCCAAGGACTTCCATGAGAAATCCCTCAATCAGTTGATGACCATGTTGGTGGAGCCTTCGAGCGAGCGGCAGTTTCTTATGTACGAGGCGCTGCGCAGGGGCGCCAGCGTAGATGATCTCTATCGGCTGACCTACATCAAACCCTGGTTTATAGAGCAGATGAAAGAGCTTGTCCAGCTCGAAGAACAGATCCTTGCGTGCAAGGGGAAGGACCTGCCTGACAAGCTCATGATCCAGGCCAAAAAGGACGGGTTTGCGGACGCGTATCTCTCGCAGCTGCTCGGGATACCGGAGCCGCGGATACGTAAGCAACGCACCTCGCTCGGCATGGTTGAAGGATGGGAACCCGTGCCGGTCAGCGGCGTCGAGAATGCAGCCTACTATTTCTCCACCTATAATGCCCCTGACAAGGTCACGGTCAGCTCGCGGCGCAAGATCATGGTCCTCGGCGGCGGGCCCAATCGCATCGGTCAGGGCATCGAATTCGACTATTGTTGTGTTCATGCGGCCTTTGCCTTGCGAGACGAAGGGTTCGAATCCATCATGGTCAACTGCAATCCTGAGACCGTCTCGACCGATTACGACACATCCGACAAGCTCTACTTTGAGCCACTCACGGTCGAAGATGTCCTGAGCATCTATGAAAAAGAGCGACCGGAGGGCGTCATCGTCCAGTTCGGGGGCCAGACTCCCCTCAATATCGCCAATGAGCTGGCGCAGGCAGGGGTCAAGATTATCGGCACGGCACCAGATGTAATCGATCTGGCAGAGGACCGCGACCGTTTCCGTCAGATGATGCACGCGCTCGGCATCCCCATGCCCGAATCCGGCATGGCCAGCACCCTCGCTGAAGCCCTCGACATCGCCGAACGCATCGGCTACCCCTTGATGGTTCGGCCATCCTACGTCCTCGGCGGCCGGGG
>MGQF01000046.1:5677-6807 GCA_001797745.1 Deltaproteobacteria bacterium RBG_13_52_11
GTTGCCGCGGCTGTCGGGGTGACGCCTGAGCGTCCCATCTTGATCGATAAATTCCTTACCAACGCCATCGAGGCCGAGGCCGATGCCATTGCCGACGGCACAGACGCCTTTGTCCCCGCGGTGATGGAGCATATCGAGCTCGCCGGCATCCACTCCGGGGACTCGGCGTGCGTGATTCCCCCCATCAGTATCGCTTCGAAACACCTCAAAACGATCTACGATTACACCAGGCGGATCGCCATGGAGCTCAAGGTGGTAGGGCTGATGAACATACAATATGCTATTGCCAATGATACCCTCTATGTTTTGGAGGCCAACCCCCGGGCCTCTAGAACAGTGCCGTTGGTCTCCAAGGTCTGCAACATCCCCATGGCCCGGCTGGCGACCCAGGTCATGCTCGGCAAAAAAATATCGGAGCTGGATATCAAGCCTAAGACCATTGAGCACTTTGGGGTCAAGGAGGCGGTCTTTCCCTTTACTATGTACCCGGAGGTTGATCCCCTCCTGGGGCCTGAGATGCGCTCGACCGGTGAGGTCTTGGGGTTAGCCGACTCTTTCGGCCTCGCCTTTTTTAAATCCCAGGAGGCAGCTGGCCAGCGCCTTCCCACGGAGGGAACAGTCCTGATCACCGTATCTCAGAGGGAAAGGCCAGCCGTGCTGCACGTGGCCGAGGAGTTCCACAAACTGGGGTTTCAGATCAAGGCCACTGAAGGTACACACGTTTTTTTAAAAGAACATGGAATCCCGTCTGAACACATCCTCAAGATGCATGAAGGTCGCCCCAACATCGTCGATGGCATCATGAATAAAGAGATTGGCCTAATTATCAATACGCCGAGCGGCAGATTGAGCAAATACGACGACTCCTATATCCGCAAGGCCGCCATTAAGTACAAGGTGCCCTATATCACCACCCTGGCCGCAGCCACCGCTGCTGCCAAGGGCATTGCCGCCTACCGGCTCGGTAAGGGGAAGGTGCGCTCGCTTCAAGCGTATCATCGGAAATGATTTTTATTGTTTCATTGGTCAAGAAAACCATGGCAAATCAAATGACGAGGTGGACTACTGAATTATTGAGTGATATCTCCACCACCAAGACTTAGAGGGAAGGAGGCTCCTGATATAGCAAT
>MGQF01000046.1:6907-7159 GCA_001797745.1 Deltaproteobacteria bacterium RBG_13_52_11
AAACCGGATGAGGTGAGACTTACTGACCTGAAAATCATCGAGACTGGCGAGAAAAGTAGGGATGGTAAACTTTATAAGGCTATCATAGGGTACCAACACGGAGAAAAGACAGGCCCTGGAGATATTAAGTCAGCCTGCACCACCTGGACATGGTTTTGGGAAACCTGAACAGGCACCAGCCCCCGGTCCGAGGGGCCTCAATGCCGGACGCCGGCGCGGATTGACGACTCCACTATTGAACTAGAAGGGTCT
>MGQF01000046.1:7190-7932 GCA_001797745.1 Deltaproteobacteria bacterium RBG_13_52_11
TGTTCGTAACATATCTGGTTGACGGCAAGGAGATGAAGAGCAATATCATCACTGTCAAGCACAACTTCTGATTATAGAGAAAAAAGGACAGGCTACTTTTATATTCTAAAAGTAGCCTGTCCCTTTTATCCATTTATTTCTTATACTTCTTGATGACCCAGGGTGGTATCTTGTAAGGAACGATCCCCTTATAGGTGACCTCAGGAGAATCCGGGGTCAGCTTTGCCTTGTAGGGCCAGACACCGACAAGCTTACCATTCTGCCACTGCGTCGCAATGCCGGTCAAATACCCCGGTCCCCAGGTGAGATCATGCAACGGTTTACCTTCAGGATCCTTCATATATTTTACGACGCCACCAGGGACCTTGTATACACGATTTTCTAAGACAGCGACCACCTTGTCGGATTTGAGGGTCCCTGCCTCCTCAATAGCAGGCACCAGCCCGTACATGATTGCGGCGTACGTATCCGCGGTGTAGGTCGGCGTCTCGCCGAATTTTTTTACATAGGCGTCGACAAAGGGCTTGGTAAGTTCATTGTTCTCCACACCCTGGCAATAGCTGTTCGAGGTCATGACATAGTCGCCCTTGCCCTGAGTGGCCTGCATGAAGCTATCCTTCTGCCCCTCCACATTGATGCCCACCTGCACCGCCGGGATCTTGAGCTCACCCGCCTGCCGGGCAAAGGGGATACCTACGGACGAGGAAAAGATCGTAAAGATGATATGGGCGCCTGAACGCTG
>MGQF01000047.1:0-7113 GCA_001797745.1 Deltaproteobacteria bacterium RBG_13_52_11
GGTTGAACATCCTGTTTTCAATATACCGATCTTTCGAAGAAATAGGGCCTTCGCTTTTTCCAACATAGCAGCCCTGATCAACTATAGTGGGACCTATGCCGTCACCTTTCTGTTGAGCCTCTATTTACAGTATATCAAAGGGCTCAGCCCACAGACAGCGGGTTTGATCTTGATGGCACAGCCCGTTGTTATGATGATCGGTTCACCTTTTGCCGGTCGGCTTTCGGACAGAATTGAGCCCCGCATCATCGCCTCGACGGGGATGGCCGTGATGGTCATCGGGCTCTCTTTCTTCATCTTTTTAGCTGAGCAAACCCCCGTGGGGTTCATCGTTGCCGATTTGCTCTTTTTGGGTTTTGGCTATGCCCTGTTCTCTTCCCCCAACACCAATGCGGTGATGAGCTCCGTTGAAAAGAGGTTTTACGGCGTCGCTTCGGGGACTCTGGGGACCATGAGGCTGATCGGCATGATGTTCAGCATGGGTATTGCCATGCTGATCTTCGCCATCTTCATGGGGAAGGCGCAGATTACCCCCTCATACTACCCGCTTTTTTTGAAAGGGATGCGGGTTGCCTTTGTCATCTTTTCTCTCCTCAGTTTCGCAGGCATGTGGGCGTCCCTTGCCAGGGGCACGGTGCATAACGATGAGCCTGCAATTGGCTCTCCAGCGCAGGGAAAGGGTCCTGGATAGGGGCTGAGCAATGCCGAACAAGAGGGATTGAAGAATGGCAGAACCCGTTCATAGCGTACACCCATCCCTCTGGGAGCGGCTCGCGCAGGCAGACCCTGCGGATGTATGCCGGCGCAGCAAGGCGCAGTTCGATGATGCCACAGGTTGCTATCTATTGGATTTTCTCAAAGAACGCTACCGAATTAAACCCGCAAGCAGGGAGTTTGAACCCGTCTCAGGCCCGATCCCCAAAGGGGCCCCTTCCATAGATCTGCAGGTGATCCTCATCACCTACCTGTTAAACGCCCAGGAGATACCTCTTGTTGATAAGCTCGTGGCAGGTAGCAGTCTCAAAGGGGGGAAATGCTTTTTTCAGGGGGCGCATGGCCTTCCCCTGGATCCCCTGTTAAAGCAATACAGCCGGGATACCAAGGGGTTTCTGGATTGCGGGTTATCCTTGGGTGCCACCCCGGAGCGCTATGGCGATAGGGGATTGCGCTTTGCGGCCCTTCCCCGTGTTCCGGTGGTCATGGTCCTGTGGCAAGCCGATGAGGAGTTCCCTGCTCGGCTCAGCTGCCTCTTCGACGCCTCCATCGGGCAGCACCTCCCCCTCGACGCCATCTACGGGCTGGTAACTGAGATCTGTTGCCGCATGGCAGCATGAAACTGGAAGGCAATTCATCATGACGGAGCGTCACACGTGAATCCCGCCATTGGCGGGAAAAATTCAATCAACTCCCTCTCCTGCAGGCGGGAGAGGGCAGGCCCGCCCTCGGCGTCGCCAGGGCGAGGCCGGGGGGTGAGGGTGGTTATATTTATGCCTTTCCCCCTCACCTGCCGCCTTTCCCGCTTCGGGATCCCGTAATCCTTATCTCTATATTGAAGAGCGGGAGCGGCATCCCGTATTCTCAGATTTATGCAAAGCGGAGCGGGATTAATCCTCTCCCCACAGGGAGAGGAAATCTAGAGGTTTTATTTTCTAGGTAATAACATGGAGATTATCGATTCCCACACCCATTGGGGACCGTCAAAGACCATGGGCATTGAGGTGACCACCGCCGAGCTCTTGCGCCAGGCCGAGCAGAGCGGGGTAGGGAGGATTGTCATCTTCCCCTTCCCCTCTCAGGCCCTGGCAGATGAAGGGGTCAATGAGCAGGTATTGGCAGTGGCGGGGAGAGACCATCGGTTTATCCCCTATTACTACATCCCCGATGATCTGCGCCCTATTCCTAAAGAAAAGGGGTTTTCAGGCGGCAAGTGGCATTGGACCAGGGGGGTGCAGGATAGCGCGTCCAACTACACGGTATTGGATGATCCGAGGTTAGGGGGGTTTATCGAGGAGTCGGAGGCAATAGATCTCCCCATCATATTTGAGGAGGAGCTGGCATTTACCGAGACCTTTGTGGGGATGACCAAGCAATTAAAAATCATCATCCCCCACCTGGGGCTCTTGGGGGGCAACCCCCTGGACTTCCTCGCGGCCTTCAAGCCGCGGGAGAATTGCTATTTTGATACCGCCCTGGCCAGCCAGGAGATGATAGGGAGGTTTGTCAGGGAGATAGGGGTGGAACGGGTTTTATTTGCTTCGGATATCCCCTTTGGGCAGATGAAGACCGAGCTCGCAAAGGTCCTCTCCCTGCCGATCAAGGATGACGAAAAGGAATTGATACTTTCCAAGAATATAAAACGGCTGATCGGATTAGACCAGATTTAAAAGCCTTTATGCGATGAATTTAGCTTTGCGGAATCTTTTGGATGCATTGCTGCTCTTTTCTATGCGCAGAGCACTGACCATAAGATACATGTGGCCTCATCAACCTTTAATGTCAACAAAATAGACCTTGCCCCTTTGGGGCCCCTCTGTTTTCTTGCACCTCATAGGGAAGTATTGCGTGCGCCGATGTCCCGATCGCACTCATGCGTTCAAGATTTTTTGAATCGCGAGTTTGACTTGGGGCAGACGCTCTCTAATCGTCCTCCATACGAGTTGATAATCTACCCCAAAATAGAAATGTATCAGCTTATCCCGCATTCCTGCCATTTCCTTCCACGGAACATGAGGATGGTTCTGCCGTATCTCATCCGGTATCTGCTTGGTGGCTTCACCGATGATTTCGGGTTTCTGTATTACGGCACTCGTGGTCTTGTCGTCTGCCTGAAATGTGGCGACGTCCATCCCTGCCGTAAATCTTTCGATGCTGTCTAGCGCAGACAGAATATCTTTCAGGTAGAGCTTGTAGTCTCTCATAGAGCCACAACTTCTTGCAGGACTGACTTGCGAAGCTCCGCCCTGAGAGCTCGCTTGGGGACGACATCCACCTTCCGCTGTAGCGCTTCCTCAAGATGCAGGGCTAATCCAATCAGGTCAAACAAGTCCGCTTCCTCCTCAAAATCCACGAGCACGTCGATATCACTGCTCGTGCCTTGTTCTCCACGAACAAAAGAGCCGAAGAGCCCGATTTCCTTTGCCTTGTAGCGTGCGGTTATTGTCGGCTTCAATTCCTTCAGTCTCTTTAAAAGGTCTTCGTTGTTCATGGCTGATATCGCCTCTTGTCTTATATTAGTTTCGGTTTGCTGCGCCGAACATCTTATCTCTCATGCTTAAGGGTAAGTGTAACTGGATCATCAAGAATCTGTCAAGTTATTTGATCATTTGGCTTGACAGCGTCTTTTGAGGGTTAGGTCTATTTTTTCATCCAGCTTTTTCGGCATATAATTCTACACACAGATGAAGAGTGCAAGTCAGATGGTCGCTCCTATTTTATCCTTATTTCATCTTTCAAGGCCTGACACGGCACCATATTTTGATACCGCCCTGGCCAGCCAGAAGACGATATTGAGGTTTGTCAGGGAGATAGAGGCGGAACGCGTCCTCTTCGCCTCCGATATCCCCTTTGCCAGATGAAGCACGAGCTCGCCAAGGTCCTCTCCTTACCGATCACGGATGATGAAAAGGAGTTGATCATCTTTAAGAATGTCAAGAGGCTGATTAGGTTAGATTGAGAAGGGGATGGGGAGAACGGCTGGATCAGCCAAGCCGGATTTATTGGCGATTGGCTACATCCAGTGGTTATGGCTGCCAATCTCTCTCTACTATGGCGGATCGAAATCCATGCGCCGTCAGTAAGGTATTAAAGTGATCAACATGGTCAGCTCCAACAAGAAAAATGCATTTGTCAAACTGCTTCTCGATTAGCTTGCCCAGCCAAAATCTTTCCCGCTTTTCCCAATGTGTTTTTTCAATCTTTTTCACCTCGGAGGACTGCTCGCTTGTCAGCACAGATCCGTACCCCAACTCCTGAGCAATTTCTTTGAAGCACTTAATACCCAACGCCTTTCTCTCTTCTAAATCGGGATCACAGAAGAGGTGGCGTATTCCAAGATGCCTGGCCGTCTCACGAGCAAGCGAACCAAGAGCATTCCATTTCTTTATGGCATCTTCATTGAGTTCTTCTGCGATAAGGTCAGGATTTTCCTTCAAGAAGAGATTCTCCAAATACGATTTGAATTTCATCGAGTCCTTCGTATACCCCAGAAGTTGGTAGCCATGACATAAGCCTATTAGCAACATGTCCATATTATCATTTATGCAATAATGGCTGAGCTGTGCGGAATCCGGGTAAAAAAATAGGTATTTCGGAGCGAAGCGGATTTCCGCTCAAGTCCTGCCACTGGTGCGAACGCGCGTGTCAGCCAGAGTCTGCCACATGGGCGATTAGCTGCACCCGGTCGTTATGCGGTCTGCGATTAATCATCAAGGAACTTGCTCAACAGATCGATTTTCCTCTGAAATTCGACGTGTGCGATTATGAAATTGAACATGGAAACCAAAGTCAGGATTGACAGCAGGATCAATACGATTTGAATGTCATCGGGGTTTGTTTTGAAAACGAAGCGAGGTAACAAAAGTATGGCAATCAAGGATGTAGTCGACGATGAGAAGAATGCCAAACCTACTACCTCAAAATGTGAATGCCTGTCCAGATTCAGTACAACATTTTCTCTATTAGGGTTATTGCGCAGCTTTTTGCCTATCTTGATCACAATTTTGTCATATTGTATGTAGTAATTTTTTTTGTTCTTGAGGTGCAGTATTGCATCCAGCAGATTAATTACGATATTACCAATAAAATCATAGATTATAATGCCAACGACGTAAGATAACCCCAAAAACAACAGAAAGGTAAGAAGGTTAGCAGAGACGTAATGTTTAAAGCTGCAAAACAGGCCCTGCACGCTGGAACAATAAGCGTAGCCAAGGCTAGACAAAATCAACACGCCACTCAAGGTGTAAGTGAAATCATAGATGAGAAATTGCCGATACAATCCGGAAGCTACTTGTTTTATATTATCGGACACCTTATCATCTCCATGTAGAGTTTCATTCTGTTTCGCTTAACATTTACTTTTAAGCTTGTTCTTTGATAACATCATATATATCCTGTGGGGGTGTGTCAATTATTTTGATTTATCACAATATTTGAAGTTACGCATAATGATTGCAAATTTTGCCTGACTTATCTTTGATACCGTATATTCAGGCTTTGGCTGGATCATCCTTCATTGTTTGGTATCGTTGTAGCTTTTGCCTTATCTCATCCGTGATGGGCATGGAGCGGTTCTTTTCATGGTCAAAGTATACGATAACTACCTTGCCCTCGGCAACGATGACGCCGTCGTTTTCCCTCACGAAGACATGTTCTATGACAAAGCTTGACGAGCTTATCTCGGCGATTCTGGAGTAGATGGTGAGCCTGTCGTTGTAATGTGATATTTCTTTATAATCGCATTCTGCCCGCGCGAGGATAAGGGAAAGGCTGAGCACATCGCGGGGGTCGAAAAGATCTAGTTTTTTAAAGAGATCGAAACGGGCGCTTTCCATATAGGCGAGAAAGCTGACATTATTGGTGTGGCCAAAGGCATCGGTCTCGTAGAGATAGACGTCGCGGGTAAAGGTGTGCGGATAGTCATCGGGTTGAAAGGGGATTATCTTTGCCATTTTTTACCCTCCATGGACGCTCAAGGGGACGTATATAACTTATTTAAATATTTAACTATTTTCGTTTCCCGCTTCGCCGCCTCTACCGCTTACAACTATTTGTTAGTAGCCGGGGGTTGCCCCTGTTTCCTTCCGAGTATTCAGCATCGTCTTAAACACCTCTAATCTCCTCTGGTATTGCTCGTGGTTATACACGCGAGGATCAAAGTTTTCCCATTCCAGTGTTAAAACGGGGATACCCAGCTCTTTGCCTACGGCGTCTCCTATGATGAGAGGGTCCCCTGCTACAGCGCGACACCCGACGTGGTAGCGGTTGAGTAAGCCGTCGATCTTCAGCCTTTTGCAGCCTTCTATAATCAGGCGGACCCTTCTGGGCAGGCTGGTGGCCAGGGACCCCTGTAAATGGAGAGACATCATAGCATAAGGGTCTTTCGCTGACCCCGGGTAAGGTACTCTAAAGCCGGGGTCGCACGCCACTATAGCCATACCCAGCTCACCTACCAGGTGGTCAAGTCTCGGGTCGCCGTGATGCGCGGGCAGCATCGCGAGTATGCGGGGTGCTCCCTTCTCCACTACTCCTATCCCTTTATCAACCCTCTCCTGTAATTCCTCGCGCAATGTGTTTATGGCATCGATTGCCTGCGGCAGACCATCATCTAAGCTCAACGTCAACCCATAGAGAACCATCAAAAGGTTGTCGTGGGGGGCACTTATCGGCAGCGGGTCGCTGTTTTCGATTAAGTCCCGCAGCTTGCCAACGGCGTTGTCAAGCTCAGCCCTGGCATCCAGCATCTCCTGAAACATGTCATCCGTTATCTCAAAACCCACGACCTCCTGAACTCTCTCCACCAGCTTCCTCGTGCTTTTAACTACCAGTCCGATAGTCCGCTCTGAGTCTACCTCGTAATCTTTAAACGACCTGTCCTGACAGGTATCATAGCAACAGACCGGTATGTCGTAAAGCTCATGCAGCACATTAATTGTCTTCGGCGCTGTTTCACAGGAGAAGCCGGTGGTTACCAACAGGTCCGGCTTCGGTAACATATCCAGCGTGAATAGCCCGACCAGTGACTTAACATTACTGCAATGGGCCACTGCCCCTGCTTTCAGCCATTTCCTCTCGGCTGCCTCCAGTACGGGCACCATCTTGTCGAAGATGTTACCAATAATGAGCAGGGCGGCCCAGCATTGATGCGATGAAAGCACCTCTTTGGATTGAGAGGCTAAAACAGAGCTGACTATTTCAAAAACCGGCGCCATAAAACCGAAGAGGACCTTCTTTTTTCCGTCCTCTCTGGCTAGTACCGAGTTGACCAGATTTAGTAAAGACAACCGCAGGATTTTTCTTACACCTTTGAGCTCCATATCATAATACTTGTTGAGTCTCTGCTTGCCCCGCTCGATATCATCGGCAATGATCCCCAGCTTATTAAACGCCCGCTCT
>MGQF01000047.1:7120-12842 GCA_001797745.1 Deltaproteobacteria bacterium RBG_13_52_11
GCAACTCCGACTCCGCCTCAGTGACTTCAAAGCCGAACAACCTGAGTAGTTCTAACATTATTCCAGCCCCCCCTTGACCATCTCGATAAAGGCTTCAATGCGGGTCTTCATTTGACCGACACCAGCCATGCCGTAGTCTGATTCCAGAATAAGCATCGGGATGTTCCGCTCCCCCACCTTCTGGGTAAAAAAGTATGATTCGGCATCATAGGTCTCGCAACCAAGCAGTTCATACCATATCACGCCGGATACCGTGAAATCCGTAATGAGTTTTAGCGCGAAATCGAGCCTGGGTTTCGCCGAGTATCTCATAAAGGCTGGGGGCACTCTGTCACGTAGATAGCCTCTGGCCAGAGACTCGAGGGGGTCCCCTGTGGTATCAATGGTTGACCAGTAATACCTCATGCCTTCGCACACCTCTTCGATGACAATCTCACCGCCGGCCTCCTTGACCAGTTCCAGCATCTTATAATCGCCATAGCCAATATTTGGGCCGATCAGTATCAGTCTCGGCGCATCTGTCTCCGCAACTGAGGGCTTCTCCCTTAATTCGTCGTAGACCGATTCCAGTATATCTACCATAAGAGCCGGGTCGGCATAAAAGGAGGCATGATTCAACTTGACGAAGTCCAGGGCATCAAGGGGTACAGAGGCGTCACAGCGCAGAAGGCTTATCTTTCTCAGAAGCTCTCTCATCCGGTTGTAAAGCTTAATTGCACTGCAGATGCTCTTATCGGTGATTTTATTGCCGGTAAACGCCTTCAGTCTTTCCCTTAACGCCCTGAGCCTATCACGATAGTATCCCAGCTCAAAGTCATTACTATATTGATGTGGAATCCCCAGCTTGAATATTTCGATATCACCGTAGTACTCCCAGATCTCGGCCGCCTTCTTCAGATGCTGGCACGTGATGGGGGCAATCAGCATATCGATCATATTGTAATATGGATTCCTCCTCAGCAGCCTCTCCCCGATTTGAGTCCGGGCGAAGGGGCAAAAGATGTGCGGTATCGCAGACAGTGAGACCTCCAACGGGAGGGTGTCTCCACCGTCAATGAGGCATATTGGGATGGCCCCGGAAGCTATGATGAGTTCCTCCGGCACATAGTTCCCGGGGAAGTAGCCTATTATCTTGACCCCTTTCTCCTGTGCCTCCCTGAGTTGCGCCGGTCTATCTCTCAGATGAGTAGCTAAACGCTCTTCCTGCATAGCAGAAACTTCCTCTTCTTGTTTGTCAGCTGACCGCGGAGTATAGAGTAGTGTCAGGTCTCCACTCTTCCGTAATAATTCCTTATTGAAAAAAGTGTAACTCAATCTATATCCATCTTTCTTGTTACCACACTTCACCCTTCAGGGCAATAAAAATGCCCCTGAGGAGGGGCTAGGTGCGGGATGGAATTTTGGGTCGGGAATTAAAGTATCTTAACACAAACGACTTCCTCTCACCCCCAGTTCTCCATTTCCAGGTCTTTTATTCTTTGAAATTCCCTCGTATTATTCGTGACAAGTGTCAGGCCTTTGGATTTCGCGTGTGCGGCAATAAGGAGGTCCAGGGGACCTATGACGACACCACGTGTCTCAAGGTCTGAGCGAATGTGGCCGTACTGCTGGGCCGCAGCAGGGTCGAAATCCAGTAAGCGAAAAGGGGTGAGGAATTCAAGCAGTGCCAGTCTGTTTCTCTCCCGGTGAGCACTTTTTGCAACGCCGTATTCGAGTTCTGCGAGCGTTATCGTGGAAATACAGATATTCTCAATGGGCACGCTCTGGATTCTTTCAATCACCTTTGGAGGTTGTTTCTTGATGACGTAGATACAGATGTTCGTATCCAGGAGGTATTTCAATCCAAAGGCTCCCTGTCCTGGCGTGTCTCTTGGCTGCGCCCGGTACTCATGAAGTCGTCCGTGAACTTGCTCAGGCTATCGAAGAAAGGTTTCCAGGGATCGTCTTTCGGTATGAGCATGACGACACCACCGACCTTCTTGATGTAAACCTCGTTGCCGGAAAAGGCATATTCTTTGGGTAAGCGGACGGCTTGGCTGCGGCCGTTGGCGAATAATTTTGCGGTGTCCATGGGGTGACCTCCTCATGATATATATTGCAGTATATATCAAGTCGGTTTCAACGTCAACCTCGGGCCGAACTTATTCCTGTTCCACTTTTTTCAATTCCGCACTCCGGTCCTTGGCGCGATCGGACTTATGAAGCGCTCCATCTTTATAAGGTTTCATCGCCGCCTGCTGCCCGGCGCCCGGTAGCGAGAGGAAGCGAACAGGCTTCAGCGGGACCAAACCGGCTGCGCGTTGCCAATCCGCTATCTCCTTCAATGAGCAGCTTCCCGACTGACTCGCGTTGGCGAAATAAAGATCCGAGAGCAAGACAAGTACTGCCTCCTTGCCTGAGGATGGGCGGAGCATATCCTGAATCGCTAGAAAACCGCCGGGCCGGAGCGCGCGAGCCGCCCGTTGTACCAGATCGCGATTCGTGGCATCGTCAAAGTGGTGAACGAACTGCGAGATGAATACCAGGTCCCACGCGTCAATCCCCAAATCGTCCGTGAGCACGTTGCCGACGCGATGCACCACACGGTCGCCCATCCCCTCTTTGGCCAGGATCGGTGCGGCGTGTTTGACTGCCTCGGGGAGATCGAGGACGACTGCGCGCAGACCCGGGTAACGGCGGCAGAAGGCGACCGAGAAGTAACCATGTGAACCTCCAATGTCGAGCATTGCACGCGGATTCTTCGGCATCGGGGTGCGCCACACGACCTCACGCGCTTGGAAACCCACCACCGTCCGCATCCCCCGTTGATAGACCCCCCATTCTTCATCGGACAACGTTTCGTGAATGCTGAGCGGTTTGCCCATGCGTACGTACTCTTCATAATGTTCTATCCACTCCCACTCGGTAAAGTGGAACAACATCTTGTCATAGATTGATTTTGGGCTATCCTTGAGGAGCCATTTACGGGCGACACGCGTGAGGGTGTAGCGCTCGTCATCCGTGCGCAGATATCGTGCGCCGACGAGCGCGTTGAGGAGCTTGATTGTCGCCGGAGGATTGGTTTGACATTGCGCTGCGAGTTCGGCGGCAGTGAGCGGCCCGGCAGCAAGTGCCTCGAAGATACCTAGTTTTGTTCCGGCCATTACGGTTCGCGCCAGCATCAAGGCAACCTGCGTATCGAATATGGGTGTTGGCACGAAGTTGAACGCCAGCAGGAGGCGCTCAAGCAGATTTTCAGGAATGACGCCGAGTTTCATAAAGTTACCTCTCTCAATCGGACAAATTGCCGGTATTCTTTTTTGGCCTTAGACCTCTTGCACTGAATTGTCGAACTTACATGAAAACATAGCGGGATGCATTGTCCGGCAGGGCTGAACGTTCACTCCTGTTCTACTTTCTTCAATTCTTCAGCCCTATCCTTGTTGGGCACGGACTGAAGTGACGCGCTATCTTGCTGTGGCAATACCATGTGAAATTGGGAGGTGTAGTCAACAGTGATGGTTACCTCCTGAAGCTGACAAGCGAGGAGGTGGCCGCCGGCCTTTTTGTCTGCTGTGATAAAATGAAAGTGATACCCGGGGACATTTACCCCTTTTACGGAATCCGGACATCGAAAACCGACTATGGCGCCTTTTATATCGTGAAATTCAAAGATGGTCTGGCCCTTCACCGCCTCGACAAGGGGAGGATATGGCTCTTTTTGTCTGGGGACGCTGCGAGTCTTGATATAGGTAAACATGCCGTTGATTTCGATTGCGTAAAAGAGAGTCGTATCAGGGAGCAACTCATCCACTGTGCGTTGCAGCCCTTCGTAGCTCATGGAGTCCTTCACTGTTACGGTTCTATCGGCCTCAAAGACCGTTACCACGGCAAAGGGTGTGGTCATGATGTCAGGGACTGGATAGGCGATTCCATCGGCCTTGATTTGATAAAAGCCACCCTCCAGGCCGATCATCTCTCCATCGAGCCCGTCAAAGGTGCCTATCCCAAAGGTGCCGTGCCGCTTCAATTCTCCGAATGTCATGGCTCCTTTGTAGTCTCCATTTAATAGTGCGTTGATCGTAGAGACCTGGAATAGGGTGTCTTTATCTTGTTCGAGGCCGACACATCCAGCCGAACCAAAGCCCAAAAAGAGTAAAATAAAATAGGCAATAATTTTCATGGGTTATGGTCCTTTATCGTAAACTATTATCAGTTCGTTCTCGTATCGTCTTGAGGGAGATGCTTCCAGTCAGTATACATTGCGGGCAGTGGAGATCAAAGGGTTTTTTGAGGGAAATGGGTTGACTTCCCGTGCCCTGTGTGATAAAGATATACCCCTTACAGAGGGTTTCTGGAGGGCCATGGGCATTTCACAAGGCTTATGGCTCTCATTTTTTAGGGGCGAGGGCCCTTTCTCAGGGTTCTTGAAAACGGTTGATCATTAAGGAGGCTTGCGCTAATCTGGAGGGCCTAAGAGAGGAGGCAGGGTGTGCATATCTGGGTTTTGATAAAGCAGGTGCCGGACAGCGAGGCGAGGATCCAGGTCAAGGCCGACGAATCGGGGGTTGAGATCGAGGATCGATATACGCTGAACTTCTTTGACTCCCTGGCGGTAGAAGAGGCGTTGCGGATCAAAGAACAGGTCGGAAGCGGCTCGGTGACGGTTATCTCACTTGGGGGTGGGCAGAAGTCCATCGAGGCCCTGCGGACGGGGATAGCCATGGGGGCGGATGAGGCCATTTTATTAGAAGACCCTGCCTTCGCTGGCGGGGATGAGTACGCCACGGCCAAGGCCCTGGCAGCAGCCATGAAGGGTATGGCATGGGATATGATCCTCTGCGGTAGAGAGGCCTTTGATGATTCCGCGGGGATCGTGGGCCCGTTGGTGGCAGAGTTCTTGAGTATCCCCCACATCACCACGGTGGTCAAGATAGACCTCGCCCCTGAAGGACGGGCGGTTATCGTGGAACGGGAGATCGAGGGTGGCAAGGAGGTCATCAAGGCCCCCCTCCCCGTGCTTCTCTCGGCCCAGAAGGGGCTCAATGAACCGAGGGTGCCCCCTGTCATGGGTGTGATGAAGGCCATGCGCGCGGAGATCAAAAAGATCGATCTTCATGCCATTGGCCTCTCGCAGGCGGAGGTGGGGCGGACGGGGAGCCGGGAGGAGATCGTGCGCTATCATCGACCTCCAGAGAGACCCCCCGTTACTATGATACAGGGGGAGGCAGCTGATATGGTGCAGAAGGTGGTCGCACTCCTCAAAGAGGAAGCCAAGGTAATCTAGTGTTTTATCTGAGATAAAACATCCCCCTCATCCCATTACTCTCCCCCTGGGAGAGAAAGCAGGGGGGAGGGGGAGAGTGCATCGTTCTTTATGATACGAAATCGGTAAGACGCGATACAAGGAGACACGGATGGCTGGAGAGGTATGGGTATTTGCGGAGCATCAGAATGGCAAGGTCAGAAAGACGACCCTTGAGCTCTTGGGCAAGGGGCGGGAGTTGGCTGGGCATTTGGGCGTGGAGTTGGTTGCCCTGCTGCTCGGCTCAGGGATTGACGGTTTAGCAAAGGGACTGACTGCATACGCAGATAAGGTATATCAATGGGACGATCCCCTCGTGGAGCAATACAACAGCGATGTCTATCTTCAGGTCATCGCCGGCATGGCGGAGAAGGAGATGCCACAGCTCATCCTGGCCGGGGCCACCTTTTTGGCCAGGGACCTCTTTCCCCGTGTGGC
>MGQF01000047.1:12864-14081 GCA_001797745.1 Deltaproteobacteria bacterium RBG_13_52_11
GCCGTGGATTGTCTCAACCTCGAGTTGGGGGATGACGGCCTTCTGATTGCCAGGAGACCCCTGTTCGGTGGGAAGGTCCTGGTTGATGTAGTCTGCCGTCAGGGGAGGCCGCAGATTGCCTTGGCAAGGCCCAACACCTTTCCCCTGCCTGATGCACAAGGCCCTTCAAAGGGGACGATACTCCCGTTGGCAGTTGAGGTCGATCCTGCAAAGGTCAAGCTGGAGGTCATGGAGGTGGTCAGGGCCGCCAAGGAGCGGCTCGACCTCACCGAGGCGGAGATCATCGTCACCGGGGGAAGGGGGATGAAGGGGGCTGAAAATTTCCAATTGCTGGACGACCTCGCCGATGTCCTCAATGCCACCGTCGGGGCCACCAGGGGGGTGGTGGACAGCGGCTGGAGGCCTCATGACGACCAGGTGGGCAAGAGCGGGAAGACCGTTTCCCCCAAGCTCTACTTTGCCGTCGGGCTTTCCGGGGCCATTCACCACGTGATGGGGATGGATACCTCCAAGGTGGTGGTGGCCATAAACAAGGACCCCCAGGCCCCAATTTTTCAACACGCGGACTATGGGGTATTGGGCGACCTCTTCGAGGTCCTTCCCCTCTTGACACAAGAATTGAAGAAGGAGTTGGGAAAAGGGTAGGCCCATGGAACGAATCGACGCCGTGGTGGTTGGAGGAGGATTAGGGGGGTTGACCTGCGCCTACTGCCTCGCCCACGAGGGGATGCAGGTCTTGGTCTTGGAGCGGGGTGATTACCCCGGCAGCAAGAATGTGACCGGGGGGAGGATCTATCTTCGTCCCCTGCGCCCCTATCTCCCCGAGCTATGGGCAGCGGCCCCCCTGGAACGGGCAGTTACCAAAGAGGTGATTACTATGATGGGGGAGGGCTCTTCTTTCACCATGCAGTTCACATCGGACCGGTTCCGAGAAATGCCTGCGCACAGCTATACGATCCTGCGGTCTCGGTTCGACAAATGGCTGGGGGACCAGGTGGCGGCGAAGGGGGGCTTTGTGGTGCCGCAGCGTCGGGTGACCGACCTTATAAAAGAGGACAATCGGATAGTCGGGGTGGTGTCCGAAGGGGAGGAGATCCCCGCCGATGTGGTCATTGCTGCCGACGGTGCCCTCTCCCTGATGGCTGAGCAGGCAGGTCTGAGAGGTCCCCTGCCTCCGAGGCATGCCGCAGTAGCCCTGAAAGAGGTCATCAGGCTTT
>MGQF01000047.1:14094-18861 GCA_001797745.1 Deltaproteobacteria bacterium RBG_13_52_11
GGCGAAAAGAGGTAGCGCATCTGATCAAGGACGGAGAGCTGGTTGAGTACTCCGCCCACCTCATCCCCGAGGGTGGAAATAAACCCCTCCCCAGGCCCTACGGCGATGGGATCTTGGTAGTGGGGGATGCCGCAGGTCTTGCCCTCAACATGGGGATCACCGTGCGGGGGATGGAGTTCGCAATGGCCTCGGGGTACATGGCGGCCCAGACCGTCAAAATGGCCAAGAAGAAGAAGGACTTCTCCGCCTCAACCCTCGCTCTTTACCAGACCTTGCTCAGGGATAGCTTTGTCCTGCACGATATGGAGACCTTTCGGGATAGCCTGGAGGCCTTAGAAATCCCCCGGATGATCGGCTTTTATCCCCAGTGGGTCTGCCGGGTATTGGAGGAGATCTTCTGGATCGGGGAGGGGCCCAAGAAGCGGACCTCCTCCACCGTGTGGAAGGGGGTCAAGGAGGGATTGTTCAACCTTGCGGCCCTTAAGGATCTTTTGATGCTCAGGAGGATATGATGGACCCTGCTTCTAAGCTCAGCGTCGACATCTTCAAGAACGATCAAGAGAGCCATATTGTCATAAAGCAGGAGATCTGTCGGGAATGCGCAATCAAGCCGTGCCTCTCCATCTGTCCTGGAGGCCTCTATTCCGTAAGCGAGGAGACAGGAGAGGTCCTGATAGAGTATACGGGGTGTCTGGAATGCGGCAGCTGCCGTCTCGCCTGCCCTTCAGGGGCCCTGGAATGGCGATACCCGCGGGGCGGTTTCGGCGTCCAGTACCGGTATGGATAAGAGGCAATGAAGGCGGTTAAGCTTCCTCACTTCTCTTTCAAACACACATGATCCAAGGATAGAGGAAACACCACAAATCAGTAAAGACAGGGAGGCTAAACGTGGAGTTCGGATCTATTTTTCAGCACATGACGTGGGATCTAAAATTCTTTACCAGCATCCTCAGCATTATTTTGATTGACTTGGTCTTAGCCGGAGATAATGCGGTGGTGATCGCTATGGCCGTGCGGAGGCTTCCCAGAGACCAGCGGCTTAAGGGGATTGCCTTCGGGGCTGGCGCGGCAGTGGTTCTGAGGGTAATCCTCACATTCTTTGTCGCGCAGTTGCTCCAAATAACCTTCATAAAGCTTGCAGGGGGAGCAGTGATATTATGGCTCGCCGTAAAGCTCTTTATTGGCGGAGAGGGGGAAGGGGGTGCAGAGAAAGAGGCTTCAAGTATGTTCCAGGCCATACGGTTCATCGTCATCGCAGATATTACCATGTCTACCGACAACGTACTGGCAGTGGCAGGGGCCTCGCATGGGAACCCATTCCTCCTTATCTTTGGGCTTATCGTGAGTATTCCTTTTGTCGTGTTTACGAGCAACCTCCTTTCCATACTCATGGATAAGTACCCCATCATAATCCTTATCGGTGCAGCCGTACTCGGAAGGGTAGGGGGAGAGATGATGATTACAGATCCGTTTATCGGGAAATTCATTCATCCCAACAAAATAGTAGAGTATGCGGTTCAAATCGTTTTTGCGGTGGGTGTCATTGTTGTTGGAAAATTGTGGATGCAGTGGAGGAGTTCCACCGAAGAAGCCAAATCATCACACCAAACTCAATAGCAAGCGAAAGGGGGACATATGGCAATTATAACCATTTCGAGAGAGTTTGGGAGTAGCGGAAAAGATATTGGACAGTCGCTGGCCGAAAGCTTAGGCTATGAATATATTGACAGAAGAAAAATTCTCGCCGACATGAAGGCGATTGGTAAGCAGTGGGGAAAATTGGGTGAGGAATTTGACGAGCACTACCCCAATGTTTGGGAAAGGTATGACTGGTCTTTTCGCGGTTTCGTAGCGTTAACCCAGAGTATAATTTTAAATTATGGGCTAAAAGATAAAGTGGTACTCATGGGAAGGGGAGGTAATTTTTTGTTTAAAGATGTTCCTTATGCGCTGAGGATTCGGATATCAATGCCTAAAGAAGCAAGAATTGCAAGGCTCATGAAGGAAGAAGATTTCACCCGAAATACTGCGTGCTGGCTTATTAAAAAGGCAGATAAGGAGATGGCACATGCTGTCAACTTGATCTACGGAAAGCATTGGGACGATGAGGCGGAATATGATATGAGATTTGATTTAGGCGTCAAAAAGGAACAGGAAATTATAAGAATGATAAAAAAGGCATTGGTCAAGAAAGAGAAATTGAATACTGAGAAAGCGCAAAAATCTCTTCGCATACGGGCGATTGCTGCCAAGGTCAAAGCGGGAATTGCTACGAACCGAAACTTTTTGATCCCGACATTGGATGTGAAAGCTGCTGAAGAAAGTATTGTTCTCCATGGGATAATTCATAACGCGAAGGAGGAGGAACAGATCGAGAAAGAAGCCAAAAAATTGGCTGGGGATATACCGATAGAGATTGATCTGCATTATCGCGGATTACTGCGTACAATAAGAGAATAATTATTGATCCGGACGCCATTTGCATATGGGACATGTGCATTTAGCTGAATGTGTATGGCGTTTTAATTATCGAGACCATCCCACCAGCAGTTAACACGTTACCATGCTTATGAGTCTCAAGGCACATTTTTCAGACACCGACATGAGGAGGTAATATGATTCGTGCCGTAGAACAATGGGTAGAAGAACAGGCAGCTCTGAGCAAGCCTGACAAGATATACTGGGTTCAGGGCACAGAGGACGAGATAAGGCGTCTCATTGAGATCGGCATCTCGGAGGAGAAGACAGGCCCTCATCAAACCTTCAGGGAACTGAATCATCAGGTCTTCGCACATTCCTACCTGCATCGGAGCCACCCCAATGATGTGGCCCGGACAGAGCAACTCACCTTTGTGTGTACCCCTAAAAAGGAAGATGCCGGCCCCAACAACAACTGGATGGAGCCGAAAGAGGCCAAGGCGATGGTTTCCAAGCTTTTCGACGGGTGTATGCGCGGAAGAACCCTCTACGTTATCCCGTACATGATGGGCAACCCTGAATCTCCCTATGCGAAGCCCTGTATCCAGATTACCGATTCAATTTATGTCGTCGTCAGCATGTACATCATGACGAGGGCGGGCAGGAAGATCCTCGAACGGATCGGCTCGTCGGGTAATTTCGTCAAGGGGCTCCATTCCATCGGTGACCTCGATCCAAACAGGCGCTATATCATGCATTTTCCGCAGGAAGGACTGGTGATGAGCGTTGGGTCCGGCTATGGAGGAAATGCGCTCCTGGGGAAAAAATGCTTCTCCTTGAGAATAGCTTCTTATCAGGGGCACCAAGAAGGGTGGCTTGCTGAGCACATGATCATCATGGGCGTCGAGGACAAGAAGACGGGGGAGACCATGTATTTTCTCGGTGCCTTTCCTTCTGCGTGCGGCAAGACAAATCTCGCCATGATCGATCCCATCCTCGAAGGCTATACGGTGACCACCTTAGGCGACGACATTGCCTGGATCAACGTAGGCCCAGACGGCAGGCTCTATGCCATTAACCCCGAGGCCGGATTTTTTGGCGTTGCGCCGGGGACCTCTGACGAAACAAATCCCCAGATGATGAAGACCCTGAAATCAGGCCGAGTTTACCCCACTCTTTTCACCAATACGGGTCTTGACACTGACACCAATTCACCCTGGTGGGAAGGTTTGACCGATAGGGTCCCTCCCCATCTTCTCGACTGGCAGGGCAACCCCTGGAATGCGGCGTCGGGGAAGGTCGTCGCACACCCCAACTCCCGCTTCACGGTGTCGGCATACAACTGTCCTACTCTCTCAAAAGAGTTTGACAACCCGAAGGGCGTGCCCATCTCGGCGATCCTGTTCGGAGGAAGACGTTCTGACACCGTCCCCCTCGTATGCGAGAGCTTCGATTGGAGGCACGGGGTTTTTAAGGCATCGTCCCTCGGGTCAGAGACAACGACCGCCGCAGCGGGCCAGGTAGGCGTGGTCAGGCGCGATCCTATGGCGATGCTTCCCTTCTGCGGGTACAATATGGCCGACTATTTTCGCCACTGGATGAATGTGGGTGGCAGGCTCAAGAACCCCCCGAAGATTTTTTTTGTGAACTGGTTCAAAAAGGATGTTCAGGGCAAGTTCATCTGGCCGGGATTCAGGGATAACTTCCGCATCATCAAATGGATGATGGACAGGGTCAAGGGCACCATACCGGCACGAGAAACACCCATCGGCCTCATGCCGAACTATGCTGATCTCAATCTCACCGGTCTCGACATCTCGAAGGAGACCTTTGACAAGCTCTTCGAGGTGAACCCTGACGAGTGGAAGAAAGAGATCGAGGGTATCGAGGCATTCTACGGCCAATTTGGCGCCAGACTCCCGCAGCAACTTACTAGGTACGTAGACAAACTGAAAAAGCAGATTATATAAACATCAAAGAGAGGAGGTTGCAAGAAAAATAGTATGACCGAGAAAAAACCTATAAAGATCACGGATTCAACATTCAGGGATGGCCACCAGTCCCTTTTTGCCACCAGGATGACCACCGAGGACATGCTTCCGATTGCAGAAAAAATGGATGGTATTGGATTTTATTCCATGGAAATCTGGGGTGGAGCGACATTTGATGTCATGACGCGTTTTTTAAATGAAGATCCATGGGAGAGGGTGAGTGTACTGAGGAGGAAGATGCCCAATACGAAGTTGCAGATGCTCTTACGCGGTCAAAATCTCGCGGGATACCGTCACTACGCCGACGATGTTGTTGAAGCCTTTGTCGAAAAGGCTGCCGAAGTAGGGATAGACATTT
>MGQF01000048.1:0-834 GCA_001797745.1 Deltaproteobacteria bacterium RBG_13_52_11
CTTGGCCAGACCCCGGCGCAGCCTTTGAAAGATCCCGCCCTTATCGCCTTTTTCCATGGATAATCTCGCTCCAGCAGGGTTAACAAAAAGGGGGTGACAAGACCCCTGGAACCCTATGAAATGAATCTCAACCCTTGATTAAAGGTCGCCCACAAGCTCTTTATATGCCGCCGATTGATGTAAAAGGTAATCCCATAGGTATTTAGAGACCATTCAAGGCGAGCAGGGCCGCGCCAAAGGCCCCGACAATCTGCGGCCCAGAATATATGCGAGAGGGGCCTCCAGCGTTTCTTGCAGCGTCTTGCCTACACCCTGGTGACGATTGACTCAGTAGGGAAAGATCCGGTTGCAATCCCTGTCGCGATCACTCCAACCCTTTCCGCTACTCTCCCTTCCAGACGGGTTTGCGCTTCTCCATATAGGCCTTGAGCCCCTCATTGGCATCATGGGTGCCCATGAGGTCCCCTTTGTAGATGGCCTCAGATCGCTGGAGGGCCTGCTCGAAGTCGACATTCATTCCAGCCAGCGTGGCCCGCTTGGCCCACTTGAGGGCGATAGGGCTCATATCGGTGAGCCTCTTGATGAACTTTTCTACCTCCTGGGGCAATTGCTCTTCAGGGACGGCCAGGTTGATAAGCCCGATCCTCTCCGCCTCCTTGGCGTCGATGGAGTCACCTGTCAGGATAAACTCGAAGGCCTTCTTTTGGCCGATGAGCCTGGGGAGCCAGGCAACCACCATGGACGGATAGACAGCCAGCTTGATCTCCGGTTGGCCGAATTGCGATTTCTCAGAGGCGATGACCATATCGCAGAAGATGGCAACCTCACACCCCC
>MGQF01000048.1:848-972 GCA_001797745.1 Deltaproteobacteria bacterium RBG_13_52_11
ACATCTTGCAGGGCCTGGTTCATCTCCCGCATGGTCTTGATGTCGAGGACGTTGTACGGCGGGCGGTTGATGGTTATGGTAGCTACCCCTCCATTTACCTCGTAGAGGATATTCTCATATCCCA
>MGQF01000048.1:996-4069 GCA_001797745.1 Deltaproteobacteria bacterium RBG_13_52_11
GTAGCCATATAGGCCCTCCTTTTTTTCCTATTTTCGACTTGTGCATTTAATAACAAAAAGGGGGGGTATATGTCAAGACTTCTCTAACCCACGGACGCCAGCTCCAACCGCGCGTGCCACTTCTCTCTGATAACCTCCCTGAGGGGGAGGTGTTCCTCCCTGCTGAGCTCAGGGTCCTGGTCGATGAGGGCGAAGGCCTCCCTGCGGACCTGCTGGAGGAGGCGGGCGTCCCTGATGAGGTTGGCCACGCGAAAGTCGGGGATGCCCCACTGCCGGACCCCCAAAAACTCCCCCGGGCCCCTGATGGCCAGGTCCTCCTCGGCGATCCGGAAGCCGTCAGTAGTCTCCTCCATCACCTTGAGGCGACGCCATGCCTCCTTGCCGATCCGCGCCGGGGCCAATAAGAGGCATATGGACGGGTGGGGACCCCTCCCTATCCTCCCCCTCAGCTGGTGCAGCTGAGAGAGGCCGAACCGCTCGGCGTGCTCCACCACCATGACTGTGGCATTGGGGCAATCTATCCCCACCTCGATCACCGTGGTAGCCACGAGGATCTGGATCTCCCCCTCCCGAAAGGCCCGCATGGTCTGCTCCTTTTCGTCGCCCTTCATCCTGCCGTGGATAAGCCCGACTGTATAGTGGGGGAAGACCTCCCCCCGGAGGCGCTGGGCCCCCTGGGTAGCGTCCCGCAGGTCCATCCGCTCCGACTCCTCCACCAAGGGGTAGACGACGTAGGCCTGCCTGCCTTTTGCCACCTCTTCGCCCACCCTGTGGTAGACCTCCCCCTGCTCCTTTTCTCGATAGACCTTGGTGACGATGGGGCCCCTGCCCGGAGGGAGTTCATCGAGGATCGATACCTCCATGTCGCCGTAGAGGGTCATGGCCAGGGTGCGGGGGATAGGTGTGGCGGTCATCACCAACAGGTCCGGCACCGTTCCCTTTCTCTTCAGGCGGGCCCGCTGCATCACCCCAAAGCGGTGCTGCTCGTCCACCACACTGAGGCCCAACCTCTTAAAGGAGAGCCCCTCCTGGATGAGGGCGTGGGTCCCCACCACCAGCTGGGCCTCCCCCACCGTGATGGCCTGATAGAGCTCATCGCGCTCTCTCCCCTTGATCCTGCCGGTCAGCAGGACGGCCTTGACCCCCGCTCCCCTTAACCACTCTCTGAGGTTGAAGTAATGCTGTTCCGCCAGGATCTCGGTGGGGGCCATCACTGCTGCCTGGTAGCCGTTGTCGATGGCGATGAGCGAGGCGACAAGGGCCACCGCCGTCTTCCCACTCCCCACGTCCCCCTGCAGCAAGCGGTTCATGGGATGGGGCTTGACCATATCCCCCTTGATCTCCTCGATTACTCGCTCCTGGGCCTTGGTGAGGGTAAAGGGGAGTTTCTCCAGGAGATGATCTGCCGAGGGGGTCTTCTCTACCCGGAAGGCGATCCCCTCCTCCTGGGCAATTCCCCTGCGCCGCAGCGCCATGCCGAGCTCCAGGAAGAAAAACTCCTCAAAGGCCAGCCGCTGATGGGGGCGGGACGTCTTGAGGTTGAGTTGCTCGATGTCGAGATAGCCCCGGGGGAAATGGACCTCGCACAGGGCCTCAGAGAGGGGCATCAGGTTGCATCGCTTGCATATCTGGGGGGGAATAGGGCTCGTTACCTTGAGGGCGGCATCCTGGATTACCTGGTGCATGATGCCCCTGATCCGCCGCTGGTAGAGCCCCTCGGTCTCAGAATAGACGGGGACGATGCGCCCGAAATGGAGAGAATCCCCTTCCTTGCCCTCCACCCACTCCAGGTCAGGGTGGAATATCTCCCTTTGTGCACGATACCCCCGGATCTCCCCACAGAAGATGACCTGGTCCCCCTTTTTCAGGCGTCCTCTGATATACTTGATCCCCTGAAACCACTTCGCAATAATCAAGCCGCTTCCGTCCCCCAGGATGGCCTCATAGACCCTGCGGCGGCTCTTGGGGTAGACCACCTCGCCGGCAGCAATCACCTCGGCATACCCTACGCAGCGATCGCCTATAGTGAGATCAGCTATCCGCCTGATCTCCCGGCGGTCTTCATACCGGAGGGGGAGATTATAAAGGGCGTCTTCTATGGTTTCTATCCCTTTTTTCTTGAGCAACTGGGAGATCTTCGGCCCAACCCCTTTGATGAATTGTATGGGGGTTCTCAGCAGGTTGGCGATCTCCCCTTGGCGATAGGGTTGGTCCGTCCCCTTGGAGTCCAGGGCACCCCTGATCTCTTCAAGCAACTCCCCCCCCCTTTTGATCAGCTCCTCCTTCGCCATCCCTTGGGCCTCCTCAAAGCCGACGAAGTTCTCTTGGAGACCCCTGAGCTTGGCCTGAATTGATGGATCAGGTGAGAGGGGGATGGCCTCCTGGGTCAGCCCGGTGATCAGACCCTCCAACCCCTTGATGTTGGGGAGACGGGCAAAGTTGTCCTTGGAGGCGAGGTCGAGAGGTCTGGCAATGGAGTCTATGATCTCGGCAAGCCTATCCATAGGGAGCCTTATTATCTCTCTGGTCCATCATGAGGGGATTTTTCATGCCATCCAGGAGGATACACATTTACACCGCAGGATTCAATCCCGCCCCTCAATATAGATTTACGGAAGCGGGATGCCGCTGGCGGCAGGATTCGAGGATTCGATCCCGCCAAAGAGGGGACCAGAATCCTGTCAATCATATAGTTCGAAGTTATTTGCCCCCGAGATCGTTTGAGGGCATATCAGGGTGGGGTTCTACTACCTTGATATACAACCGCTGACAATGCTCGCACCTGACCCGATTCACCCCTGGCCGGAGGTCACGATATTCCACCACCTCGTTACAGTAGGGACACCGGCTGGGAAAAGAACCGACGGTTATCTCCCTTTTCTCCGGCATGACAGTCTTCCTCAAAGGCCCTTTTTATTGATTAAACTATCGAAAAGAGATATCAGAGGGAACTATGAATGTCAAGTTGAGGAAAAAGGCAAAAACTGCCTTGGGCAAATACTCTCATTGTCAAATGCCGACAGGCGCGGGGGGGATCGGCCCCTTCGATTGCGTGCAACTCAAAGAGGCCCTG
>MGQF01000048.1:4090-8219 GCA_001797745.1 Deltaproteobacteria bacterium RBG_13_52_11
ATCGATTTCGAGGAAATACAGGGGATTGACGTCAACCCTCTTTTTGCGCTCCCTCAAGGGCAGGGAGTCGTCACCGTCGATGCCCGCATCATCACCGAGGCCCAATCCCTGTGACCATGCTATTGGATCAGCCTCCGGCGCATGGCGAGCATGGCGAGCTTCAAAAAAACAACAGAAAAAAGGATAAGGTAGCCGATGCTGAACAAAGGCACGGTTTCCATCCTGCCGATGGAAAAGAGCCTGGTCATTTCCACCAGATGGTAGAGGGGGAAGGCCAAGGAGGCCTTCTGGGCCCACAAGGGGAGGCTTGAGACGGGGAAAAATGTACCGCTAAAAAGGAACAAAGGCGTCAGGAAGAGAAAAATGGGGAGATTGAACATATCAATGCTGGGCACGATGCCCGTGAACAACATTCCGATGGCCCCAAAAGCGATGCCGCCGAGAAAGGCGAGGGGGATCACGAGAAAGCCCGCAGGGAGGGAGATAAATCCCAGGGGTGCAAGCACAACGAGCATGATAGCAGCGGCTGCTGCTGCCTTGGTAGCACTCCAGATAACCTCAGCCAGGATAATTTCCTCCAGGGAGAGGGGTGTGGCTATCATGGCGTCGAAGGTCTTCTGATAGATCATACGGACAAAAGAGGCGTAGGTCGTTTCAAAAAAACTGTTCCACATCACCGCGGTGGCAATGAGGGCGGGGGCTATGAATTCCGTATAGGAGAGGTTCAGCCCCGCGTAACTGAGTCGGCCCACAAGGTTTCGGAAGCCGAGGCCGAAAGCGAAGATGTAAAAGGCCGGTTCAAAAAGCGGGACCAGGAAATTTATTTTCCAAATCCGGCGGTAAACAATAACGTTTCTCCACCACACCCGCAGAAAACGCCATGAGAGATTGGGTTGAATGTTCATTCTCTCAGCTCCCTCCCGGTCAAATGCAGGAAAACATCTTCAAGGGTTGGTGCCCGGAACGTGCACTTTTCCGCACAAAAGTGATGGCGAATGTGGTCGGCCACGGAATTGTCCGCATAGACGATAATGCGCTGATCCAAGACGTCGTGGTTTATGTGGTTCTTCACGAGATATTGCCGAAGGGTTTCGTCCACCCCCTCGATTTCAACGGCCGAATCACCCACATAATGCTTTATGAGGGGCTGGGGGGAGCCCTCGATCAGGATCTTGCCATAGTCGAGGATCATGAGGCGGTCGCAGAGATAGGAGGCCTCTTCCATGTAGTGGGTGGTAAGCAAGAGGGTGACCCCCTCCTTCCGAAGGGCCATGAGTTTTTCCCAGAGGAGATGACGGGACTGGGGATCGAGGCCAGTGGTGGGCTCATCCAGGATGAGCAATTCCGGCTCATTGATCAATGAGCGGGCAACCATCAACCGTCGTGCAAGGCCCCCCGACAGTTCCAGCACCTTGGCCTTTCGCTTTTTCTCCAGGGCGAAGAATCCGAGGAGCTCTTCCGTCCTCGCTCGTGCCCTGGGGGCGGGCATGCAGAAATAGCCGGCAAAAACGGCCAAATTGTCTTCCACGCTCAGGTCCGGGTCCAGGGTGTTACCCTGCTGGCAGACACCGATGCGCGCCCTGATCTCCCTCCAATCCCGTTCGATGTCCTGCCCAAACAGAAACATCTGGCCTGAAGAGAGGGGCGAAAAGCCATACATCATCCGGATGATAGATGTCTTTCCGGCCCCATTGGGGCCAAGGAGCCCGTAACACTCGCCTGCCCTGACCTCGAAGCTCACCCCGTCCACCGCCGTGAACTCGCCATAGCGTTTTATGAGATCAGTCGCTTCAATAATAGGGGTCATACACGTCACGTCCCACTGCTTTTTTTCAGGTAGACCGTTAAGGCCTGCTTCAGCCATTCAGGGACATCTATCTTATCAAAGGTATCCATCTTGACGCAGACCGTGACATTGTTGCCTTCCACCACCATGTCCTTTTCATCCCCCCCACGGTATCCCCTGTATCCCCAGCTAATCGAGGTCCGCCCGATATCGATCACCCTGACCTCCATATCAATGCGGTCGCCGTATCTCATCCGCCGCCGAAAGTCGGCCTCAAGGTGGACAGTGGGAAAGGCGACGTTGCGCTCATGCAATACGTCCGCATAATCGATCCCCAGCTCGCTGCTAAAGAACTCCTCCATCGCCAGATGGAAATAGTGCACGAAGCGGGGGTAGTAGACGATACCCGCATTATCGATGTCTGAGAAGGAGACCTTGATGGGTGCGCGAAAGGCCATAACGCAATTCCTCCTTAAAGGTTGGCGTCGATTATTAGTGATCCGTTGGGTTGGAAAGAACAGGCCCTTTTACTCAAAGTATAGGGATTTGGGCATTGCGTGTCAACGTGGAGAGTGGCTTAGGGTTGATTCAACGACTTTAACACGTCCCGTCTGTACAAAAGGTCCTCTTTTCCGAGTCTTATTAAAACCACCCTTTTCACCAGCCTGTTGATACCTGACCATCTTTAATGAAATGTCTGTCGAACATTGAGCATCAAACTGACGTCTAACTCTGCGGTTTTAGATATAAAGAGTTGCACCTCGTATTGTGGAGGAAGTATCCAAAATTAAACCTTTTCATCATGCAGGTGTCTAAAAAATAGAGAACTAACCATGAAAAGCTCATGGGGCAAGGAGCGCCGAGAGGGGGAAGGATGTGGAGCAATCGAGAGAGCCGGGACAATGAAGTACCTGCAAAGAGAACACGGTATCGCAAACCTTATGGCTTACCTGATAGTCGGGAGGGAAGACAATGTCGAAGAACATTATCATCGTTTGTATGATTCTAGGGCTTCTGGTATTCGCGCAATCAGTGGGGGCTCAGACCACGTATGATTACGAGCTTACCTATGGCTACAGCAATCGGGATTCCGGATACCGAAATGCCGTGGATATGGACGATTGGCTTGAACGAGGCCACGCCTCAGTTACAGCGAGCCCTGCCTACTCTGAAGGCGTTAGGTTGACTGCGTGGGCGTCAAAAGAAGGGGAAACATATGAACCCGGTCTGGCGAGCGCTATCTATTACTTTGCCGTCCCTCGTTGGGCTCGGTATCTGAAGATAACCGTCCGGTACAAGGATATAGCACGAAATGACCAGATAGCCGGACGGTTGTGGATTAAAAGTGCAGAAAGAGGCACGGAAGGACCATCGGAAGCTGAAGGAGAGGCCCCCCCTTACGGCGACACCTTTGTCCTGAGATCAGATCGGATTTCTGAAACCATCATGGTACCGAGCAGCCGGCATGTGGAAGCCGACAGCATGGAGATGCATATCGTGGCCGAAGGCCAAGAGTGCCTCGATGTACAATATGTCCGTGTCGAGTATTTCGAGACAACCCCAGACAGCATTACCATTGTCCATCGTGCCTATAACAATTACTGGGATCAGTGGCCTCGCTATCGGTATGTCTACCACTACTATTACTGGGGACCCTTTTACTGGCCGAGGACCTACGTGACCTACGAATGCTGGGATGTGCCGCAGCGGTATTACTGGGTTACCTGGCGGCCGTGGTTTCACATCTTCATCAAGGGATTTCGCTCCCATCCGTGGTGGGAACCACGGCGATACACGGCCATCTATCACCAAGACCTCCGTTATCCACCGGCAACAAGGAGGCTCATGCTTCGCAGACATCTCGAGGAGCAGCACGAGCACACAACCCGAATAACCCATGCAACGCCCGTGATTCGAGAAAGTGTTCGTAGTCCAATACAGACTCGCCCACCCCAGAATCAGGAGATACGCTTAAAAAAGGATGCTCAAGGCCCCCGTACATCCGAAACTAAGGTCAACCAAAATCAAACCCCGAAGCACCTGCAGGAGCAACCTATACGAGGGGATAACCAGCGAGAGAAGCCTATGGTGAATACCCCGACTAACATGGTGGAGAGCAATCAGGTGGTTAACAAACCTGCTTTGCGCACAGTACGCCCTTCTTATACTGCACCGCAGCACAAACAAAATGATCAACCTCAACCGCAGCCCCGAACAGTAGTAGCGCAGACATCACGATCCAGCTCAATGGCCCAAGGGGCTGTCCAGGCGCCGGCACGTGTTCAAAAAACCCAAGAGTATGGGGCAAAACATGAAAAGACGGTTCAGAGGCCTGCAAACATG
>MGQF01000048.1:8314-8625 GCA_001797745.1 Deltaproteobacteria bacterium RBG_13_52_11
ACGGAACGTTCATTAAAGATTATGAAGGATGAACAATTGGAGAGCAACCTTTGATTTCAGAGATTACGCAGTGGATTATGGAGTTGATGAGGGCCCATGGCCAGCTCGCGGTCTTCATCGGCGTGATGATCGAACAGATCATCGTCCCCATTCCATCGCCGCTGATCATCATGGGCGCAGGCGCACTCCTCATCCCCCCTCAGTTTTCCATTCCCCATGCCTTTCTGCAGATCCTGTGGATCATCGTTCTTCCCGGCGCCGTCGCCTCCACACTCGGCTCCTATATCGGATACACGATTAGTTACTACGGC
>MGQF01000048.1:8632-20727 GCA_001797745.1 Deltaproteobacteria bacterium RBG_13_52_11
CATTGGTGATCCGCTTCCAGCGGTTTTTGGGTGTGGATTGGGACGAAATTGAGAATCTGGAGAAACGGTTCCGGGGAAGGAAAGTGGCATTGAGCCTCTTTCTCTCCCGGGCCATTCCTGTCTTCCCGATCTCTCTCGTCTCCATCTTTGCCGGGCTCTTCCGCATCGCCGTCAAACCCTTCACCGTGTATACCTTTTTGGGTTCGATATTCCGATGCCTCTTCCTCGCCTTCGTCGGTTGGTGGGTCGGAGCAACCTTTGAAAAAATCGCTACCCGCTTAGATTCGATGGAGACGATCGTCTCCATCTTCATGTTGATCGGGATGGTGGGAGCCCTCGGCTACCTGTACTTTAAGCTTAGAAGGTCGAGGTGAATTAAAAACTATGGCGATTTTTAGCCGTATATGAGCTTGGCAGCTTTATCATACAGCTTCTTTATCGCCAGTAAGATCGAAGCAATCGCCCCCAGTAACACCCAACACAGGGCTACATAGAAGATGGGTGTGAAGGTCACTGACTCAAAAGGAATACTAAAAAACATTTGATAGGACATCACCAAGGCCGCTAACAAGGCAATAATGCCCTCTAAAAGGAAGAACACCCTTTTATACCATGTCAATGGTGATTGCCTGACCTGAAGGAGCAAAACAAGGGGAAGCAAGACAAACAAAAAGGAAATGTATGTCCACATACCCTCGGTGAATATCTGCGCAATATTTTTGTAAATCGATTCCTTGAGAGTAAGACCTGGTAACAAAATCAGTGCAGACTCCCTATACGGTAAGATGACGATGAGGGCGCTTATAACGACGAAAATAGAGATTACAATAATCCTTTTCATCTTTTCACCTCCTCAAGCTTCTTGAACAGAAGCTTATCACAGCCATTATAAGGCAGCAAGAGAGAGAAAGGCGGGATCGTTTCCAATTGTGTGGGGTTAGTTTGACAAAAAAGACAGTGCCAAGGTCTTCCCTGCTCTGCAGGGAAGACCTTGGCATCTGGTGGATTACAGTTTCACAACGTTGACTGCGCTCGGGCCTTTTGGGCCTTGCTCGATATCAAAGCTGACCTGCTCACCCTCGGCAAGGGACTTAAATCCAAAATCCTTACTCTGGATGGCAGAATGGTGGACAAACACATCTTTTCCTTCTTCAACTGTGATAAAACCGTAACCTTTGGCGTTATTGAACCACTTCACTGTACCATTTGGCATGTTCTATACCTCCTTTCTCGTAGATTAAAGTCCCAGAACCACCTCATTTAAAAGGGGCCACAAAGTATAAAGTCTTTGTGGCCCCTTTGTTTACTTGGTAACAAAAACTTCTGTGACTTCGGATAAGAAGGTAGCACCTCTGCCTTCAGAAGTCAAGCATTATTTTTGCAGAGGAATAAATGGGCGCTGCCCCTACTTTAGTCTCAAACGTCTTTTAAACCCCCTTCAAAGGCTGTATAATGATCCATCAAATACCACAATATTTGTGCTCTTTGTGGTATTTAATACATGCAATCCCCTCGGCACAAGATTTATTATCTTAGAAAGCAAAATAGGATTCTAAAGCAACTTTAGAGAAAAAAATAGAAGCACCCCCATATTTTTCTAGGTACGGTATGAATAAACAGGGCATTGTGATATCAGCCTCTCCTATCCCAAACAAATTCCTCTTTAAATAAAATGGAGGATTGTGATGGATTCGAAAATGACCATTAAAAAGGCCGCTTGTTTTTTCTGCCATAACAACTGCGGGGTCCTGGTTTATGTCCAGGACGGAAAGGTAGCGAAGATAACAGGGAATCCCGATCACCCTGCCAGCCATGGTTTTATTTGCCAGAGGTGCGTCAATGCGATCAAATGGCTTTACCACCCCGATCAATTGAAACATGCCCTGAAACGCATCGGTGCGAGGGGGGAAGGAAAGTGGCAACAGATACCGTGGGAACAGGCCCTGGATGAGATAGCGGAAAAACTCTCTTCCCTCAAGGATAAGTACGGACCTGAGACCTTGATCGCAGCGGAGGGTACCTACCGGAGCGACCATTTCTGGGCTCGATCCAGGTTTCTCAACCTCTTCGGCAATCCGCAAAACCTCATCTGCCCGGGCATGATCTGCTTCTGCAATGATTACACCATCGAGATGGCCATGCTTGGCTCCCTGGTTCTTGATGATATAGGAAAGACAAAGTGTGTGGTCCTCTGGGGAGCCAACCCTAAGGAGGCCCGTTTGACCAGGTGGCGTACCTTGAAGAGGAGGATAGACAACAAAGATAAGAGAGATATAAAAGTCATCGTCGTCGATCCTCTGATCAGCGACTCAGCTGCATATGCCGATATGTGCCTCCAGTTGAGACCGGGGACGGACGGAGCCTTGGCCCTTGGCTGGATACATGTCATCATTGGTGAGGGCCTCTACGACAGGGAATTCGTGGACAAATGGACCTATGGGTTTAATAAACTGATTGAAAGGGTCAGGGAATATACACCTCAGAGAGTAGCCGAGATCACAGGGCTTCGTCCCGAAGAGATTGTCCAATCAGCCAGACTCTATGCCACAAGCCGACCCGCGTGCATAGATCGAGGTGTGTCCACCGACCAACTGGGCCTCAATTCAGGGCGTGTGGAACAGGCGAGGGTCATTCTCGGAGCTATCACTGGCAATATCGATGCGCCGGGAGGGGATTTTATGAGCGGGTTTCCTCTTGAAATTGACGGCAAAAGACTCAAAAGCGATTCAGAGTTTGAACTGGCTGACAGGTGCTCGAAGGAAACCAGGGCAAAGATGATCGGCGCCGACCGGTTCAAACTGATGTCATGGGGTTCCTGGGAGATCGTGGCGCCGCATTATGAGAAACAGCGGGGTGTACCCTGTCCCAACCTCCATTACTTAATAGTACCGACCCCCCTGGCGATGCGGCAGATCATAACGGAAAAACCCTATCCCCTCAAAGCCATGATCACGGCAGCCAGCAACCCGGTGATGTGGGCACCGAACACCCCCCTTGTGCTGGAAGCTTTGACCCATCCTAATCTCGAGCTCCATGTGGTCTTGGAATACTGGATGACCCCAACGGCCCAACTGGCAGACTATGTGCTGCCGGCTGCGAGCTGGCTGGAAAGACCCCTCTGCTCAACAGTTGAGGATTGGACCACTCTGGCCTTTGGTGGAGAACGGGCCATCAAACCCTTAGGGGATCGTCACGAGGACTATCAATTCTGGCGGGCGCTGGGGATCAGACTCGGCCAGGAGGAATACTGGCCATGGAAGGATCTCGAGGAGGTCGTCAATGACCGAATTGCGCCTCTGGGAATCAGCTATGAGGAATTTATAGAGAGAGGGGTGCTGTTGCCTCCCAGACAAGAATTTAAGAAATACGAAAAGAACGGTTTCGCTACGCCTACCGGCAAAATAGAACTCTACTCCACCGTATTCGAAAAGCTGGGATACGACCCGCTCCCATACTACGAGGAACCTCCTGAAAGTCCCGTCAGGACACCTGAGCTTCTCGATGAGTATCCCCTCATCCTCAACACGGGTGGCAGATTTATGCCCCAGTTCCATTCGGAACACAGGCAATGGGGAATAGGGTTAAGAGAAAGTCACCCCGATCCCCTCGTAACCATTCATCCTGAAACGGCCGGAAAACTGGGCATCCGCAACGGTGATTGGGTGTTCATCGAAACGGCAAGAGGGAGGAGAATCAAACAAAAGGCAAAATTAACAAAGCATATTCTTCCCAACGTCGTCAACGCGGAGGCCAGTTGGTGGTTCCCGGAAAGGCCTGGAGAACTGCCTTCCCTCTTCGGCGCCTTTGAATCTAACGTGAACATGCTGACCATTGACGAGCCTGATACCCTGGATCCCCTTACCGGCGGCTGGTGTAACCGGGCAATGCTCTGCAAAGTGTATAAGATGGAAGAGTGATTCCAGGATCGGGCACTGGAAAAAATGGGGGGGTCTTGAAACATGACATTGTGCGGGCAGCCTCTCCTTCCTCAAACAAATTGCCTCAATCCGCTTAACCCCTTCCCAGCCCCTTGAGGGGCCTTTTCGTTGTCCGATCTGTCATATATTATTGATGATATTTCATTAAAAGTGTATCTATTCGTCTAAACCTTCTTGAAAAGGTCGGGATGGTGCTTAAACTTAAAACATCGTTATATATTACGAAAAAGACAGGAGGTACAGACAATGTCCAAGGCAATAGGGATTGATTTGGGAACCACCAACTCGGTTATTGCGACGATGGAAGGTGGCAAGCCCAACGTCATCATTAATACGGAGGGTTCCAGGACGACCCCTTCAGTGGTGGGTTTCACCAAGGAAAACGAGCGTCTGGTAGGGCAGATCGCCAAACGGCAGGCGGTCCTCAACCCGACAAACACCGTCTTTTCTGCTAAGAGGTTCATCGGGCGCAAATTCAACGAGGTCTCAGAGGAGATCAAGATCGTCCCCTACAAGGTGACCGCAGGGAAGGACAATGCCGTGCGTTTTGAGGTGGGGGGTAAGCAATACGCCCCGGAGGAGATATCCGCCCAGGTGCTGCGCAAGCTGGTGGATGATGCCTCCAAGTACCTGGGAGAGAAGATCAAGGACGTGGTTATCACCGTCCCTGCCTACTTCAACGACGCCCAGCGTCAGGCTACCAAGGACGCCGGGACTGTCGCAGGTCTCAATGTGCTGAGGATCATCAACGAACCCACTGCTGCTTCTTTGGCCTATGGGTTAGACAAAAAGAAGGATGAGAAGATCCTGGTCTTCGACTTCGGTGGGGGGACCTTCGACGTCTCCATCCTGGAGGTAGGTGAAGGGGTGGTAGAGGTCAAGGCCACGAGTGGCGACACCCATCTTGGCGGCGATGACCTCGACAAACGGGTCGTCGATTGGATGGCGGACGAGTTCAAAAAGGACTACGGGATAGACCTCAGAAAGGACCAGCAGGCCCTGCAGCGCCTCTACGAGGCGGCGGAAAAGGCCAAGTGCGAGCTCTCCACCACCGTGGAGACTACCATCAACCTCCCCTTTGTCACGGCGGATGCCAGCGGCCCCAAGCACCTCAACATGAAGCTCACGAGGGCCAAGTTCGAGGAGTTGGTCAATGAAATCCTCCGCCGTTTGGAGGGACCGGTGAAGCAGGCCCTGGCCGATGCCAAACTGAAGGCCGACGACCTCGATGAAGTAATACTGGTGGGCGGCTCCACGAGGATCCCCGCGGTGCAGACCCTGGTCAGGAGGCTCACCGGCGGCAAGGAGCCTAACCAGAGTGTGAACCCCGACGAGGTGGTTGCTGCAGGGGCGGCTGTTCAGGCCGGGATTCTTGCCGGTGAGGTGAAAGATGTGCTCTTGCTCGATGTCACCCCCCTCTCCCTCGGTGTGGAGACCTTAGGCGGTGTCATGACCAAGCTCATCGAGCGCAACACCACCATCCCGGTGAGAAAGAGTGAGGCCTTCAGCACCGCCGATGATAACCAAACGGCGGTGGATATCCACGTGCTGCAAGGTGAGCGGGAGATGGCCAGGGACAACCGGACCCTGGGGAACTTCCGCCTCGAAGGGATACCGCCGGCACCGCGGGGAATCCCCCAGGTCGAGGTGACCTTCGACATCGACGCCAACGGGATCCTCAACGTGAACGCCAAGGATAGGGCCACCGGTAAAGAACAGCGGATCACCATCTCGGGCTCCACGAGCCTCGCGAAAGATGAAATAGACAAGATGGTCAAGGACGCCGAGGCCCATGCTGCCGATGACAAGACCCGCCGCGAGGAGGTGGAGGTCCGCAACCAGGCAGACGGACTCGCCTACCAGGTGGAGCGCCAGCTTAAGGAACTCGGTGACAAGGTGCCGGCTCACGAGAAGAGCCGCTGCGAACAGATCATCAACGACATCCGCCAGGCCATCAAGGACAATGCCGATGTAAGCCGGCTCAGGGGCCTTACGAGCGACCTCCAGCAGGCCGCCCATGCCCTGAGCACTGCCGCCTACCAACAGGCCGCCCAACACGGCCAAGCCCAAGGTACCCAGGGGGCTGCAGAGGGAGCTGCGGGTGGCGGCAAGGGTGAGGACGTGATCGACGCGGAGTTTGAGGAGAAGAAATAGGGTGTGCCACGAGCACATCCGTCTGGAGGCAAAGCCCCCAGAAGATGATGCGATAATAAATATTTTCCCTCTCCCCAAGGGGAGAGGATTCAGGTGAGGGGGTAACCATCCGATATTATATCCACCCTCACCCCCTCCCTCTCCCGCTGGCGGGAGAGGGAGTAATTTTCTAAAACGAATCTGTAGAGAGGTAAAATCTATGAACATAGATCGGTTTACCCAAAAGGCGCAGGAGGCCCTGCAAGGTGCCCAGTCCCTGGCTGGTCAATACAACCAGCAGCAGATAGAGCCTGAGCACCTGCTGGCAGCCCTCCTCAATCAGATTGACGGCCTTATACCCCGGCTCCTGGAGGGGATGGATGTTTCCCCCCAGGGGGTGCAGGAGAAGGCGGAGGCGCTTCTGAGGACCATACCCCAGGTCTCCGGCGCTGGGGGGGGGCAGGTCTACATTGCCCAGAGGCTAAACCAAATCCTGGCCGCTGCTGAGGAAGAGGCCAAAAAATTCAAAGACGACTACACGAGTGTTGAGCACATTCTCTTGGCCATGGTGGACGATGCCGGAGGCTGCGGCCGTATCCTGAAGGAGGCCGGGGTCACGAGGGATCGGCTGATGAAGGCCCTTCAGGCCGTCCGGGGGAACCAGCGGGTGACCAGCCAGAATCCCGAGGATACCTACCAGGCCCTGGAGCGCTACGGCAGGGACCTCACGCAGCTCTCCCGCCAGGGGAAGCTCGATCCGGTCATCGGCAGGGATGAGGAAATCCGGCGCGTGATCCAGATCCTCTCCCGTCGAACCAAGAACAACCCCGTCCTCATCGGTGACCCGGGGGTGGGGAAGACCGCCATCGTCGAGGGGCTTGCCCAGCGGATCGTGCGGGGGGATGTCCCCGAGGGGTTGAAGGATAAGCGGATCATCGCCCTCGATATGGGGGCCCTCATCGCCGGTGCCAAGTATCGGGGGGAGTTCGAGGAGCGCCTCAAGGCGGTTCTCAAGGAGATCCAGGAATCGGAGGGTGAGATCATCCTCTTCATCGATGAGCTCCACACGGTGGTCGGGGCCGGTGCTGCCGAAGGGGCCGTCGATGCCAGCAACCTCTTGAAACCCATGCTCGCCCGGGGGGAGCTGCACTGCGTCGGGGCCACCACCCTGGACGAGTACCGCAAGCACATCGAGAAGGACGCCGCCCTGGAGCGGCGGTTTCAGCCCGTGGTGGTGGATGAGCCGTCGGTGGAGGATACCATCTCCATCCTGCGGGGGCTCAAGGAGCGGTATGAGGTCCATCACGGGGTTAGGATCAAGGACTCGGCCCTGGTAGCAGCGGCAATCCTGAGCCATCGGTACATCTCCGATCGGTTCCTCCCCGATAAGGCCATCGACCTGGTCGATGAGGCCGCAGCGAAGATCCGTACGGAGATCGACAGCATGCCCACGCAGCTCGATGAGATCACCAGGCGCGTGATGCAGCTGGAGATAGAGCGGGAGGCCCTCAAGAAGGAGAAGGACGCCGCATCCAAGGAGCGGCTCAAACGGCTGGAGAAGGAGCTCGCCGACCTCAAGGCCGAGGCCCAAATCCTTAGAGCCCAGTGGGAGGCGGAGAAGGGGGCCATCGCCAAGCTGCGGGCCTTGAAGCGGGAGATCGAGGAGGCCCGGATCCAGGCCGAGCAGGCCGAGCGGGACTACGACCTCAACCGGGCCGCAGAGCTCAAATACGGGAAGCTGACCGATCTCGAAAAGCGATTACGATCTGAGGAAGAGCGCCTCCACGCCAAGCAGGGGGGGGCAATGCTCCTCAAGGAGGAGGTGGATGAGGAGGACATCGCCCTGGTCGTAAGCCGCTGGACGGGGGTGCCCGTGAGCAGGCTCCTGGAAGGGGAAAAAGAGAAGCTCCTGCGTCTCGGTGATGAGCTACACCGCCGGGTAGTAGGGCAGGATGAAGGGGTACAGGCAGTGGCCGATGCCGTCCTTAGGGCCCGGTCGGGAATCAAAGATCCCAACCGCCCCATCGGGAGCTTTATCTTCCTCGGGCCCACCGGGGTGGGCAAAACCGAGCTCGCCCGCGCCCTGGCAGAGGCCCTGTTCGACGATGAAAACAACATGGTCCGCATCGACATGTCCGAATACATGGAGAAGCACACCGTGGCCAGGCTCATCGGCGCCCCACCAGGGTACGTGGGGTATGAAGAGGGGGGGCAGCTCACCGAGGCGGTGCGCCGGAAACCCTACTCGGTGATCCTCTTCGACGAGATCGAGAAGGCCCACCACGACGTCTTCAACATCTTGCTGCAGATCCTGGACGACGGCAGGCTCACCGACTCCCACGGCAGGACGGTGGACTTCAAGAACACGGTCATCATCATGACCTCCAATATCGGGAGCAGTTACATCCTTGAGTTCCGCGGGATTGACGAGGAGAGCTATCAGCGGATGAAGGAGCAGGTCCTAGCGGCCATGCGCCAGCACTTCCGCCCCGAGTTCCTCAACAGGGTGGATGAGATCGTTGTCTTCCGCTCCCTCACCGAGGAGCAGCTGCTGACCATCGTCCAGATCCAGGCTGGCCTTCTCCAGGCCCGCCTCGGGGAACGGAGGATCACCTTGAAGCTTACCAAGGAGGCAGCGGAATATATAGCCAAGGCGGGGTATGATCCGGTCTATGGGGCACGCCCCCTCAAGCGGGTCATCCAGCGCGAGTTGGAGACCCCCCTGGCCAAACAGATCGTGGCGGGGAAGGTGCCGGACAACAGCACGGTGATCGCGGAGTTGGAGGGAGGGCGTATCGTTTTCCAGACCAAGCCCTCCTCTGCCCACGAGGTAGGTGCAGAGGTCGCCCACGCCAACTAAGACCCTTCCTTGTAAGGCCCTTTCCCGGGAGAAAGGGCCTTCTTTTTTAACATCACCATTGACTTTTGGGACCAGATGCGCTAGTGCTTTCGTGCATATTCTTAGCGCGGAGGAGCCATATGGGTGTGGGAATCTATTTTCGAGAGACGCGGCCGCAGTTTCTCTTGCTGACCCCGGCCTGTTTCTGCATCGGCGTGGGGACGGCGGCCTGGGTACAAGGTGGATTGCGTGCCCTTCCGTTGGGCTACGTCATCCTCGCCTTTGTGGGGGCCCTCTGCGCCCATATAGCCACCAACGTCCTCAACGACTACTTTGACTACGTCAGCGGTCTGGATCTCAAGACTCAACCAACCCCCTTTAGCGGAGGGAGTGGGATCCTCCCCCATGGGTTGATGAGTCCCCATAAGGCCCTCATCTTCGGCCTCGCCGCCCTCGGCCTGACAGCGGCGATCGGCATCTTTTTTTGGGTGGTGCGGGGGTGGGGGATTCTCCCCCTGGGGGTCGTCGGCATCCTCGTGATAATCGCCTATACGCCGTGGATCACCACGCGACCCTTTCTCTGCCTCGTGGCCCCGGGGCTGGGGTTCGGTCCTCTCATGGTCATGGGGACCCACTATGTGCTGATTGGCAGGTATGATGGCGTTGCCCTGCTTGCCTCTCTGATCCCCGGCCTCTTGGTGAGCAACCTCTTGCTGCTCAACCAATTCCCTGATGTAGAGGCCGATGCCGCAATCAACAGGCGCCACATCCCCATCGTCTTCGGGCGGGCTGCCAGTGCCTGGCTCTATGCTGCCTTCGCCCTGGGGGCATACTTCTTGATTGCCCTCGCCTGGGTCCTCGGATCATTTCCCGTCAATACCCTCATCGCCCTCTTCTTTTTCCCCTTGGCCCTGATCACCATCAAGGGAGTGATCCGAAACGCCGACCAGGTCAAGCACTTGGTCCCCTATTTGGGCGAGAACGTGATCTACACCCTGATGACCCTCCTCCTGTTGGGCATCGGATTTATGATCGCCTAACTAGGTCGCGGCCTCTCACGCCGGCAACAGGGAGGGGTTGGCAAAAATTGCTAACTCCGTTTTTCTTTTGTCCTTGATGTCTCCTTTAACAAATTTTTTGTATATATTGACACTTTATAAGTATTGTGGTAACAGTATTCCGGGGTTTTCAAGTATCTATCCAATGCTTAAACATGGGGCAGAACCCATGAATCTGGAGAACATAAATGAACAGTCAAAATGATCTTCACCTTCACAGACTTAGCGAAAGCCTTCAGACTATCCACGTATTTCGCCAAGAAAGAGTCAACGCCTTTGATTCCAAATTTAAAACATGGAAGGCACGTACTCAGCAGAGTCTTGAAGTACTATTTGGCAGAGATCACGGTTACACGAGACGTTTTTCGCATCTTGTCTTTTGGGAAACCCGTGTAGCTCCTGATGAAGTCCATTGGAGCTCTCAAGATCAAAAAGTATTCGAAGATGAGCTTGCTTTGGCTGAGCAAATCCTCTCGGATGCGATAGAAGAGCTTGGAATTTCCCCGCCCGCCAGTACATTAGAGAAAGTGTCTGCTAACGCTTCTCCTCTAGGTAAAGAAAAAATGGATATCTTGATTGGTTGGTCGAAAGCGCAGAGCAAAATCGTCGCATCTGCACTTCATCAGTGGCTTCCTGAAGTCCTACCTGGTATCAAGCCTTGGATGTCGAGCAAGGATATTGCTAAGGGGCGGGAGTGGTTCCAGGAGCTTCAAGGTGTACTGACCAGCATGCAGCTCTGCATAATATGTGTAACCCCAGAAAACGTTAGATCACCATGGATTTACTATGAGACTGGAGCGATTGCAGCAAAAGGTTCAGATGTTCTTATCTGCCCTTATCTTGTGGGCGTGTTACCAAACATGCTTACCGATGGTCCGCTCGGAAATTGGCAATGTACTGTTGCCGAACGAGATGATACATGGGAACTTATTAAGTCCCTTAACAAAAACGCATTAAAATCACGTCATGACTTATCCCTTCTTAAGGGCAACTTTGATGCAAGATGGTCCGATCTTGAGGCAAAGCTTCAGGCTGTTAAAGAGACTGAAGTCGATGACGCGGATGGTTTTGTTGCCACTGAAGCAGATCGTTTGGCTGGCGAAAACTTATCAGCTGAAGCACGGACAATTATCCTCGAAGTATTAAATGATCCTAAGGGGATGCTCAGATATATCACAACGCTTAGGGAAGGTACCGCTTTTCTAGTAGGTGGCAAGAATCTTTGCCCAGATCAATCGCCACGAACCATGGCAAGGTGGGCATTTGCCTTGAAACAGCTTCTTGCTCTCAATATTCTTGAGTCTCATGGTGCGACGGGGAATTTTTATAAGCTGACGAAGATTGGCTTTGATATTGCCGACTCTTTAGAGGGCAAGGGCTAGAGGTTGATTAACGTCGGTTAAGGGATTTTATGCTGATCAGTATAAGCCCTGTTAGCGATTCAAGGAGATAACATAATGGATAAAAAAATAGCCATGTTTTGCCTTTGTGCTCTAATTGCTATTTTCGTTATCCCATCTGCGACTCTTGCAGCAAGTTTTGATTGCGCAAAGGCGACATCTGAAATTGAGAAACTCATCTGCAGTAACGCTGACATATCGAAGCTCGACGACTCTTTATCCAGTGCATATAATGCATTTCTCAAAACATCTTCCGAACCAGAAAGGATTCGCCGCGAACAGAAAAGCTGGTTGAAAAAACGTGATGCCTGCCGTGATGTTGAATGCCTACGCTCCACTTACCAAAGTCGGTTGTCGGAACTAAAAGTTTCGGGATTGAACGCCGATGATAGCGCCAAGGCAACTACCGGCGTCAAATCATGCAATAAAGATATTGAGTCCATATTAGACGAAGCGGTTCAATATGCAAAGCCACTCTCAATCAACGCCTCGCAGCCTGGCTCTACATCCGGGGATGAAGTTCGTTGGGGGTATTTCTATTTGTTACCGGACATTGCGGTTAACTACGCTGATGCAGGTTGTTTACAAAAAGCAAAAGACATTCTGGCGCAATCAAAAGGAGACCTTTCAGATCAACTTAAAACCGATTTGGCAAAGTCAATGATAAAGGCGTGTCTTCCCGACATGGCGGAAAATCTAATCCGTACAATAGACATTTCTGAAAATC
>MGQF01000048.1:20751-21806 GCA_001797745.1 Deltaproteobacteria bacterium RBG_13_52_11
CCGCTCTTCACGTGCGACTTGGGAACCATTCAAAAGCGAACAAACTGATTGATGAGGCAGAAAAGAATACGCATCCTAAGTTCCAGGGCAGTCCCACATTGGAACTCGTGGGGATCTTGATTGAGGACGGTGCTCTGGCAACTGCCGAGCGGTATGTAGCTGCGGATGAATCCGCGTATTCAAAGATGTCGCTTATCGAGATAGCGGGTGGATACATCAAAGGCGGACAAACAAAGAAAGCAGAAGTCTTGATTTCAAAGGCGCTGCGTGGCTGTAACGTAGCAGAAGGTGACTGTGATTATGCGTTTTTTTTGGCTGCACGTGCCTACTATCTGGCAGGAAGGCCAGATGCGGCGATGGAGTATGCAAAAAGAATCGTGGCCATAAACACGAGAGTCCAGAGCCTAATTGAGATCGCAAGGTCCACACCCGACGAATCAGTTGCCTTGAAGGCAGTCGAGACAGCCAGAACGAAAGAACGTCAGTGTACTGGAGATAACTGTGGCTACGTTGCCATGTGGATCGCTCAAGGTTATGGCGCAGCGGGACAAGCAGATAGAGCGCTAAACTATCTTAACGAACATTTTGCAAAAGATCCGATCTCTCGCGCAATCGGCCTTAAAGAGGCAGTGAGGGAGCTCGCGAGGCGGGGAAAAATCAAAGATGCCAAACGGCTACTGAACGAGCAGAAAACAGACTCTCCCGCAGTGGATGAAATGAAACAGGCCATCGCTGTAGCAGAGTTGAAGAACAGGGATTTTGATTCCGCACTATCAAGAGTTGAATCAATTCCAAACTCATATGTGCAGTTTCAGGCGGCAATCACCTTGGGAAAGGCCAACCCGGAGTTCTCATTCATTCAGAAATGGCTGAGTAAGACCCGACCAGATGATCGCTATATTGAGACGTATGCAGGGACAGTCCAAGTATTGCTCGCCGCTGCGGCCAGAAACGGTCATACAGCAGAGGCGCGCAATTACGTCGAAACATTAAATAGCCCTTTGTTAAAGGCGCGTGGCCTCATCGGGATTGCTCAGGGGCTACTGCAGAAGCAG
>MGQF01000049.1:0-13502 GCA_001797745.1 Deltaproteobacteria bacterium RBG_13_52_11
CCTTGAGGTCTTTAAATTGCAGGATGAGTTGGGAGAGGTAGTAGAGGCCTAACTGGATGTTTACCCCGGGGTCGTAGATGGCTGTCTCCTCGTCCCATACTATTCCTACCTCCTGAGCCAGGACCTTGGCTACATGAGGACGCAACTGCATCAGTCCTTTGGCCCCTTTGGATGACGTGGCCTTGCTATAGAAAGAGCTCTCCACTATGATCAGTGCAAGGACCAACTCCGGATCGCAACCGTATTTCTGAGACTCGGCACAAATGAGGTCAGTCAACCGCGCCTCTTCTTTATCGGTGAGCCCGGTCGGGAATGTTTGGATGAGACGATAGATTTCCCCCCTCATGGAGGGATCGAACTCCAAAAGGACCACATCCCAATAGTCAACTGAAACCGCCCTCTCCTTATACCCCTTATACGCCATATAGGTTACGGGGAAATAACAAACGAGCAAAACAAGGGGAAGCGTAACGAGAAATTTAACTATCGACTTCTTAGGTAGGGTCTTAATGGAGAGGAGGCGTCTGCCTCGTGCCATAAATGGCTCCTCCAATATGGTCCTCCTTTGTCACAATTCATATTAAAGTATAGTTTATTTTAACTATAATGTCAAGCTTTTTGTTCCACAGGGTATAGATTTATCTTCAAGGCCCACAGGATCAGAAAGATCCATCACAGATCATATCTGATACCAATCTCCTTTGCGATGGCCTCCAAATCGGCCACGACCTTGGCTTGGAGGGGTATCCCTTTGAGCATTCGCTCTTCAGTCGCCTCGAATTCCTTCTCTCCATGGATGTAGATCCGCTGCTGTCCCTCGGCCTTGGGGGAGGTCTTAATGCGTTGGATGATATCGTCCATGGTGGCCTTGAACTCCACAAGGGGGCGAAACCCATCAACCCGCAGGGCCCCGAAGAAGTGTCCTACATTGGCGGGGAGTGACTTGCCATCGGGGGTCTTGGGGTAGATGGTATCGGCGTAGCCGCTCCCCGGCAGAACCCCACAGAGGATGTCCACGAGAGGAGCCAGGCCATACCCTTTTTATATCCCCCCAGGAGTTCGCCCGCTCCCGCCCTGGTATTGAGGTTATTCAAGACCAGAGAGGCATCGGTGGTTGCTATCCCGCGCTCGTCGGTGGCCCAGCCGAGAGGCAGCTTCTTACCCGACCGCTCATAGACCTCGACCTTCCCTTTGGGGATTACGCTGGTGGCCATGTCGAGGACGAAGGGATGCTCCCCTCCGCTCGGCACCGCCACGCTGATGGGGTTTGTTCCCAACATGGCGTCTCTCCCAAAGGTGGGCACCACCAAGGCATCGGCGTTGGTCATGGAGATGCCGATGAGATCATATTCCAGGGCCATCATGGCGTAATAGCCGGCGATGCCATAGTGGTTGGAATTACGCACCGCAACGAACCCCACCCCCACCTCATTGGTCTTTGCTATGGCCGTCTGCATCCCCCGCACCCCTATGGGGGGCCCAATCCCCCACCCCCGTCAATGAGGGCAGTGGTGGGTGTCTCATGGACCACCGTGGCCTTCGGTCTCGCCACCATCTGCCCTTCTCGCAACCCGTTGACGTAACGTCTCAGCCTGGCTACCCCATGGAAACCTATACCCCGCAGGTCAGCCTGGACGAGGACATCAGCGATCACCTCCGTATCCCTTGGCAAGACCCCAAGGTGCTCGAAGACCTGACGACAGAAGGCCTTGAGAGGATTGGCTTGGACGATAGTTGTGTGTTCGGTCATCACCTTTCCTTTCAATACCCTAGATTAAATCGCCCGGCAATCTAGCATAAGATCCATCACGAGGCAATCTACCTGGCGAATCCATCGCGAGGATTGAAAACCCTTGCAATCTTTCCACCCATTTTGATACAATTAACCAATTTCCCCGGTAGCTCAATCGGCAGAGCGGGTGGCTGTTAACCACTAGGTTGCAAGTTCGAGTCTTGCCCGGGGAGCCAAAACATTTGAGGCCAGGGGGTAAACCTGGCCTTTTGTTATGTCTGTGTGGGTATATATCCTCCAAAGTGAGAAATCTTGCCGTTACTACTGTGGGCAAACAGGTGATCTGCAAAAACGGATCAGGTAGCACAACGATCCAGCCTCTGATCTTTCCAAGACAACCAAGAGGTTTCAAGAACCATGGAAACTCCTTTGGTCCCGCCCATGCTCTGACCGGAGTGAAGCCCTCAAATTAGAGAGGGCGATAAAAAAACGAGGAATTGGACGTTATCTCAAAGCACTCAGTTATTAAGTGCATGAGGTAGGCTGTTAATCCCGCTCCAAGCGGGATTGCAAGTTCGAGTCTTGCCCGGGGAGCCATTTCGATAAGTTTAGGGGCACCCAAACTGAGTGCCCTTTTTTATGGGCGCCGTTAATGATAATTTTTTGTCGGAACTGGCATAATATATTAAAATCATTTAAAATAAAGGAGGACATGGGTGAAATACTCGACATAGTATAGTTACCAAACAGAATCCTCAACTGCTGCAACTATATATTCATCATCGGCAATTATTAATGGTGATAACATGTTGGTTTTGTCGGTACCTCTGTCTATATTGACTTTTCCCGGGAAAACAGGCAACATAATCGTTGCAGGCGATACAAGATGCCAAAAGGAGGAAAGGACAAATGGCTTCCAATACAAGATTTAAAAAGCTCCTTGAACCTTATCACATAGGGCCGGTAAAGACTAGGAATCGGATATATAAAACAGGTGCGGGTATGATGTGCTTTCATGAAGATGAGCTTCATATGAATCCCATAACTTTAGCCTTCTATGAAGCCGTAGCCAGAGGTGGCGTGGGCTTGCTGGTAGTAGAAGCTCCTACTTTGGATTATCCTCGAGGCGCTCGCTGGCGGGAACGCTATCGTATGGACGATGACAAATATATCAAGGGTATGAGTGAATTGGTTAATGTTATCCACAAACACGGCTGCCCAACGTTTATGCAAATGGAACACGATGGGCCCTGGCAGTCACCGCTCTTTAGCAATGCACCAGCAACATTCGATGGCCCGCCTATAGGAGCTTCACCAGTCAAAATAGATTCACCTGGTGATTTTCACCGTGACCTGATCAGAGAGCTCACCGTCCCTGAAATTCAGGAGGTTGTGACCAAGTGCTGCAATGCAGCGTTGCGTGCTCAGAAAGCAGGATTTGACGGTGTCGATATCAATGCCGGCAGCAGTCACATCTTCAACAACTTTCTCTCTCCTTTCTGGAATAGACGCCAGGATGAATATGGCGGGACTCCGGAAAAAAGAGCCAGATTCTTAGTAGAAATCTTAAGAGGTATTAAAAAGCTGTGCGGACAGGATTTCCCCATTGTTGTATGCATGAACGGCTTTGAAATGGGCCGGACCATTAATTATGATGGTAAGTGTCTGATCTTTGAGGATGCAAAAAGGAATGTCCAGATATTCCAGGAAGCCGGAGCTGATGCCTTTATGATAAGGAATAGCTGGCTGGGATATCATGTCGGTGGATTCCTTCCTGACCAACTTTTCTATCCGGAACCTCCCATTCCGGTAAAAGAATTCCCCAAGGAATACAACTGGCGCGGATGGGGGGCAGGGGCTAACATCTACATGGTTGAAGAAATAAAAAAGCTCGTCTCCGTTCCTCTTATTGCTGTAGGCAAAATTAGTCCGGAGCTCGGGGAGAAATATTTGAGTGAGGGTAAAGCGGACTTTATTGGTATGCACAGGGCTCTTATGTGTGACCCGGAGCTTCCTCATAAGCTTGCCGAAGGTAGACCTGAGGACATCGCACCTTGCACGGCCTGCGGCACATGCCTTGATCAGAGTGTATCCTTTTTAAGACATTGCAGGATAAATGCTGCTCTGGGGACAGACAACTACACCGTTGGAAAAGCGAGGAAGGCAAAGAAGGTCGTTGTTGTCGGAGGCGGGCCGGCCGGGATGGAGGCAGCCAGGGTGGCGGCGTTGCGGGGACATAAAGTAACACTGTATGAAAAGACACGTCAATTGGGGGGGTTGTTGCCCATGGCAGCAGTGGTAAAGGGGCTAGAGATTGAAGACCTGCCAAATATGGTTCGCTATCTGAAAACTCAGATTGATAAACTGGGTGTAAAGACAGTGCTTGGCACAGAGGTAGATAGCTCGATAATCAAGAAGATGAAGCCGGACGCGGTTATCGTGGCGACAGGCGGTACCCTTACTGTTCCAGAGATACCTGGAATCAACAATAAGAATGTTATCACCACTCCTGCCTTGCATAGCAAGGTGAAGTCTTATTTGAGATCTCTGGGGCCGAAGGCCGTGGAGCGGCTGACGAAATTATGGGTTCCTATGGGGAAGAAAGTTGTTGTCATCGGTAGCGGGTTACACGGCTGCGAGGTAGCCGAGTTTTTAATCAAGCGGGGAAAAACGGTTACCATCGTGGACACGGCAGAGAAGCCGGGAGAGGGAGTGATAGACTTCCGTTTTGGATTACTGATGGATTGGTTCACTAAAAAGGGTGTGACCATGATTATCGGCGTTAAATCCATCGAGATAATTGACAAAGGGGTGGTCATCACCACCAAGGAAGGTAAGAAACAGACCATAGAAGCCGATAACATAGTACCCACCGCGCCACTGGCACCGAATACCGCGCTGTTTAAGAGCCTCAAGGGTAAGGTACCTAAGGTGTATGCCATAGGCGACTGCAAGGAGCCCCGCATGATAGTAGATGCCATCAGAGAAGGCTATCATACCGCCCGCACTATCTAGCTCTTTATAACAACATCCGATAACTGATAGTTTAACAAATTATAAGAGGCTTCGGGATTTTCCCGAAGCCTCTTATAATTAATCCGTGCATTAAAAAAATATATAGCTTAGAGGTCAATATATTCAGGCGGGAGTGGTAAGCCGGGCCAATACCCTTTCTTCCCGGGGTATGGCTGATGAAAACTGGTCGGCTCGTCAGGCTTAGGTGCTTCTATTTCCTTCGTGCCCTTGATAGTACTGCCCTGAATAACCGGTTCTTCAACCCATGCCTTTTCGTAGGAACTGCGTATCAGCAGATGAGCACGGTAGTCCAAGAACTTCCACAGTCCGTCTTCCTTAACAAATATATGATTATATTTGATAACCTGCCAGATGGGAATCACCCCCTTGACCGGGTCACTAAATGTGTTAAGTCCGATATGGAACCACATTCCTTTGGCTGTTTTCATATCCTTTTGTATCTGAATAACCGGTGTGGTCAGTTCATGGATAGCACAGTTTCCCTCGTAATTGTACAGCTTACCCAGCATCTCGATGAAGACTTTTTTTACGCCCTCAATACCGTGGAAGACGCCGCTCTCGACTATCTCCGCCTTGACCCCCGGTGTCTTCCGGGCAAAAAGCTCGTCGCAGATTTTTTCCCAATAGTGCCCCAGACAAAGGTGATTGTAGCGTCCGTGCAAATTAGAAATCTCCACCCAGTCTCTTGCTACCTGGGCATTTTTTTCTGCTATTTCTAGTCTTTTTGATAATTCCTTATATTCCTTGGATTCCATATGTGTTATATCCTCCTTCCAAATTGTTTGCTAGAATTCTACCATGGCACCTCTCACATTTCAATCAAATTTTGTTAATTTTGTTTTACACCCCGCAGCTCTGCTGCGGGGAACCTTCTATAAGCGTCAGGGGATAACTAGTTACTTACCAGCTGACTGTGCATATGCTGCGGCATTTTCTCCGGCGATGCGCCCGCTATTCAAGGCAAAACCCATCGTGTTGCCCGGCAGAATAAAGACATAGGTGTCACCGTATATTGAACAGGCATCGGTCCCTGCGGCATAGAGCCCTGGGATCTTCTTCCAATCCTTATTCAGGACCTCCGTCTTGTAGTTGATCTTAATCCCGCCGAGACTTCCGTAGGCGCCCGGCAAGAACTTCCCCGCATAATATTTCGGCGTTGTAATGGGTCTGAGAAGTTTAGGGTTTTTATTAAAGATGGGATCAAGACCTTTGCGGCAGAACCCGTTGTATTCTTCAATGGTTCTTTTCAAGCCATCGGGATCAATCCCTGTTTTGCCGGTTAATTCCTCCAGAGAGTCGGCCACAAATATATCTTTATAGCTGGCCTTGAAAGCGTTTTTCATCAAGGCATCAAGGTCGCTGACCTTCGTAAAAGGGAAAACTTCTTGCAAGAGATCGAACCCTACGCTTTCCATATGTTTCTTGATATTCTCATCAAAAATAAGAAAAGCCGCCCTGTTTTTTTGCCTGGAGATCGCATTCCCCGTAAAGGCGGGATTGGCCATAGTTTCTTCGTTCATAAAACGCTCCCCGAGGAGATTCAGCAACAGGTGCGGTTGGCGAAAGGTCTCTGCGAGTTCGGGATCCAATTCCCCGGGCATGAGGTAGATCAATTCCATTCTCATTTCCGTCGGTGCCGCCCCCACCTCCCAGGCCATGCGAATACCATCACCCGCCAGGCCGGGAACTCTGAAAGACTGCAAATCGCGCCCCCACTCATATCCAGTATATTTCTTGATCCATTGAGGGTTATCGCCGAATCCGCCGGTCGCGATAATCACTGCCTTGGCATCAGCCTGAATGGTTTTCCCGGTTCTGTCTTCCGCCGTGACGCCTGCAACCTTATCCCCCTGTTTGATAATCTTTTCCACCGGTGTTTGCAGAAAAAATTGGACCCCCATTCCTTTGGCTTTTTCCGTCATGATCCTAAACATAGTGGCCGCGCACCCTCCCCCCCCTGGTTTTCCTTCGCCCGGGTTCACAACGTGCCACGTCGGCCATCCGCCGGGAAAATAGGGACGAGGTTCCAGAAACTCAATGCCCATCTTCTCAAGCCAGTCGATGGTGGTGGTTGCCTTCTCTAAATAGGCCCCCACTAACTGGGCATCGACCTGCCAATGGGTATAATCCATGAATACCTTAAAGGCCTCCTCTTTCGAGGGCCCTATCTTCTTCAGCCGTTGAAGCCTGCTTTCCACACCTAAGGGCCCCATACCCATATTACCAGTTCCGCCGGTAGTGGATGCCTTTTCGAAAACAATTACCTGAGCACCCTTCTCCGCTGCTGCAATCGATGCCGCCAACCCGGCCACGCCTGCCGCGACAACGATGACATCCGCTTCTAATCCTTTCATATTATTGACTCCTTTCCTAAAAATATTCAGCCGAAAAGACTAATAATCCCCCCAAAACCTTATCGGTGTAATCTTGAACCTCAGATCGCACTGCAGACACCGTGATGACTCTTCATGAGCGGCTTCTTCCTCAAGAGGCCGGACGATATTGCAAAAACTCTTTATCCGCTCAGCGGCGCCGATGCAGTATTGTTTACAGCGGGTTAGTGCGGCAAAACCGTCTGATGGCCCCAACCAGGTCTCAGGCTCCTCACGCGGCGCCAATTCCTCATCAAGGATACCGCTCCCTCCCAGATACGTGTCAACGACTGCAGCACCCTTTCTTCCTGAAGCAATAGCCTCGACGACGGAGGAGGTTCCCATCACGGCATCGCCTGCGGCAAAGACACCGACCCTGCTGGTGTCAAAGGAATAGGGATCGACGCTGATATGGCCGCGTCCATCTAATGCCAAACCAAATTGATCGGGAATCTGCGGCAATTGGCCGATGGCAAAGATAACGGTATCCGCCGCCAGAACGTGCTCCGAACCTTCTACAACATCAATATGGGCCCTTCCGTCCTCGTCAAACTCAAAGGATGCAACGTCAAGACACTCGACCCCGGTAATTTTTCCTTTTTCGCTTAAAACCTTTGTAAATGTCTGTGAAGGGTAAACAAGGATGCCCTCCGCTTCCCCTTGCTCAATCTCATCGCAGGCAGCGGGCATCTCTGTCTTATCTTCCAAACAGGCGATCCGTGCCTCATCCGCGCCGAGGCGGCGGGCCAGGCGGGCGCAATCAAAGGCAACATTCCCCCCTCCCAGCACTACTACCCTTTTCCCCACCTTGACCTCTTTGCCGAGATTCACATCTCGGAGAAAATCCACGCCGATCAATACGCCCTCGAGGTCGGCACCGGGGATTGGCAGCTTTTGACCCACATGGGCACCGACGGCCACCAGAATAGCATCGTATCCCTCTTCGAAGAGGGTATTCAGGGAAGTTACCTTCGTGTTGGTCTTTATATCAACGCCCATGCCTTCTATCCCTTGGATCTCCAACTCGAGCACATCTCTCGGAAGTCGATATTCCGGTATACCGACCCGCATCATGCCACCGGCCACAGGCAACGCCTCAAATACCGTAACATCATGCCCCTGCTTGGCAAGATAATAGGCCGCTGTCAGCCCGGCTGGTCCTGACCCTACTATTGCCACCCGTTTGCCCGTGGACGGCTCTCTGTGGGCGTTTCTTTCCCACAGCCTGTCCTGGTCTTTTTCAGCCGTAAGTCGCTTGAGGTCCCTTATAGAAATCGCTTCGTTTACTTCGCCCCGACGGCAGACCATTTCACACGGATGATTGCAGACATAGCCAAGGATTTTTGGAAAAGGAGCCTTTTCTCTGACTACCGCCGTTGCTGACGAATAGTTTCTTTCACGGATAAAACGAATATAGCGGGGTACATCTATCTCTGCGGGACAAGTATAGATGCAGGGGACGAGCGCATGCCTGCGTTTCTTCCCTTCCATAAGCTCTTCCTTGTCCCGCAAGGAACCGGTGGGGCAGACTTCTACACAGGCCCCACAGAACCTGCACCCCTCATCGGCAAGGGGCCTTCCGGTCTCTGTATAGACATATGCTTGTCCGTCGCTCTCTTTCACTGTCAGAATCCCCACCCCGCGAAGGTCCTTGCAGGCCCTGATGCACCTCTTGCAAAGGATGCACCTGGTGGGGTCGTGGACAAAGAGGGGGTTATCGGTATTTAGGGGGAAGGCCCGCAGACGGCCAGTTATGGCCATGTCTTCGGGTATCCCCAGGTACTGCTTCAGGGATTGGAGCTCACAATTCAAATATTTCGGGCACCCCGTACAATCAGGTGGATGGCCACGGAGCATTTTCGTAAAGGCCTCCCTGCGCAGTCTTTCGATCTCCTGCGACTTGGTGGTAATGATCATCCCCTCTTCAACCCTGAGGGTGCAGGATGTCTGATAATCGTCTACACCCTCTATCTTCACGATGCACAGCCCGCATTCCCCTGTTGGCGGCAGGTCTGGGTGATGGCAGAGGAGAGGTACGTAGATCCCCCCATCCAGAAGCTCGTCCAGCAAGATGGCCCCTTGTGTTACCTCAAGCTGGCGTCCATCGGCAGTGATGGTGGTCTTACCCATTGAGCTATGCCCCCGATTGAGATCCATTTCAGCCTGCTGGAGGCCTTACGATATTGCCGTAACCCTCATATTTCTTTTTCATCTCCTTCACCTTCTCTTCATTCTCATAGAAGGTTTTCTGGAGGCTCTTGATCAAATCCAGGTGGGTGAATACACCCTGTTCTGAGAACCGGGGTATCTTTTTGCTCTCCTCATCCCATATTACCTTCATCTCTGTGCCCTCCATATGGACCTCACCCCTTATCCAGCATACAGGGCAGAAGACCTCGGGAAGTCTCGCGGGCACTTTCAACACATTGCAGTGACACACAGGGCATGAGACAGCGCTATCCCCACCCATATATCGCACCTCCTCTATGGGTATCATCATGGCCTCCGCCACGTTTCTCCCCAGTTTTCTCGCCCTTTCCAGATATTCCGGGTGAAGAAACACAGAGCCCGGCCTCCCACAGAAGTTCACCTGCATCTGGTCCACCAGCCTCCAGGAATGTTGAACGAAGATGTTTGCCGAGGTGAGGCCCAGGGGTGTCCATTCTGGCTCTCCACCACCCATGCTGATAATGGCGCCCACCTTGTTCTTTTTCAAGATCTCGGGGTGCTTGAACATGACGGGGAGCATCCTCTCATGGATGCACTCGAAATAGGCATTCGCCCTGAGGTGATAGAGGGGGAAAGCGACGATAAAGCCCGCATCCTCCAAAAGGACCTTCTCGAGGATCCAGGGAACATCATCATCCCTTATCGCACAGACAGGTTCTTTCCCCCTGGCCATGAGCATGGTACACGTCTCGCAACCCGTACACGGCTTTACCCTAAGCTCCATGGCGCGGATGATCTCCGATTCAACACCCAGTTCCTCAGCCCCCATGAGGGCCTCTTTGAGAAGAGTCTCACTGTTTCCTTTTACTCTGCCACACGATAAACCGATAATCTTTTTCTTTTTAGCCATCTTCAGCCTCCCTTTTCTTTAGTTTTTTAGCGATAAACATAATCTCCGGCCACATATTTCGGAGGAATGACCGGAATTTGAAGATATGAATCATATTTTCCGCCGCCGTGGATCACATGCTCGCCCTTATTGTCGATATCCCAAAAGAAGGGCTCGAACCATCCCTCACGCACATAGTGTCCGGCGATCTGCAGCCGAATCTGCTGCCCTTTGTGCCAGATCCTGCTCGTCGGATAAATCTCGATGTCAATCGGTACAATTTCCCCCGGGGAAAGCTTCTCGTCCTTGGTATGCGCTTGGACCGGCTGGAAGTCTTTTGAGAGCTTCTGATCCAGCGCGCGGCGCGATACCCTGATCTTGCCCCAGGCACCCGGATGCGGCTCCCCAAGTACGGAGGTCGGCAGCCAGTTACCCTGTTCATCCAGCTTCTGAATATTCACAAATATATCCATATCGTTATGGCCTTCAGCCTCAACCCACATGTGAAGCTTGAGGTAACCGGTAAGCTCGGTATCTTTCTCAAACTTCATGTCAAAGGTGGTAATCCCTTTTTCCCCATCATAGCTGACCGTGGACTCATTCGTAAGAGGCTCAAAGCTCATCGACGCATTTGACGCGTCGAGATAGAGCTTCTTGTACTGGGTCCTGGCAAGGGGGAATTCCTTTTCGGGTCGGTCGGTCTGGAAATCATAGTCGTAGGCATCCATGACCTCGATACGGACCCTCGGCGTCAGTTCCCAACCGTTGTTGATGTCCTTCAGGTAACGGTCAAAGAAGCGTTTCAGATCTTCCAGGTATTTGTTGCAGTATGCATCGGGCCACTCGAACTCTCTGTGTGCGCGAAGCCACTTCTTGGTGGCGCGGATTTTACGGAAGCATTCCATGGAGCCACGGAGGTGCATATGCTGCCAGCAAGCCGTCACATAGGTTGGGACCTTGATCTTCTCCCATTTCGGAATCTTGTCCGCCCAATATTCGTTCATAAATGGGTACTTCTCGGCCATGGCTACGTTATCGCTAATATATCCTGGGCCTACCAGCGAGGATTCAATAAAGTTTTCAAAACCCAGAGCCGGGATTCCGCCTCCAAAGATCGATTCACGATAGAGGTCTCCGGTGCCTTCCCAGGGAGCGATACAGGCAAGGTGCGGGGGCTGCTCGGCAGCGATCCTATATTGGGTCATGCCGACACCTGAGTTACCGTACATACCGATCCTGCCATTGCACCATTCCTGGGTTGCCAGCCACTCGATAAAGTCATAGCCGTCTTGTGCATCCTGTGTGCCAAACATATTGATGTCTCCCTGGGAATGCCCGCAGCCACGCGGGTCGACGTTGGCAACTGCATAGCCTTGACGGCACCAATAAGCCGGATCACTGGATTCGAACTTCGCCATGCGGGAAACCGTTCCCGGAGGAACACCGATGACCTGCCATTCGTCCATGCCCTCGCCCGGACGCTTGCCGAAGTAGCTCCAGGAGACGATGCAGGGGATTTTCTCGGTGGCATTGACCGGACGGTAAATGTCTGTGTAGATGATGGTACCGTCACGCAGGGTCACTGCGACATCTTGGTCACAGACGATATAGTCATTGGCCATAACGGTGCGAGGGTTGAACTCCGGGCAATACCCGAAAGCGGCGCCAAGGATTGCAAAATCAGTCTCCTTGTCTTCCGTGCCCGAGATTTTTTCGCCTTCAGCCAAGGTTGAGCTGGCGGCGATCTTTCTTAGCGTATCGGGTGGGACAGGGATTCTGGCTTTTCTGTAGACGGTCTCAAACTCCACGCCGCCGATCTTCTCTTTTTTTGTTATTCTTTCAGCGTTCACTTCTATCATAATAATCCTCCTTATTTAACGAAGGTGTGTATTTTACATTGATTCACATATGTTGCACTTGTTTTGTCACCCTCCGCAAAGCTGGGCGACGAATTCGGCGGCCTCGCCCAAGGTCTTTTTCCTTCGGAACTCCATGAAATTGATCTCGACGTCAAATGCATCCTCTAATATGGCTATAATCTGAACGTAATTGACCGATTTGGCCTTGAGGTCGGCCACAAAATCCGTGTCGGCGCTCAACTCGCCGGGGTCTTTTTTAAAAACCTCCGCAGCTCGTTTAATGATCTTCTCCAATACCTCTTCTCTTAATCCCATTGCTGTTTTACTCCTTCTCTACTCTCTATTTGGGTCTTTTGAGGATACCCATAAACCTTAAAACCCCCCTATCTTTCAAAACCATTCCACACCGGTACTCCGGTATAGATCTTGGGCTGCTCCTGACCGGTAAGCACCCTGAGAGCGCCTGCGGCCAGGGCTTCCATCTCGAACTCGCCAGCATAGACCTTGACAGGAGCGATGTACTTGACCATATCGGTGATCTTCTCGACCAGATAGGCATCGTGAGCGATGCCGCCGGTCAGGAGAACGGCATCCACCTCGCCCTTTAAAACCGTTGCGTAGGCCCCGATGTTCTTGCCGATCTGGTAGATCATGGCGTCGTAGATGAGTTTTGCGTAATGATTGCCCTGTTCGATGCGCTGCAGCACCTCTCGGACTTCGGCGGTGCCGAGATGATCTACCAGACCGCCGGTCTTGGTGATGCGGTCATACATCTGTCTCTCAGTATAGTTGCCTGAATAGCACATCTTGATGATGGCGGTGGCTGGTATGGCTCCTGTCCGGGTGGGAGCCATAGGGCCGTCGCCGTTGATGACGTCGGTGGAATCGACCATACGGCCCTTTCTGTGAGCCGTGACCGATACGCCGCCGCCAATATGGGAGATGACCAGGTTGAGATCCTCATAACGCCTGCCGATCTCCGCGGCATAGCGTATGGCGACCTCCTTCTGATTAAGAGGGTGACCCCTGCTCTCGCGGAAAACATCAGAGAGCCCGCTAACCCGTGCGATCAGGTCAAACTCGTCGACGTCAGGAGGATTGACGACGAAGGCTTTTCCGCCGTAAGTCGTTGCAAAGTCACGGGCCAGCTGACTGCCGAGCGTGGCCGGGTGTTTCACGGTAAAGCCTATTCTGGCGTGATGCAGCAAGGTCTCATTGATGGTATAGGTTCCACCTTCCAGACCGACTAGCCCGCCGCCGCGTCCGACAAAGGCGTCTATGCCTTTCAAGGAGATGTTCTTTTTAGCCAGCTCACTCAGTATGGTTTCCTTACGATAAGGCAACTGATCGCTTATCTCGCGGAACTCCTTGAGCTTGGCTGCGTCATGAGAGACATTGACGGAAAAGATCTCCGTATCGTTTTCAAAGAGTGCTATCTTGGTTGA
>MGQF01000049.1:13527-13802 GCA_001797745.1 Deltaproteobacteria bacterium RBG_13_52_11
AGTCTGTATTTCTTATCCACATTCGTTACCTCCCCCTCTAGTACCAACAGTGCGTGTTTATTTGCAAGGTCGATAACCGGTTTGCAAGGCCTTAAGCATCCCCGTAGCAGCATCCACAAGGGGTTTATGTATTCTGTGCGCGAACCACCACCATCGTGGTCGCCCCTACGATCTCCTCCACAGGCGCCCCCCGGGACAGGTCGCTGACCGGCTTGGCAAAGCCCTGAAGCAGCGGCCCATAGGCCACCGCCTTGGCAAACCGCTGAACAAGCTTT
>MGQF01000050.1:0-1463 GCA_001797745.1 Deltaproteobacteria bacterium RBG_13_52_11
CATACAGGGCCGTTGTCTTCATCAAGAAAAATATCAACCTCAAAAAAAAGGAAGCATCCATCGAGGACAGCAAGGAAGTAGTAAAGATCTGTACCCAGTACGCGCAGAAAGGTATGCTGAATATCTTTGTCGTTGTCTTTTTCCTTGCTCTCGCACTCTCCTTTTTTGATTCTTATTTCTTCATCGGCTACCTTGTGGCCATCGCATTCTTCGGCCTCTATCAGGCTATCTTTATGGCAAATGCAGGCGGCGCCTGGGATAACGCGAAGAAGATCGTCGAGGTAGACCTGAAAGAAAAGGGCACCCCGCTGCACGAAGCGACCGTTGTCGGCGACACCGTCGGCGACCCCTTTAAGGATACTTCTTCGGTCTCCATGAACCCCGTCATCAAGTTCACCACGCTCTTCGGCCTGCTTGCCACAGAGATCGCGGTGACGATGACAAGCCGTGGTTTGAAGTTAGGCCTCGGCCTTGCCTTTTTCGTAGTCGCTCTGATCTTTGTGTATCGTTCATTCTACAGCATGAGGATCGGCGAAGAGAAGCTCGATTAATCAGTACAATGAAAATAAAAAGGCGTCCCGGATGGAACGCCTTTTTATTTGTAGAAGCTTTCTTTATCAAACCATTAAACGTGAGTTCATACCAATCCGGATTTGTTTAGAGAGCGAGGCGACGAGGAGGAAACCAGAGCGTACACGGATAGTATGTGAGGATTTATGACGACGATGGCAACAAAGCTTTATGAATAAAGACGGATTGGTACAAAATTATTTTAACGCAGATGCGGCTGTTTCTTCCTTACCGAGCGGGCTTTTGAGCCACTGGACGCTTCCGGGAGGCGAGAAGAAGAGTCAGACCTATAGTGGTGTTTTCAGATCGTGCCAGTATGGAAAGAGTCTTATAAGCCGTGTTCAGTTACGAAAACCAACAACAAGGAACCGGTACCCCATTCCTCTTGCTGACACAAACATGTTGACGTTACCCGCGGCTGAGATCAGTTGAAATTCAGTGCGGTTTATGCTAAAAAAGGGTGAAAAGACGCCATGAGGAACCGACCAAAACCATCACTGATAAATCCGAAGGTGAGGAGAAGGCAGCAGCTGAGACGAGGAAAGCTGATCTTCCTCATCATTGTGGCTTTTGTCATCATCCAACTCTTCGCCAATCATCAATACATTCTCACAGCCCTCGGTGAATATCTGATCTATCAACAACCCCCCCAACAAGCTGACGTGATTGCCATCGTGGCCAATTGGGACGATACCATCATCAGGGTCCGGGGCGGGGCAGACCTCTACAAGCAGGGGTGGGCGAAGGCAATCTTTGTCCCTAGAATGGAGCAAATGGGGGGGCAAGAAGAGATAAAAAAACTGGGGATCAATATTCCGGAGAACCGCGATCTTGTCATTACTATCCTCGAAGGACTTGGGGTCCCGTTGGATGCTATCGCAACGTCTGAAAAA
>MGQF01000050.1:1520-7105 GCA_001797745.1 Deltaproteobacteria bacterium RBG_13_52_11
GGATATACGTCGGTCCTCTTGGTAACATCCAAATACCACTCCAGACGTTCCTACCTCATCTTAAAGGATGCCCTCAAGGGGAAGGCCACAGTCATCAGCGTCCCCTCCCCACATGACTCATCTGATCCCGAGTTATGGTGGAAGCGGGATAAGGATTGTAAAATGGTGATTATGGAATATCAAAAATTCCTGTTGTACTATTGGCACAAGGTCTTCTGAGGAAGGAGGAAAAGATGGAAGTAGGCGATAAGATCACCTTTTCTTTTGGAAAGGGTGAAAAGGAAGGGATAGTCTACAAGATATTTCCCAAAACGGTATATATCAAAGTAGATTTTTCCAAACACAAAGGGAAGATTATCAAACGGCCGATTGCAGAAGTGCATCCGGAGGAGGCGGCGAGGAAGAAGGAAGCAAAGAAGAAGAAAGAGGAGAAGAAACAAAGGGCGGCAAAAGAAAAAGAGGATCGCAAAAGAGAAAAGGCTGCAAAGAAATCCACTGCATGAAAACTCTCGTGGTAGCAGCTGCCTTGATCACCAAGGGGGGACGTATCTTGGTAACCCAAAGGGAAGAAAGGGACGACTGGGGTCTGCTTTGGGAATTTCCCGGGGGCACGCTGGAGGAGGATGAAGGGCCGCATGAGTGTATCAAGCGGGAATTACGTGAAGAGCTGGGAATAGGGGTGGAGATCGAGGGGATATGCCAGGTAGTGTACAAGCGATATGAAGGTTTCAATATCCTCCTTTTGGCCTATCAGTGCAGAATAACGGAGGGGACCCCGTCGGCTCTAGGGTGCCGGGAAGTCAGGTGGGTGGAAGAGGAGGAGTTGCAAGGTCTCCAGATGCCACCCGCTGATGAAGAGATTAGAGAAAGATTCTTCCAGAGGGGCCTATGGGATTTAGGTGCGGTATAGTGGGGCTTCCCAACGCGGGAAAATCTACCATCTTCAACACCCTCACGGCAGCAGCAGCGGAGGTGGCCAGTTATCCCTTCTGCACCATCGATCCCAATGTCGGGATCGTCCCCGTACCAGACGAGCGCTTAGATGCATTGTCCCGTCTGATCAAGCCCAAAAATGTCACCCCCACGACGCTGGAATTCTTCGATATCGCAGGGTTGGTCAAGGGTGCCAGCCAAGGAGAGGGTTTGGGAAATCAGTTTTTGGCGCATATACGCAACGTGGATGCCATCGCCCATGTGGTCAGGTGCTTTACCGACACGGATATAGCCCACACCTACGGTACCATCGATCCCCGACGAGACATAGAGATAGTAGATACTGAGCTCCTCCTGGCCGACCTCGAAATAGTGGACAGGAGGCTGGAGAAGGTAAATCGCCTCCTCCGAGTAGGTGAGAAGGGGGCAGAGGAGGAATCGCATCTTCTGGAGGCAATCAAGGAAGTCTTAGACAGGGGGCAGCGGGCAGGAAAATTCATCAAGGTTGCGGAAAAACCCCTGCCCCCCGACCTCCAACTCCTCACCGTCAAGCCGATCTTCTATGTGGCCAATGTGAATGATCCGGGGGCAACGGAGCAAAATCAATACATCAAGGGCCTCCAGGAGTTGGCCCAAGCCGAAGGTACCCCGGTGGTGGTCATTGCCGGAAAGCTGGAGGCAGAGATCGCCCAGCTCAATGAGGAGGAGCAGAAGGAGTTCCGCCAGGAATTGGGGCTCAAGGATTCCGGTCTCAAACGCCTGATACAGGTTGGGTACGATATCCTCGGTCTCGTGACCTTCTTCACTTTGGTGAACCAAGACCTCAGGGCATGGACGCTCCCCCGAGGAACCCCTGCCCTCCAGGCAGCGGGAAAGATCCACAGCGATATGGAGCGGGGGTTTATCAAGGCCGAGGTGGTATCCTTTGAAGACTTCATCAGTTGTGGCTCAGAACATGGTGCTAAGGAAAAGGGGGTGCTGAAATCCCAAGGAAAGGATTATGTGGTGCAGGATGGCGATATCATCCACTTTCGGTTCAATGTCTGATCCTAAAAATCTTCTTTTCACTAGATGATATCCCGCGGCCGTTGAAACAGATATGCCAAGCAGAAAACACCACCTTATTGCTGTCTTTGTCCTGATAGCCTCCTGGAGCGCCCTCGGGTGGTTCTTTGTCCGCTCCCTTCCCGACGTGCGCCCTCTCAAAAACCCCCGGTACAACATGACGCTCATAGTACGCGATGCGAAAGGGAAGAAGGTCTCCTTCATCGTGGGGCAGCGGAACCCACACTGGACCCCCCTCCCCCACATTCCACCTGCACTCCAATGGGGCGTCATCGTGGCAGAGGATGACACCTTTTACGGACACAACGGGTTCAATTTTGCTGCGATGCGAGATGCCCTCTGGGAAGATATCAAACAGCGGGAGTTTATCCGGGGAGGAAGCACCATCACCCAGCAGCTCGCCAAAAATCTCTATCTCTCCAAAGAGAAATCGCTGGAGAGAAAATTGAAGGAAGCAGTTATCACCTGTAAATTGGAGCGGCACCTCAGTAAAAAAAGGATCATGGAATTATACCTCAATATTATCGAATGGAGCCCCGGAATATATGGGGTGGGAGCAGCAAGCCAGCATTACTTCCGTAAATCCCCTGCTGATCTGGATTTTTTTGAGTCTGTCCTGTTGGCGGCCATTATCCCCAGCCCCAGAAGGTATAACCCCATCCGTTATCCTGAGAGGGCCTTGAAGCGTTACAGGACCGTCATGTCGTTGATGTACAAATCGAAGTTCATCACCCTCGATCAGTACGAGATCGCTAACGCCGTGCAACTCTACGTAGACCCATTGGATGGCACCGTCTACATCGTTCCTCTGGAACAAGTCACCCTTCCATATGAGATCCCTTAATCTCCGACAACAAGACTGAGGCAGGGGCACATCCCAAAGGGAAAACCCCTTGAACAGCTAACGTAGGTTACCCTTGACTTCAGCAACCGGTTTTATTTAGATTTTCTCCTCTTGGCGGAAGATTTTTTATTTGATTTGGCGTGGGCGGGCTTTAATACAATACCAACTCGTGGGAAAACAAACTTTTTGAAAACTACAAAAACTACCCAACCACACCCGGCACCGAGTATCCCCCCCCCGATGACATCCAGGGGATAGTGGACACCTAGGTACACGCGGGAGTACCAGACGAGGAGGGCTAGGGGCACCATCACAAAGAGCCACCGCGGAAAGAAGAAGGATAAAAGCGTGATTGCCGCGGTGATATTGGTGGCGTGGCTCGAGGTAAAGGCAGGAGACTTGGGACAATACCCTTCTATTAAGCGCACCCATTCATGGACGTGGCACGGCCTGATCCTATCGATGAGTTCTTTCACCACCACGGTGCACATCGACTCGCTGAGCAGGATGGTCAAACCGAGGCCGACCACGATGAGGACCCCTTTGAAACGTTCTCTGATCACAATGACTATCAAAAGAACGATCAGCGGGATCTTCCACACATCAAAATGCGAAAAAAGAGGGATAACCCTGTCAAGGAACGGATAGGTCCACTGCACGTTAAGGAGGCGCAGCAGGGCGGTATCTATATCGACAATCCAGTTCATTGCTCAACCTCTCCCCTTGCCCGCCTCTGAGTATGCAGCCGGTGATGATCGCACTGGTCCTGAAGCGAATGTGGTAACTGACCGCTTCTTGCCACACGCAAAGAACTGGAAGCAGCGCAAGGAACTTATCCTCCTTCAGTCTCCTTTTCTGCTACGATCTCAAAGCTGGTGATCCTGTTCCGGTGTTCTTTATCGGTCAAACACGGATTGGTCTGAATGATGCGGAAACCGTTTTCCTGACAATATTCATGCGCATTCTTATACTCGTCTAATGAACCGGTGATGATAATCCGCTCGATCTTCATTCTCGTGATATCCATAGCTCTACCGCACCTCGCTTGAAATTCCCCCATAGATTCACCCAAACGGGCAGCGATTGTCAAGGGGTTTGAAAGAAAAACGGGAAGATGGGTATAGACATACTTACCAGGTAGTAAGGGTGAGAGGAGGTAGTGGTGTGGGTTAGGGGGGGAAGTTAGGGTGATGGGTAGAAGAGAGGTTTGCCGCCGCATCCTGGCCTTTGTCTCCAGGTGCGGGGTGTTCTGGCATAGGGCCCCTGACAAGCGAGGTGGATGTAAGGAGGGCTGATGATATCTGATCATATGGTACAAGGACACATGCCCCTCTCTCCGGTCTTCCTGTGCCCTGGATGAACAATTCTGATAGGGCTTAAAAAGCCTTTGACAAGGAGGAGGGGGTTCTGTATAAAGACCTCAAGGGAGAGTGTATATCATGGAGGAATTCCTCGATCTGATCAAAGACGATATGCAGAAGGTGGAGGAGGAGTTTCAAAACAGGCTTGCTTCGCAGGTTCCCCGCCTCACCGAGGTGGCTCAAGATTTGATCAATCGTGGGGGTAAGCGTTTTCGTCCGGCCCTCCTTGTGCTCTCCGCTAGGCTCTGCGGCTACAAGGGCTCAGATCATATACCCCTGGCTGCAACCATCGAGTTCATTCACACCGCCACCCTCCTCCATGACGACGTGATTGATAACGCTGAGGTCAGGAGGGGGAGCCCGTCGGCCAACAGGCAGGTAGGGAATAGGTATAGTGTCTTGACGGGCGATTTTCTCTTCTGCAAGTCCCTGTCCATAGGAATAGCCATAGGGAACTTCCGCATTCTACAGACCTTGATCGCAGCCACCACCGCCCTGGCGGAAGGGGAGGCCATGGAGATGGAGAAGTCGGGTGAGGTGGAGGGTATTACGAATCTTTCGATAACTGAAGAGGAAAATCTGGAATTGATCATCAACAAGACGGCAGTACTGATCTCTGCCGCCATGCGCATCGGGGCCATCTTAGGGGAGGCACCGTTGTCAATGGAAGAGGCACTGGCCTATTATGGACTTAAGGTGGGGATCGCCTTCCAGATGGTGGACGATTCTCTTGACTATATCGGTGACAAGAGAAACCTGCGGAAGGAGATAGGAACCGATCTCAAGGAGGGGAAGATCACCTTGCCCCTCATCTATACCCTCGGCCGATGCACCCCGAAAGAGAAAAAGGAGATCCAAGGGATCATTCTCGGCGATGAATTCCCCCCTGATGGCCTCCAAAGGGTCACTACCCTTATCGAGAAGTATGGCGGCTTTGACTATACCTTTACCAAGGCCCAACAGCACATAGACGAGGGGAAGGAGCGATTGCTGATACTCCCCCCCTCTGTCGAGAAAGAGGCCCTCTTCGCAGGTGCCGACTATGTGGTGAGGAGGAGGGGCTAAAAATAAAAAGGGGAGGCTGGTCCGCAACCACCCCCTGCTCTCTATAATTCTCGCCAGCGGGAGGGGTGAGGGGGGTAAAGCACTCAGCTATCAAGTATCAGCGTTCAGTTTGCAAAAAGACGGTAGATTCGGTTTTAATCCTTATGATACCCTTTCCCGCTTATCCCCGCGAGGTATTCGTCGGCCACCCGCTGTGGGTCAAGACCCAGCGCCTTGGCATAGACCCTCAGAAAACCCTTGAGGTATACCGGGGCAGGAAGGGCCTGTGTATCCTCCTCTTCGACGGCCTTCAGGTTGTGCTTGCCTATCTTTGTCTC
>MGQF01000050.1:7226-12447 GCA_001797745.1 Deltaproteobacteria bacterium RBG_13_52_11
TGGGTAACAATTGGGCTCGGTGGTGGGACGGCCAGCTTTTCCCTCTCCCCCCTCAACATGAGGTCGTATTCCCTCTGGCTCCGCGGGTCCCGCAGCACGCGGTAGGCCTCTTCCACCTTATCATGAATTTCTTTCACCTCTTCGGAAGTGAAGAGGATCGTCATACCGAGGGAGCCAGGGCTATAGATGGCCTTCAACTTATCGTAGGCAACGCGGATCTCTTCTTCCGTGGCTTTACGGCTGAGCTCGAGGATCTCGTAATAATCTTGTTCTCGCCATGATCTCAACTGAGTGACCATTCCAATCCCCTTCCATCTGATAATCGAGCGGCGATATCCCTGATACCTTCGGCGACGTCGGAACTGGGATAATCGGAGAAGAAGGCGCGTCTCCGCTGAACGGATAAATAGACATTGTAGTCATATAAGATGTGTCCCAGGAAACTGATCTCAAGGCCGAAATATTTCCGGCACACGCTCCTGATGGCGAACCCAAGCTCAGCCTCTTTGCGATTCCGTGCCTGGTTGATAATGAGCCGAGGCTTGAAGCTATCCATCTTATTTTTGAAGATCTTCACCTCCTCTTTGTCCACCTTCTCCACCCTCGCGAGGAGATCAATGGGGGTCCTGATCCCCTCAGGGTTATTGCCGTCCATGGCCACCTCGATGATCTTTTTGACCTTATTGTTGGTGGTCATATTCATCCATCGGTGGAAAAAGACCCCCCGGATAAACTGGTAGGCGTTCTCCACGGAGGTAGGTTCAGGGGTGACAAGGAAGATCCCGTTATCTGAGATGAGGAAGAAGTCGAAGACATGGGGCGACATACCCGTTCCCAGGTCAAGGATAATGTGGTCGGCATCCAGGGAGCGGATGTGACGCATAATTTTCTGTTTGTGACTTTGTTTGGGGTTGCTCAGGGCCAGGATATCGTGGACACCGGCGATCAATCGGAGGTTGGGCATCCCTGTCTCTGTGAGGACACCCTTGATGCTTCGCATACCTTGTCTGATGAAGTCGTCGAGGCTCAGGGGCGGTTTGGGGATCCCCAAGAGGGTGTGGAGATTCGCGCCGCCGAGGTCGACGTCGACCACTACCACCTTTTTACCCCGTTCACAGAGGGCGATCCCGAGGTTGGCAGTCACAAAGCTCTTGCCAATCCCCCCCTTCCCCCCGGCGATGGCCCAGATGTGCTTCTCCTTTTTCCGCTCATCCTTTTTCCGCTCAACCATTCTTCATCCCCCTGTCTCTATTGCCACACGCCATCGATGGGTGTGCCGCAGTGAGGGCACTTCCCCTCCGTTATGCTATTTTCCGATATCTGGTAACCCCAGCGCCTGATAAGCACATTCTTACAATGATAGCACGAGGTGTCCTCCCCCTCGTCTCCAGGTATGTTGCCGGAGTAAACATATTTCAGCCCTTCTTTCAGACCGATCTCCCGTGCTTGCCTGATGATCTCCAGAGGGGTCCTCGGCTTGTCCAGCATCTGGTAGGTGGGGTAAAAAGCGCTGACATGCCAGGGGATCTCCGGAGAGACGGAGAGGACGAAGCGGGCGACCTCCCGCAATTCCTCCTCCGAGTCATTCAGGGTGGGTATAATCAGGGTGGTGATTTCCACCCAGATCCCCAGGTCCTTCATCTTTTTGATGCCCTCCAGCACGGGCCTTAACTTTGCACTGCATACCGTCTTATAAAATTTCTCTGAGAAGGATTTGATGTCCACGTTAGCCCCATCGAGATAAGGGGCGATCATATCCAGGGCCTCTACGGTCATATAGCCATTGGTGACAAAGGTGTTCTTTATCCCTTTTTTATGGGCGATCTTGGCCGTATCGTAGGCGTACTCAAAGAAGATAGTGGGCTCGGTGTAGGTATAGGAGATGCTGGCGCAGTTGTATTTAAGGGCCATGGCGACGATCTCCTCACACGAGACCTTCTCGCCAGTTATGCCTTCTCTATCTTTAGGCAGCTGGGAGATCTCATGGTTCTGGCAGTGGAGGCAGCGGAAGTTACAACCCACGGTGGCGATGGAAAAGGCCTTGCTCCCCGGCAGGAAGTGAAAGAACGGCTTTTTCTCAATGGGGTCCACGCTGGCTGAGATGAGTTTTTCATAGACCAGGGAGTAGAGGGTTCCATCGTTGTTCTCCCGGACGCAGCAGAGCCCCCTTTTCCCATCGGTGATGAGGCAGTAGTGATTGCACAGAAGGCAGCGGACCTTTCCCCCCGATTGTTTTTCATAGAGGTACGCCTCTTTCATCGCTTGCCACCGAGGGGTGGAATGGTACCACATCCTGCTGTGATTATCCACAAGAGATTACCATTTTCCCCTTTCGTCTTGCAAATCCACCGATATTCCCGTACCCTGAGGGAGGAGGAGCGCGATGGATCAAAAGGGATTTGATGCCCTTGTTGGTATCATGGCCCGTTTGCGGGGTGCAGATGGATGCCCCTGGGACCGCCGCCAGACCAAGGAGGACCTCAAACCCTTCCTTATCGAGGAGACGTACGAAATCTTGGAGGCGCTGGACAGGGGCGATAATCAGGGTCTGCAGGAGGAGTTAGGGGATCTCCTCTTCCACATCATCTTTATGACCCGAATCGCCCAGGAGGCGGGCGCCTTTGACATCTCTGATGTAATCCAGGGTGCCTCTGAGAAGATGGTCCGCCGGCATCCCCACGTCTTTGGGAGTTCCGAGGTCTCCAGTCCCCACGAGGTCGAAGCCAACTGGACAAAATTGAAGGCCGTGGAGAAGCCGAGGGAGTCCTTGATGGAAGGCCTTCCCCTGCACCTCCCCGCCCTCATGAGGGCCTACCGGCTGACGCAGCGGGCCTCCACGGTGGGGTTCGACTGGGAGAATAAGGATCAGGTCTGGGCGAAGTTGGAGGAGGAGTTAAAGGAGTTCCAGGAGGCCTTGAGAGGGGGAAAAAAAGAGGCGCTGCGGGAAGAGTTGGGAGACATCCTCTTTACCCTGGTAAACCTGGCACGTTTCATCGGCGTCGACCCCGAGGATGCCCTCAGGAGGGTCACGAATAAGTTTGCCGAACGGTTCACCTACATAGAGCGGAGATTGCGAGAGGAGGGGAAGGAACCCCACGAGGTATCCCTGGCCGAGATGGATGCCTTGTGGGAGGAGAGCAAGGGGAAGAAGGGGGGGTAACCCGATGGGGAAACAAGGAGGAAGACTCTACCTGGTTTCCACCCCCATCGGCAACCTAGAGGACATCACCCTCCGGGCCATCAAGGTCCTGCGCAACGTGGATCTTATCGCGGCCGAGGATACCAGGAGGGCCCGGCAATTGCTCGCGCGGTATCGGGTCAAGGCCCCCATCACCAGTTTCTTTGAGCACAATGAGCCGGCCAAAAAAGAGGCCCTCATCCGGAGGCTCGTTGAAGGTCAAGCTATAGCCTTGATCTCCGATGCCGGTACCCCCGGGGTCTCCGACCCTGGGTTCCGCCTCGTCAAGCAGGCCATCGAGGAGGGGATCGAGGTAATCCCCATACCCGGCCCCTCTGCCCATGTGGCGGCCCTCGTCGTCTCCGGACTCCCCACCGACTCCTTTCACTTCTTCGGATTCCTCCCTCCCAAAGGGTCCAAGAGAAAAAAGAGGTTAGAAGAAATCAAGGAAATGCGGGGGACCATCGTCCTCTACGAGGCCCCCCACCGCCTCCTGCGCACCCTCCAGGATATAAAGGATGTGTGTGGGGATCGGCAAATCGTCGTGGCCAGGGAGCTGACCAAAATGTACGAGGAGGTGATCAGGGGGGAGATCACCGAGGTCTTGGAGGGATTAGTGGGAAGAAAGATCAGGGGGGAGATCACCCTCGTGGTGGCCGGGAGGGGGAGAGGTGGTTGAGGGCCAGAAAAGGGGGAGGCAGATCTGCGCCTTCATCCTCATGGGAATGGGCGCCCTCCTCGCCCAGATCATCCTGTTGCGGGAGCTCCTGGTGGTCTTTTCCGGCAATGAGCTCTCCACGGGCATAATGCTTGCGGCCTGGCTCCTCTGGACGGCGGTGGGGAGCGCCATCTTGGGGGTGCTCTCCGATCGTATCCAAGGGAAGCCCTCCCTTTTTGCCGCGGTGCAGCTAGCCCTCGCCTTTCTTCTCCCCGCCAGCTTCCTCCTGCTCCGGTACCTGCGCCCTTTGCTGGGGGTCCCGGCCGGAGAAATCGCCTCCCTGCCGCAGATGCTCATCGGCATCTTCCTCCTCCTCATCCCCTTTTGTCTCTTCTCGGGTTTCCTCTTTGCCTTGGGGTGTAGTCTCCTTGGAGAGATCGTCGGGAAAGAGGCGCGCTCGGTGGGGATGGTCTATGCCTACGAGGCCCTGGGGGCGGGGATCGGGGGGGTGGCCTTCAGCTATCTCTTCATTCATATCTTCAACCCTTGGCAGGTGGTCCTGCTCACCGCAGCCCTCTTATCCCTTTCCTCGTTCCTCCTCAATCAAAACCTGCGACCCGTGGCCCTTCTGTGGATTTGCCTCCTCATTGGCGCCCTGGCCTTCTACGGGACACGGCTTAACCTCATCTCGCAAGGATGGGGGTGGCGGGGGTACCAGGTGATAGCCAGCAAGGACACCATCTACGGCACGATCACCGTCATCTCTGATGGGCCGCAAGTTAGTTTCTTTGAGAACGGGGTATGGACATTTACCCACCCAGACCCGCAGACGGCCGAAGAGGCAGTCCACTTCGCCCTTTTGGAGCATCCGAGGCCACGAGAGCTTTTGTTGATCGGGGGAGGGGTCGGCGGTCTGATAGGCGAGGCCTTAAAGCACCCCTCCTTGCGCCACGCAGATTATGTGGAGTTGGATCCCCACCTGATCTCCATGGGGAGGGAATTGCTCCCCCCTGCGGCCACCGTATCCTTGAATGATCCCCGTGTTGAGATCATCCCAATTGATGGGCGCAGGTTTGTCCAGCAAGGGAAGAAGCGGTACGATGTGATCATCCTCCATCTCCCCGACCCGACTACTGCCCAGCTCAACCGTTGTTACACGCAGGAGTTCTTCGCCGAGGTGACCAAGATCCTCAATAAGGGGGGGGTCTTCTACCTATCCGTCAATTCTTCTGAGAACATCATAGGGCATACCATGGCCCAGTTCTTGAGCTCCATCTACTGGACCATGAGGGAGGTCTTCCCAGAGGTCGTGGTCCTCCCCGGTCCTGTGGCCCGGTTCCTGGGGGCGAGGACAGAGGACACCCTGACCACAGTTCCGGAGATAC
>MGQF01000050.1:12489-16193 GCA_001797745.1 Deltaproteobacteria bacterium RBG_13_52_11
TCCGCGACTATTTCCTCCTCTTTAATCTCTCTCCTGAGAGGGTCAATTATCTCCGATCCATCCTGGAACAGGGGGAGGGTGCCGGGATCAATAGGGATCTGCGACCCATCTGCTATTTCTACGACATCGTCCTCTGGAGTGCCCAATATACCCCCTTCTTGAAGCACTGGTTCGTGCGGTTGCAGCGCCTGCGGGTGGAGTGGATATTCTATCTCATCACCGCGATCACCCTCTTCCTCCTCTGGAGGGGGAGAAGGTCATCCTCTCCCCCATTATTGTGGGCCGTCGCAGTCACGGGGTTTTCGGAGATCGCCCTGGAGATCATCCTCATCCTTGCCTTTCAGATCATCTACGGTTACCTCTACTATACAATCGGGATGATCATCACCGCTTACATGATCGGCCTTGCCCTCGGGGGGTGGATGATCACCACCATCATGGGGAGGATCACCAGGCCCGTGCGCCTTCTGCTCATGGTCCAGGCTGGGGTGGCCTTCTATACCCTCGGCATCCTCCCCCTCATCCTGGGCCTCCACCAGAGGGTCTTCCCCCCATCCCTTGCCAGCGCCATGGAGGGGGTCTTTCCCTTCCTCACCTTGGTGGCCGGATTTCTCGGCGGGGTCCACTTCCCCTTGGCCAATAAGGTCTATCTGGGGAATCGGAAGGAGATCGGAAGGATCGGGGGCCTCATCTACGGCATCGACCTCGTTGGATCCGCTGCCGGGGCCCTGGTCATCAGCGTCATCCTCTTGCCCATCGTGGGGATAGCCAAGGGTCTCTCCCTGATCGTCGCCTTGAACCTCTCCGCCATCCTCTGCTTGGGGATAGGGGCCTTACGGGAGGGGAAGGGTTGAGGGTAGATCGCAGATGGGAAGGATGTTATAATTACTATTTAAAGAAAGGAAGCAGCGATGGTCTCGAAAGATGCCCAATTGAAGGCCTTAGAGAAACGCTGTGATGACCTCATCGATATCGCCCGCCTCTTAACGCTCTCCTTCGACAAAGCAGTCATCATCAGAAAAGCCCTGGAACACATCCATGAGCGGTTGGGCAAGAGGGCCAGGTATGCCGTCTTGGAAGATGGCCACTTGGTGATCACGTATTGGGTCGGAGACTATGAAGCGAATTTTCTCACCACCAAGCGGATCGTAAAGAAGAGCATCTTGTGGAGGGTTTTCAAGGGGGGTAAGGCCCTGAACCTGACAGCCCCCTCCCAGACCAACGGCTACAAACATACCCTCAAGGAGCAGGTGAAGATCAAGGCGGTGGTCCCCCTGCGATATGTCGATGCCAGGACACAGGAGGAGGTGAAGTTTGGGGTGCTGGTGGTCGATTCGGGGAGGGAGCAGGCCCCTATCACCGAGGAGGAATTTGAGTACCTCCAGATCATGGCCGATCTGATAGGGGAGGCGGTGGGCAAGGCGGAGCTGGTAAGAGAGCTCATCCGTTCGTACGAAAAACGGGAGGAACTGGTCAAGTCCATGGCCCACTACCTGCGCAATCGGTTTATGGTCATCGGTGGGTTCTCCCGCCGATTATGCAAGAAGGCCGATGATGGTGAGGCGAAGGATTATGCTGAGACCATCGCCAGGGAGGTAGGAGAAATGGAGAGATCCTTGCAGGTCATGGAGGAGATGTTGCAAGGTGAAGATGAGGAGCCAAAACGAGCTAAGGAGGTGGGGATATGAGCATCTCAAGACATAACGTTCTTCCTTTTTTTCTCGCCATGGTGGCTATGCTCCTGCTGGTTGGTTGTGCCCACGTGATCTCAAAGGAGGTGTTGAAGGAGGTCGATACGAACGTCACCTTTGTGCAAGTATCGAAGGCCCCGGATGCCTATAAGGGGAAGACCGTGCTTTTCGGGGGTGCAATCATCGAGGCCAAAAACCTCCCGGATAAGACCCTGCTCGTCGTCCTCCAGCGCCCCCTCAACAGGCAGGGCCAGCCCGCCGCAGGGGATATATCGGAGGGGAGGTTTATTATCCAAACACAAGGGTTTCTCGATCCGGCCATCTACAGCCCCGGGAGGAAGATTACCGTAGCAGGCAAGGTAGTGGGCAAAGATATGCGCCCCCTGGGGGAGATACAGTATACCTATCCCATCATCGAGAAGCGGGAACTCTATCTCTGGCCAGAAGAAAAGTCCGCCTCAACGGAGCCCAAGGTGCACCTCGGTGTTGGAATCGGTATAGGCCTTTAATGGAGGGTTCAAGGGGCCAATGGGTCAAGGTGTTTTAGAAGACATCCCAGTTGCTTTTGTTCATCAAAGGAGTGAATGGAAAGGAGCGGATGATGAAGAGGCTTTTGATTTTCGGGATGGTCCTAGTCTTTTTATCCGGCTGTGCCCACGCCATCTCCAGGGGTGTCCTCAAAGAGGTGGACAGGGAGATCACCTTTTCAGCCCTGATCAAGGCACCCAACGCCTACCAGGGGCGGGTGGTCCTACTGGGAGGGATTATCGTCACGACAATCAACAAACAGGAGGGGACCCTCCTGGAGGTCTATCAGACCAGATTGGATCGTGAGGGCAGGCCCACCAATACTGATCGCTCAGAAGGACGCTTCTTGGCCCTCTATCAGGGATATCTCGACAGCGAGATTTACAGTAAGGGCCGCAAGGTGACCATCGCAGGGACTGTACAGGGAGAAAAGGTCCAGCTACTGGGGGAGATCGAGTATCGCTATCCCTATCTCATCACCAAGGAGATACACCTATGGGAGAAAGAAAAGCCCGTTCAGTATGAGCGCTATCCCCGTGATCTGTGGTATGACCCCTGGGATCCCTGGGGCCCGTGGGGTTTCTGGGGGTGGTCTTCACGGCGTTATCACTGGTATGGCCACCATTGGCACCACTGACGCCTCTGGCATGAGGGGCTTTCATAGTTGTTCTGCTTATAAGCCTGTAGTGAGGCCACAGAGGAAGACGAAACGGCATGCGACAGGACAGACGTTGGGAGATTTTCGAGTGTCACCGTTGCGGCAAATGTTGCGTTGAGATAGGGCTTCCCTACGACCCGGATATCATTTTTGAAATCGCTCAGTTCCTTGACCTCACAGTTGATCAAGTGATCGAGAGATACTACGGCCGGGTTACAGAAGATCGCGAATTCTGGGTATCAGAAGACCACAAAAGGACGCCCTGCCCTTTTCTCAAGTCGGATGGCGATGGTAAGAAGACCTGTGCAATCTACCAGGTGCGTCCAATGAGTTGTAGACTGTATCCTTTTGACACTGATTCTGGCCGGCAGGGTGTCGATTGTCCTGGCGCAAAAATCGTATACGCGAGGCTTGAAGAGGAAGAGGCCTGAATCCCCTTTGCGCCGGTGCTGAATATCGTGTTATATGGACGGGGAAAGAGTATGTTTAAATCCTTCCTAACCGATCGTCTCAAAGATTTTAAGCGTGGCTTTATCACCTTGCCGAAAGGTTCTGATATCCTTTTTAGCGTTGTTGTTTTCTTCAGTTATATGGCGGTTGTTCTACCAGTTGGATTTTGCTCCGGTTTTTTTAAAATAAAAGTTCTTAAAGCAGATAGCTGGGTTATGATAGTTTTGCCAATTTCTCTCTTCTTTGTTCCTTCTCTTTTTGAAGAGATGTTTTTCCGTGGTCTCCTGCTTCCTCATAAGTCAAGAGTAATCTCCAATAGACTCTTGTTGCTATATTCCGTTTTCAGCATCTTTGCTTTTATAGTGTGGCATCCGATT
>MGQF01000050.1:16301-17405 GCA_001797745.1 Deltaproteobacteria bacterium RBG_13_52_11
CTTTCAAGAATCGCTCTTCAATCTGCAGGCGGCGTTTGCCGACCTCACGGAGCATCCACCCCACTGCCTTGTGAATTAGGTCTTCCTCATCAGAGAGCAAGGTTCGCGCAATCTTGAGGGTCTCGGTGAACTCTCCGCGCTTGATAAAGTGAAAGGTTGCCATAATGGCGATACGACGTTCCCACAGATCACTCGATAAAGTTTAAAGGGACAACGGTTCTATTATTTATCATGCAATGGCGGATAACGGCTGGCGGGTAAGCGATGTGCCCTTTATTGGCATTTGGGTGGAGCAAAACGAAGCCGCAAATACGCTGTTATACGTCGTGCATTCAATTTGGTTATTCCATCTGCATTATTCTTTTGAAATCTTCCGGGTGAGATGCTACATAATTTTGTTGAAATCCTATAAAGAATGAGAAAATTGCAATCCCAAGAAGCAAACCTACTGTTGCAGCCTTATAGTCAGCCGTTTTAATGGTGGCTAAGATAGTCCATCCAATATTTAATGCCATAATAATGTGTCCAATCTGAGGAATGATATTCATTCCACTCCATGGAAATATAATGAGTCCCCCTACACCAAAAAAGAACATAGGCAAAATTGCCATGTGAATGATAGTCCTATCTTTCAACAGAAGAAACAAAGTAAATCCAATGAGAAATGTAATATTTGAGGGAGCACAGGCATTAAAAACAATCCATTCAATAAAGTTAACTCTCAATGCTCCGAGAAAGAAAAACGTACTTTGAATTGTCACCAATAAGAGAAGGACAGCGAGTATTATTCCTATTTTATTCATGTTGATCTCTACCTCCTATGATTATAATACATGGCGCATAACTCGTTCATATCCAAAATAAGGTTCGGATATACCACCTCTGGATCCCCGTAAGTTACTTCTACTTATCCCCGCACATTACCTCCTAGTTTTAATTACCTAAAATAAAAAACTCCCTTTGTCAAGCCTCTTTGTGAAAATCAGGGGAAATAATCCTAAGGGAAAAATGGCGTTGTCAAGGCGGCGATGGTGAGTGTATTTGTCACCGCCCTTACCCAAATCCTCTCTCTCAGAGGGGTAGCATATACTCGGCGGGGAGAAG
>MGQF01000050.1:17471-23815 GCA_001797745.1 Deltaproteobacteria bacterium RBG_13_52_11
TTGTAGTGCTCTTTCAAGAATCGCTCTTCAATCTGCAGGCGGCGTTTGCCGACCTCACGGAGCATCCACCCCACTGCCTTATGGATCAGGTCTTCTTCGTCGGAGAGGAGCTTGCGGGCGATTGTGAGGGTCTCTACGAACTTATCGTGTTTAATAAAGTGAAAGGTCGCCATGACGGCGATACGCCGTTCCCACAGATCTTTTGATCGCGCAAGGGCATAGAGGGGCTTTTTGCTCTTGCCCCTCAAAAAGGCACCGACGATATGGTCGGCCGATGTATCAACGAGGTCCCAATTATTGATATACGGGGTGTTCTGTAAGTAGATCTCATAAATCCCCTTCTTGGTATGTCCATCCCCCCTTGAATAGGCGCGCACGAGGATCAAGAGCGCCAGCAATCGCTCCTCATGGATCGTGGATTGAAGTAACTGTGTAGCCTCTGTGATGGTTATGTCTTGATATTCCTTTGCGAGCTTCCTGATCTCAGGGACCGTGATCCCCAAAAAGACGTCACCCGCACCATACTCCCCTGGCCCGGTCTTGAAATACCTCCTGGAAGCCGTTGCCCTTTCCTTATTTCCCAGTTTCTGGAGCCTTGCTCTAATCTCTTGCACGGTCATAGCGTGATTGTTCTACATCTCCGATTGAGTTACTTGCCGTACCCTGCTGTTTTTGAGGATTCAGTTTTATTATAGTAGCAGCATCGCTCTATTGCAATATCTGGCCTGCAGCGGGTGAGCAAAGCGTCATAGTGGCTCACGGTCTGCGTGTTTACATGGTCATTTTGTGACACCCCCGAATCTGTACAATTTCCTTGGGCCCTGTGCCCGAAGAACGGCGCTGGCATCCCGCTCCTCACTAGTACGTTGTTAGGTTACCGAACGATAGACTACTCCTTGTAGATTTTACAGAGCAACGCCCTGAGTTGATATGTGCCCATCTCAGGAGCATAGGGAGGGGCGCTGCTGGTCAGTCGGGGATTTTTGTACAAGTCATTTGGACCCGAACTCTTTAACCTTCTCAATAAACGACGGCAGAATCTGCTTCCAGTCCCCCACGGCGCCGAAATGGGCTACGTTGAATATATTGGCTTCAGGGTCACGATTAATGGCAACGATGGTCTTAGCGCCAAAGCAGCCGGCTAAATGCTGACTGGCGCCAGAGATGGCAATAGCAAAATAGAGCTCAGGGGTTACGACTTTTCCCGTAAGCCCGATTTGCATAGTGGCTGGTACCCACCCACTATCGCATGGTGGCCGTGTGGCTCCGACAGCACCTCTCAGGAGCTTGGCGAGTTCTTCGAGCAGTTTGAACCCATCAAGACCACCTATGCCTCTACCTCCGCTCACTATTACTGGGGCATCCTCAAGCTTGATGCCGGGCGACTCTTGTTTGACTCTGTTTACTATCTTGGTTCTTACCGTGCTGGGGTTAATGATAACGGTGAACGTTATAATCGTACCCTTTCTTGTATCGTCGCGTACGAGCGATGACATCGTCTTTCGTCGCACCGTTGCCATCTGGGGTAACGTTTGACACATAACTGTGGTGAGGGCATTACCTCCATAAACGGGGCGGGTTTGCTGCAGTAATTTGCTCTCGGGATCAATGTTCAGGTCGATACAATCTGTAGATAACCCCGTTCGCAGTCTGAAAGCCAAACGAGGCGCGAGGTCACGGCCGATATCATTCTGGCCGAATAAGAGAATTCTCGGCAGGATCTTTTTAAGTATCTCTGCGACAGCCGGCGTGTAGGTGTCTGTCTGATAGTCCTTAAGGTGGGCATCTTCCACCACATACACTGTATCAGCGCCATAGGCAATGGCTTCTGGGGCGACGCCGCTTACCTCATGGCCGAATAAGAGACAGGATAATTCCTCGTGTAGCTGGTCAGCTAATGTTCGGCCGCCGCCGAGTAAATCCCTTGTGATAGATGACAGTTTCCCTTCGGTGATTTCCCCAAAAACCGTGACGCCTTTGTAAGTATCCATACGTCCCTTATGTTAAGATTGGCTTAGAACTTAAATACCTTTGCTTCTCTCAGTTTGGTAGCCAGGTTGGCACCTAGTTCATCGGCTGAATCACCGGATACGATCTCGCATTTAGCTTCCCTGACGGGCTGAAAGAGCTTGACAATTCGTGTCCATCTTCCCGCGGCACCGGTTTTGGCAGGTTCAAGGCCGATATCAGCCGGTTTCCATCTGACAGGTTGTTTCTTGGTTGCTGCCATAATCCCTTTCATGGTTGGGTAGCGGGGTTCTCCCAGTTCGTTACTTACCGTAATGAGGGCCGGCAGCTGCGTCTCGATAACCTCATACCAATCATCCAAGGCCCTCCCCACCCGTGCCTTGCCATCGACAACGTCTACATCCTTTGCCAGTGTGATACTGGGAATTTCGAGAAGTTCGGCGATACCAGGACCAACTTGTCCGGAATCCCAGTCAGCTGCTTGCCTGCCGCAGAAAATGATGTCGTAGGTGCCTATTTTTTTAATAGCCATGGCCAGGGCATAGGCAGTTGACCAACTGTCACCCCCTCCAAAGGCTTCGTCTTCGAGAAGGATAAGTTCATCAGCACCCATGGATAGAGGTTTCTTCACTACCTCTGACAATAGATTGTTACCTAAGCTGAGGACAGTGATTTTACCTCCTAATGTGTCCTTGATACGAAGAGCAGCCTCTACGGCATTTAAATCAAAAGGACTAATGACGGGGGGGAAACCTGGCGGTGGAATCACCGTATGGGTGGATGAGTCAATCTTGAAACTCGCTGGCGGCGCTTCGGGATCAAGGATCTGTTTACAGCAGACAATCATATTTATCACGAATGTCTCCGTATAGTTTTATCGTCAGGTAAAAAATGAAGGGTACGGTACCATGTAATGCCAAAGATCTATCGGGTCCGTTTGGCTAACAAACGAGGGGGTAGCAATCTCCTATCCCTCCCGGTATCGTGTATCATAGTCCCTGCTCGCCCTGATCAATTCCACATCGACGGTTAGACCGGCAGCCCGTATATAAAATATATGTTTCAGGAAGTCTCCCAGGGGCAAATCGACTGATGCGCTCATGCCCCCGTAGATGTCGGTGGCCAGCTCGCAAAATCGCCACGACACCTGTTTAAAAAACGCGTAGCCTGCCGTAAACCAAAACCAGTTGCTTTCTCCGAGGGCCCGGCCTCCGGCCCTTTCCACCTGGTCGATCTCCCAGGCGCCCCGGTACAACAAGCTTCTCAGCGCTTCCAGGTTGACCGCCATTTCGCCCAGCTTAGACGCAATACTGGTATGCTCGATAATGGGCTTACCACCTCCGATTCTCTGTTTGGCGTATTCTCTCATCTGCTCATAGATCCTCTGCATCGAGCCGACTGAGCCGGAAACACCGGGGAGATGGGCCTCAAAAAAGCTCTCTATGACGGAAAACCCCTTGTTCACCTCCCCTATCAGGTTGCTTTCAGGGACCCTGACATTATCATAGTGCGTTTGGCAGTTTCCCCCGAACTCCAAGGTCAGCATTCTATTGGGAGTCAATGTTATCCCCGGTGCATCGGTAGGTACCCAGAAAAAGGTCATGGCCCGAGATACCGGTGCCTTTTTATCGGTTCTGGCCGCAAGCATAATAAAATCGGCTGTTCCCCCATTACTGCAGAACGTCTTGTCGCCATTAATGACCCACTCGTTTCCGTCTTTGTAGGCAGTGACTTTCAAAATTGAGCCGCCTCCCTCATCATAGGGCAGATGTATGTCGGTACCACCTGCCGGCTCACCGACCGAAGTGGCTATTACCAGCCTGGGGTTTTCGATGAATTTGGAAAAGATCCACTGCCGTTGTTCCTCGGTTACGTACATATTGGTCGCAATGCCGCGGAGAAAAAGCCAGGGTATCATGAGTGGGTCTACTATCCTGCCCCCCCAGTAACCCACTTCCTCAGCAGCCATGGTCAGGGTTACGTTCACATCCGTTTCGGGAGCCGTACCTCCATATTTCTGCGGAATCGAGAGCTGACGCAGTCCTACCTGATGCAGCTTCTCCAACAGGTCATAAGGAAAAACAGCTCTCAGCGCTTCTACAGTCCGTGCCTCGAAAGTCTTAGCTGCGATCTCCTCAAAGCGCTTCAGATCCGCTTCCCTTTGACAAAATTCTTTGGCTAACGCCTTGATTTGCTTTTGTTCTTCAGTAAAAGAAAAATCCATTTTTATAACTCCTTTGTGATAGGTACGTTATGCGCCCTCAGGAATGTCGCAAACCCAGCTTTTTGAAAATCCCGCTAAAGCGGGGAGCGGGGCTGGAATACTAGAATACTGGGTCCTCTTTAGAATGTAAGGGGGAGCATTTGTCATGTTGCCGTCTGATGAAGTAGAACCTTTCCTTGTTCTCGATTCACAAGGCGGGGTGGAATAGTTAATCTTTAGTCTCGTTTATCTATCCAACTCGCTTTTATCCACCACGGTGACCTTATATACAACCCGCCCCAAACCGTTCTCCGGGCCGACATCCATACATGCGGAATAATTTACATAGAAGGTGTTGGGATCGAGACCTTGCCTGACCATATTGCGGGCCCCGGCCGTAAACCAAAATACATTCACTATGTAGGGACACCAGGGATCGCTTCTTTTAGGATCCAGCACACTCATCCCTTTGAAGTATATGCGGTCGCCCGGCTTCATTCCCGCTACGCATCCGTGTGATTCGACAACTTCGGCAATAAGATATTTGTCCTGCATAGCAGGACTACATATTTTTTGAACATATTCCGATCTCACGGGATCATTCTTCAATGCCTTTAGTTCCTCTTTCGAATAACCCACGTGTTTCTGAAATCCTTTCCAATCAAACCCCCGCCGTTTCTTCGATACAAAATGACCTCGACCCATTATGCTCCTCCTTTCTTGAGCAGAACATTTTCTATTGTCTTTAATTAATCCCCTTGCGGCATCCTTTATGCCGCTGGATTTACCATCTAGTCTAATGTATCTAAATTTTATCTAAGTCTTCCTCCTCCACCACATAGGCCTTATTTTCAACATACCCCCACCCATATTTGTTGGTGCTGTCCACACACGAATAATGATTGGGGAACAATGTATTGGGGTCTTTGCCCTGCATCACCAGGTTGTGACATGCATCCTGGATGAGAGGTAGATACGACATGTTATGACCGCACCAGTGGCTGCTTCTTTCAGGGTCAAGGTTACCTATCCCTTTGAAATACAGGCGGTCGCCTGGTTTTAATCCATTGGCGCAGCCATGCGATTTCACGACCTCCACAATAAGCCACTTTTTTTGCATTTCCGGGCTGCACATCTTTTGGGCGCCTTCAAATTTCGCCGGCTCATCCATCCAGGCTTTAAGCTCTTCATCCGAAAACCCCATGTGTTTCTGGAACCCTTTCCAATCGAACTCTTTTCCCGGCTTTGATTCAAAATGAGGCATGACGAACCTCCTTTGTTTGTATTAGATCACGCGTTGATTGTGGTTATTACTTTCCCCTGAACATTCTTTTTATAAAGATTGCCACTTTTAAAACACTTAGTTACTCCAACGCCTGAAAGAAGCGGTTCACCAAACGTCATCACCTTTCCCAAGATTAAACTCAGTTAAAAACTTCCCGCTTCTACCACCTGGGGGGGGGGCTGAAAATGATAATCAGTCATCATCTTCAGCCCCCCTGCTGCTACCAAGCCCACCTTATTTCTTGTACGGGATGGGGAATATCGGTTTTGCCGTCGTCTTTATGAAGTCAAGCTGGGAGAAGACGACCGGCAACTCCCATACCCATGGCTTGTCGGTCTTCTGCCACTGGCCATAGGCGAGCGGCTCACACGTGAAGTGGTTCTCATCAAACTTCACCCGATGCTGGATTGCAATGAAATCGGTTTGCGCAAGGGCAGCTTGAACCTTTTCCCTGTCCAGTGAGCCGGCCCTTTCGATGGCATCAATTAAGATTTGCATTGAGCGATAGCCTGATCCGATACAGCGGTTTAATGGTTTGCCCGTCTCTTTAGTCCATTTTTGGGCGAGTGATTTGAGCGTTGTGCCGCCAATGCCCTTGGAACCTTGCATTGATGGGTCACCCCATATCTCACAACCGATACCAAGTGGCAGGTCACCACCCCAGGATGCTACATCTTCAACGAACATCGCTCCTCTGCCAATGGAAGCCATCTTAGGCTTAAAACCCAGTGCCGAACATTGTTTCAGTAGTGTCCCCACAAAGGGGCCAGGGGCATTACCCCACAGTATTTCGCACTTATTGTCTTTCCACTGTTTTATGATAGACGTAAAGTCCGTCGTTTCCATAGGCACAAGGCCCAACTTTTTGTCTGTGCCGACAACATCATA
>MGQF01000050.1:23850-51694 GCA_001797745.1 Deltaproteobacteria bacterium RBG_13_52_11
ACCACCCAATGCCGTCGGGGTCATGGGTTGCGAAGATGGCCACTTTCTTATTGGTCTTGTTGCCGAAGCGATCCAGCATGCCCTTCCATGTGTCCAATACCGTATATCCTGGCTTAGCCCACGGAGAACCTGCTGGAGCCGGCGTGGCTATGGGAAACCCCCCAGCCCACGTGTATTTCCAGTGCCCTTCAACTGTCTGCCGCATACCAAGCCAGGGTTCCATGGGGCCGGCTGCAGTAATGTATGGGACCTTATACCGGTCGGCGACGGTAGATATTTGAGGAGGCATGATGGGCGTTTCACCGCCTTGGGCAAGAAAGTGTACCTTATCGCTAACAATCAGGCTTTCGGCAAGGGTTCCTGCCTTGAGCGGATCGCTCTCGCTGTTAACGATTATAAGTTTAATAGGCAGTTTCTTCCCGTACTCTTTGACATTTACCCCGCCTTGTTTGTTGATGTCATCAACGGCTGCCTTCATCCCAAATACCTGGCCCTGGCCAAAACCGGCAAACATGCCGGTTAACGAGGCAGGGTTGCCGACAAGAATCGCCGCTGGTGCGGCTGGTTGTTTAGCATAAGCAACGAGCAAAGGCAATGCTACGAGTGTTAAGAGTATCAAACCAAAGAATACCCTCTTTTTCATTTGTTCCTCCTCCTTTCTAAGACTTCTAGAAAGTGTATTAGGTTTTGTGATAATGAAATCTCACATCGGAGCTCACCTGCTTAGAAACACGCTATCTTTACATATTTCATCTGTCCTTTTTTTCTTCTTCATGCACCTCCTTTCTTAATGCGACTTATGTGTTGGTTTACATTACCCACGTTTACATGCACTATTTTGCCCACCCAGCCATGTATACCCATATCTCCAGATGACGCGTTTGTCAACTTTGTTTCAATCGACAGGACGATAGTATCTTCTCTCCTTACCCTCTTCCGTGAAAATCAATGGCGGGGGCGAGTCAACGTAGACTCTTGGTCATGATTATACACAAAAAACGCCCATAATTAAAGATAGTTTATAGATAGAAATATGGTAGCAAAAAACTATCTATAAGTAATGTCTACAGGGGCAATCTTAAGTTCGGAAAAAAGTAGGGCATTAGGACAAATTTTGCAGGTAAGATCTGAGGTTTATCTTCTTTCTTTTCAATCCGAGCTTAGTTCTGATGTTCCTCCGATGAAAAGCGACTGCATTATCAGACAAGCAAAGGATTTCTGAAATTTCCTGGTTGGTGAGGCCGTTTTTCACAAGGTTGGCCACATCCAGTTCCCTGGGTGTCAGGCCGATACTCTTTGAGAACAGTTTAGGCGTGAATGATGACGTAATCTCAGCCAGGTTCGATTCCACAATGTTTACTAAATTATCCTGCTCGGCACCGAGCCTGGTATGACGAAGTTTTTTCAGATACGGATTGATTAACTGCTTGACATTGGACAAGATATTCTCCTCAATTCTTTCTTTTTCTTCGTTTCTGAGCCTCAAGAGGACCTTGAGGGCAGTATTGGTTTCTTCCAGGTTTTTGGCCTGTTCAGTGAGCGTTTTCTCTTTTTCCTTGAGAGCATACTCGTTTTTTTTGCGTTCCGTAATGTCATGCCAGATAGAAAGGATGTACTTTCGCTCTCCGATTTCAATAAGGGTACCACTCACATGCACATCACGAATGGCACCATCTTTGCCTTTTTGCTTTGTTTCAAAGCTTTCTACGGGTATCCCCTTGCTTAATTTTTCAGAGCGTTCAAAAAATAATTCAGGAGATTCATAAACGTCCAAATCTTTAATTCTGATTTTTTTAAACTCGTCCCGGGAATACCCTAGATTATTGTGGGCGCTGTCATTAAACTCCACTATTTCACTCGTCATTGGATCGATCAGGAGAATGGAATCAGCAGCCAGTTTGAAGAGGGTGCGGTATCGATCTTCGGACGCGCGTTGATTCTGTTGTGCCTGTCTTCTTTCGATTTCCGCCTTTTCGAGTTCGGCTATTTTTTTTCGAAGGTGCTCCAACTCTTCCATAGGCTGCGTTCTCGTTTTGCTTTGGTAAGCCACGATTCCCCCTCATTGTTTATGTACATTTAGAAATATAATGCCAATAGTTTAAGTATATCATAACTATTTGTAATTCCATTTTTTATTTTTAATGGTCGGATTTTATTTCTATGTGTCGCTTGAAATAAATCGGCAAGCAAGGGAGGCTGGGTATACCTGTCATAATCTCCACAAGTTCTAATGTGTTTATATCTTTCACATAGTACGACTCGGACCTATCTCATATCCCCAGCAGCAAGGTGACGAGGGCCTTTTCTCAAGAGGTTTGTAGTCCGATGCGCCGTTCTTACTCACCCCATGGCTTAAGTACAGTGGAACTTGCACCCCTCAAGGGAATATTTATAGAATGGCCCGCTCCAACCGCCATATTCCCTTAATCCCTCTATCTTCACCCTCCGGCGAGCCGTCCATAAAACAGGTTCGGCAGCCAGGTAACTATCTGAGGGAAAAACACCATGAGCCATAGCAGGACCAGGCATACAATGAAGTAGGGGAGAATGCCCCGAAATACGACCTCGGGAGAGACACCGGCTATACCTGCAACCGTAAAGGCGCTCATACCTATTGGTGGGGTAAGAAGGGCAACCTCAGAGAGAAAAACAATAATAATGATGGTCGCGATCGGATCAAACCCGACACCTAACAGTAGCGGGTAAACAAGGGGCAGGGTAATGACGGCCATAGACATAAACTCTAAGACGCAACCGATAAAAAGATAGAATATGATAACAAGGAGCATCACCATCAAAGGCGGAAAATGAGCAGCGATGACCACCTGCAGAAGTATTTTAGGTAGTCCACAGACGGCTATGAACCGAGCAAACAGAAAACCGGAGATAATAATGGGGAATAACTGCGCGTTTAATAGGACTGCTTCATAAAAACCATTACCGATCGTCTTGATCCCTACGCGACGAAAAACGGCTATCAGAAGGACCCCCACAGAGCCTATAGCCCCACCGACCGTAGGGGGAAAAACTCCAAGATACATCCCGCCGATTATCAGTAGTACAATAAATAGCACAGGGACAATCAGTACAAGCGACGAAAACCTTTCTCCCCACGATACTTTAATATCCAATTTGGGTACAGCTGTGGGCTTAAAATATCCTATAATCTGGATGGTCGTTATCAGGAACAAGGCGTAGATTATCGCCGGGATTATTCCGCCCACCAAGGCCTTTCCTATAGAGGCATCCACTAAAATACAGACGATAACAGTCCCTACATTTGGCGGAACCAGGGCATCCAGGGTCCCCCCCGCGGCAATACAACCCATGCTCAGTGACCTATCATACTTATATTTTTTGAGTTCAGGTAACGCCATCTTGGCAAATACTGCCGACGTGGCTATACTTGAGCCGCATGCAGCCCCGAAAATGCCCGCCGCTCCCACGGTAACCATTAAGAGCCCACCCCGGAACCCCCCGAGCCATTTGCGGGCAGTATCATAGGCGTTCTGTGCTATCCCGCAGTTTACGGCCAATGTGGACATCAACATGAACAAGGGGACAACGGCAAAAAGGTATGAAGCGGTGATATGGTAGGGGGCACTGGCAAATTGCTGCAAGGTGTAAGTCAGTCCGCCAATCAGCAAAGACCCCACAAAAGCCGCGGCAAGGAGGCAGATGAAGATTGGCACGCCAAGCATGAGGAACACAAACATACCGATGAACGTCCAGACACCAACCCAAGCGCCATAATCCATATTCGCTCCCTTATTTTCAGCAGGTGACCATTTTAATTGATGTGCGACCGCCCACGTCCAAAACGCAAAAAAATAAGTTATCGCTCTTGGCCGACAAGCACTGTCTTCGCCAGAAGCAACGCCCACACCAGTGTCAAAAAGCCGAATGCAATCACAATCGCCAGATTTGCAGGCCAAATAGGCAAGTTTAGTCCTTCTTTAAGATCCATGACTTCAACTGTTCCTTGAAACCCTACAAAAACCCGCCACGTGATAAACGCCGAAATCAGCGTTGCAATGACATATTGAATAATCTGAAGTACAAAGCGTGCGGCTGAGGTCATGTGCTCTGTCAACAGCGTGATGCGAATGTGCCCTCGCTCCAACGCGATAAAAGCGAGCGGCAAGAGGGTCACCAATACCATTAATTCTTCGCTGATATCCAGTGCGCCGGGAACCGACCTGAGAAAGAATTTTGTCCCCATGATATCGGTGAAATTGACTACCATCATGACCCCTATGCACACTGCGGCTAGGATTGCCAACCATTTGGTTATCTTGGTTGCTACGTCAAGGGCTTGTAAAACAAAATTCCTCATCTACAGTCTCCTTTGCACACTTTTGGCAGCTTCGGCTTACATAGCGGGCCTCCCTTTGAAAAGCAAAAGAAGGCCCGCTATATATATGAGAAGTTACTTAACTCCTCCCTGCAGCACTTACAAAATACGTATCTTTCACAGGCAAATATCTCTGCTACTTCTCCTTCCACTTACCCCACTTCATCTTATCCCAGTACTTATCTACCACCTTCGCGTCCTTCTCAACGCCGGCAGCCTTACAGATCTTCAACCAGTTTCTTATAGAATGCTTGAATAATACTTTAAAAAACGCGACACTTTCTTTGTCTGAAACGAATACTACCTTCGCTCCCACCCCTTCAAATGCTTTATACGTATTTTTCAGATTCACCTCGGTTTGCTGAACACTCCATTGAGCCGTTTCCCATGACGCCTCCATGAATGCCTTTTGAACATCAGCGGGCAAACGGTTCCAGCTATCCAGGTTGAAGGCCAAAGGCGTAGAAAGTATGGTATTTACACCTATTGCAAGATGTACTTTCCCAACCTCATGCCACCTTAAAGGTACATTAGCAGCTGTCGCCATAAAGATGGCATCGATGACCCCCCTCGAGAGGGATTCATAAAGTTCCGGTATCTGCACATTGACTGGAATCCAACCGAGCTCTTTGAAGACATCCCTCTGATAGGCCGCAATCACGTTTACCTTCTTGCCTTTAATATCAGCCAGGGATTTTGCCGGGAACCTGGCCGTTACCCCTGTCGGGCCATTGCAGTAGCAGTATAAGATTTTTATGTTGTTCTTCTTCTGTTCTGCTGCGAACAAGGGTGTGGTCTCTGGCAATTTCTGGAGGATCGCCGTTACGTTGGCCAGGCCCTGCGCCCCACTTGTGAGTTGCTCGGTGTTGGTTATTTGATGAAGTGGTAATTGCTGTGCGTATTGATCGATGTGCAGTGATATGATATCAACTGCTCCTGAACGTACTAAGCCAAGCTGTTCAGTAGGCCCTCCCAAAGCACCGGCCATAAAACGCTCGATCTTTACCTTGCCATTGGTTTTCTTTTCAACTAGGTCGAGGGTATGGTTTGCGTATACACTAGGTGGCTCAGGGGGAAAGAAGCTGCTACTATATTTGAGCTTAATGACCTGCGGTTCAGCTGCCGTCGCCGTAGTGCTGTAGGCCATAGCACCGATCAAGAGTATAGCCATACAAACGGCAATCAAACCTTTCTCTACCCTACTTAACTTCCATGACTTTTCTAACATTTTTTCCTCCTTTTTTGTGAGTTAAAATTATAACTTTCCCTTGTTCCCTATCCCAGAACAACGTAAAAATGATGGGTAACGTTTGAAATTTCTGACCTGCCATGATGCGGAGCAGATATGAAATTTCAGTACCCACGATGTTCAAGCAGTAAGTCAGGAGCTTTTGCTTGAACATTCAACCAACACCATCCCCATGATGGTCGATATCTCAACGTACATGCCCTTGAAGACAGTGGCCATGATGAGGCTGGCTATGACACAAGACGTCCCCGAGGTTTTTGAGGGAGTGATAGGCGGGAGGTCGGCAGAGGAACAAGCGGAACATGCAGCGATCTCAGGGGGCTCAGCATGGTCGCAAGACGAGTAAACAAGCGGTTTTGAGTATTCTGTGTAGAAACGGCAAGCCTTGGGCAGGGCTGATTAAGGGTATAGGACCCAAAAAAGACATCAAAAAATTGTAAGGCAAGTGAAGAGAGACCCCATCGTTTGTTCAGACACCTGGCGAGGTGCGTACCAGTTTTACTGAAGGGGATATGTCCATCGAGTTGTCAATCACAGCAATGTACTCGAAAGGTTTTGGGGAATATCCCAAACGCAAACTGGCAGCCAAGGGTGGTATCAGCCAAGAGCGACTCCCTGTATACCTCGGAGTATACGTCTGGAGATACAACCACAGAACTATGTATTTCAAAGAGCAATAAAAACGCTTAATGACAATACGGTATCAAAATAGTAGGTCCGAATAATCGGACTTTACTCCGCATTTTGTGAAATACATTATTTTCTTTGACATATTTCAATTACCGTTATACATAGAACGAGCAATCGATCGGCTATGAATAGCATTGAATATTTCCCCTGTCAAGTTTTTTTTGATAGTTAGAACAGATGCGCTGAACACGTATGCTCCCTGAGCATCTTTGGTAGATGAAGATGAGGTGACAGTGCGGGACTGCCTTGGGGTGTCTTTCCAGTTAGTTAACATGGCCCCGCTCCAATTCAGCACAATTCAAAGATCTCAATATCCTAATTCCAATATCATGCGTTAACTCCTCCATCCTGGACTAATATCTGGCCGGTAACATAGCTCGATGCATTAGAGGCAAGCCAAATAGCAAGTCCCTTAATCTCATCAGCCTTGGCCCCCCTGCCCAACGGGATATGAGGAATCAGTTCAGCTTCAAAGGCCGCTTTCTCTTCCGGTGGCGTAAGGCCGCTTTCATGGTACCCGGGACAGATTACATTAACGCGAATATTGTCCTTAGCATACTGACGGGCCGCCAGTTTAGTCAGCATGATCACCCCCGCCTTGGCCACGGAGTAGGCCGTGTTTAATCGGGGGAACTCATGATCCGCGATGGGCCATAGGCCTCCCACCGAAGAAACGCTGATAAAGCTACCCTCTTTTTTCTTGACCAATATGGGGAATACAGCCCTCATTAAAAGAAAAACACTTCTCAAGTCCACGTCCATTACGATATCCCAATCTTCAACCGGCTTCTCATGAATTCTTTGGAACCCGACCTCGCGTATGGCCGCATTGGCAAAAACGATATCAATTGTCCCCAATTCCCTTACCGTCTGATCAACCATTCCCTGTACTTTTGCCTGATCGGCAACATCCGCTGTAATAGCCATGGTCCTGGTGCCGTAACCTTTTATCAGATCGATGGTCTCTTCAATCTTTTTGCCTGTTCTTCCCACACAGACCACATCTGCACCATACTCCGCCATGGCTTCACAGATGGAGCGGCCCAGGCCAGAACCTCCGCCGGTGACTAAAGCAACTTTACCTGAAAGATCGAATATGCCCTTATCAACCATGTGAACCTCCTTAATTCTTTGATCACTTATCTCTTCCCCTGAATATAGTCTGACGCATTCTCTGCCGCAATACGACCTGAATTCATGGCAAAACCAAAAGCGCTGCCTGACAGCACCGCGCAATATGTGTCGGACTCCCAACCTCCGGTGTCGGCACCGACTGCATATAATCCGGGAATCGGATCATCCGCCTTGTTTAAAACCTCCATCCTATAGTTTATTTTTATGCCGCCCATGGTCCCAATAAGGGCGCCGCTGAATTTTATCGCATAGAATGGAGGGATGCGAAGCGCCTGAAGGTATTGCGGATCCTTTACGAATATCTCATCGTAGCGCCGGTCACAGAATACGTTATATTCATCCACGGTTTCCCTCAGCGCATCTCTGGGCGCCCCAATCCATGCAGAGATCTCCTCTAAGGATTCAGATATAAAAGCGCCCCCTTTATCGATCTGCCTGCTGAGTTCTTTATCAAGCCCTTCCACTTTCTTACCTCTTGGGACAAACAACTCACCACACCCCCTTATAAAACCATGCTCAACGATATCCTCCTTCATTTTATTATCGAGGATGGCAAAGCATATCCGACCCTTCTGTCTTAAGATGGCATTGATCGCTTCAAAGACATTAAAGGTTATGGTTTCATCAATGAATCGTTTTCCTTTTTGATTGACCCATATACAGTAAGGCTCTCCCGCCACTGCCTCAATAGTCCAATTTTGCGGGAAGGGTGCCGGACCAACCATATGAAGATTACCGAGACCGGCCGTATCAGCCCCGAGCTCCATCGCCATGATCAATCCATCCCCGTCCATCCCGGGCACTCCCGACTCCTCAAGCATCTCCAGATGCTCCGGGCAATACCTCTTCAATAATTCCTTATTGCTGGCATACCCGCCCGTAGCGATAATCGCACTTTTCGCTTCGATTTCGATTTCACCCTCTTCTCCTTCCGCCTTTACCCCCTTAACCCTACCTGTATCGTCGACCCATATCTCTTTGGCCCGTGTCTTGCGAAGTATTGGGATCCCTTTCTCTTTGCACTCTTTTTCAAATATTTTCATGAGTGTTGCACCATGCCCTTCGACAATGTGCCAAACCAAGGGAACCTGATTGGGATAAAAGGGAGCTATACGGTTGAACCGTATCCCCTTTTCTTCAATCCACCGCACGGTATCGCCTGATCTGTTTATAAAAACCCGCACAATTCTCGGGTCTATCTTATAGTGAGCATAATCAAGGGCCTTTTTAAAAAGGTCGTCTTTTTTTGCATCGATTAAAAGTCTCTTCTGAGCCGGGCTTTCTGCGGCAAAGAAACCTTCTGCCATTAATGCATTGCCTCCCACCATCCCGCGTTTTTCGAGAACCAACGCTTTGCTGCCCTTTTCATATGCCGCAAGTGCGGCCGGCAGACCTGCACCTCCACCACCGATAATGACGATGTCAGCCTTCATCTTACTACCCTTCTTTGCTGCCATAAAAGTTTTCCTCCACTGTGGTATACCTTTAAAATATCTGTGACGCCTAATAAGTCAGATCGTCTATGGTCTAGACATGAATAAAGCGTCTTATATAATACCTGAATTTTGTAAGCGCTGAATGTGACGATCGTAAGATCATGCATCACCGGAAAGATCCAAGTTAAACTTGTGAAATCCTGCTCGCAGGCACATCACACGCCGCTCTCGCAACCTTCTCACGCAAGCAGTTGATTACGCAGTATTTGTTTGATGAGAACCTGCTTTTTCTGGTGGCAGTATAGAAAAATTCGCCCTGTTTGTCAATATAAGATCCCTGTCATGATAGTGTGTATGGCTATGAAGGACTATATGGGTAGCTCAAAGAGATAAAAGGAAGCCAATGCAGAAAGATCATGCATGCGACCTCGTTTCATTACAGATCTGAAGCCTTATCCATAACATGACGTGTGTTTTGTAATCTTGACATACAAGCCCGATCCTCCTATACTTTTTTCAAGAAAACTATTTTCATCGATTAATGCAATCGATGTAAAACAAGATAACGGGCGCCAACGAAGGAGGTATGTTTATGTATGGCTGGATGGGCAAGACACTGCATGTAAATCTGAATAATTCAGAAATCAAGACCATCGCTACACAGCCGTATGCCGAGCAATACCTGGGCGGACGCGGCATTGCTTCCAGAATCTACTGGGAGACAGTTATGCCTGAAACCAAGGCGTTTGACCCGGAGAATCGGCTAATCTTCATGACCGGGCCGATGGTGGCTACCGGCGCCCAGGCGTCTACACGGTTGTCGGTTGTCGGCAAATCTCCGACGACTATTCCTGAAGGCTATTGCTACGGTAATCTCGGTGGGTACTTCCCAGCTGAGTTGAAGAAGGCGGGATTTGACGGTGTGGTTATTGAAGGACGGGCGCCAAAGCCCGTCTACCTGTGGATTCACGACGATGAAGCCGAACTTCTGGATGCGTCGTCACTGTGGGGAGAGGGAGCTTACCGGACCGGAGAGATGCTGCAGCAAGTCCACGGGGAAAAGGCGCATTTTCTCACTACTGGTGTAGCCGGTGAAAACTTGGTAAGAACTGCGGTAATCGTCGCCTCCCATCATTCCGTTTCCTCCGCCGGCTTTGGGGCGGTAATGGGGTCCAAGAATTTTAAGGCGATGGTTGTGAGGGGTACGGGCAAGCCCTCGGTCGCCGAGCCGGACAGGCTCAAAGAGCTTAACCGCTACACCGTCAAGATAAGCAAGCGCGTAAGGTTATCAATGCCTCCGACTGTAGCGGCGACCCACCATGAGCATTTGTTAGAAGTCATCGGCAAGGGCGGCTGCTATCAATGCGGATTGGAATGTATCAGGGGGCTTTATCGCTATGGACAGCGGCTGGAGGGATATCGCAAGTGCCAAGCCCAGGGGTATTATCTGCCGTGGAAGTACTCCCAGGAAGATGAGCCGGTGGAGACATTCTTCGACGCGCCGACCCTGGCCGATGACTACTCGATAGACACCTGGGATCTGGAAAGTATGATTAACTGGCTCTATGCCTGCTACCAGTCAGGAGCCCTGACTGAGCAAGAGACGGGACTGCCGCTGTCCAGGATGGGTACCAGGGAATTCCTGGAAAAGCTGCTTCATTCGATAGCCTACCGGGAGGGCTTTGGTGATGTCCTGGCCGAGGGATTGGTAAGGGCCGGTGAGAAGGTATCGGATAAGGCGCGTGCCATGTTCCCGTATAACCTTGCCCCCATCGGCGTGCATGATCTGTTCCCACCGAGGGTGATTATGGTCCACGCGCTGCTCTACCCCATGGAACCAAGGGTGCACCATAACGTCCTGCATGAGACTGCCTGGGTCTATCTGGCCTGGGTCTTTAATCAACTCGAGCCGGGTCTCACTCCGATTACCACCAAGGTGGTGCACGATATAGCCAGGGCCTTCTGGGGCAGCGATGAAGCCGGAGATTTATCCGCTTATAAGGGTAAAGCACTGGCGGCAATAAAAGTACAGAATAGAAATTATAGCAGGGACAGTCTCGGTCTGTGTGACTTCGCCTATCCCATTACTTATTCCTTCAATACGCCGGACCATGTGGGAGACCCTGACCTTGAAGCGAAAATCTTTACTGCGGTTACCGGCATCGCCGGCGAAGAAGTTGACCGTTGTGGCGAGCGCGTATGTAATCTGCAAAGAGCCATCCTGGTGCGGGAGGGGCGGAGAGTTCCCGAAGCTGATTTTCCGCCCGAGTATAACTTTACTGAACCCCTCCAAGCTATCCCCCATTTTCCGGCAATGGTGGTTCCTGGTCCTGACGAGGAGATAGTTGACATAAAAGGAAAAATTCTTGATCGGGATAAATTCACCAGTATGTTGAAGGAATACTACCGGCTCCGGGGTTGGGAAGAAGAGACAGGGCTGCCTAAGGCTGAGACATTAGCCGCCCTTGGCTTGGATGATCTCACGCCCACCTTCCAATGAGGACGTTTCCTTTTATTTGACGTGATAAGAACTCGCCTTTCTGGGTTGGAAGTATAGAAACATTTACCTTATATGTATCAGTAAAAAATCCATATCATGTTTTTTGTGAAATAAGGCGTGCGAATCTACAGTGCAACGGGTTCGGAACTGGATAATAGTGATAATGACATTATTCTCCTTTGCATCGACCTTTCCAACAATTATGGCTCTTTCCAGGCCCGGAATAAAGGGAAGCGCCAGAGGCCAGTTGACGTAGTCGCTTCTTCTAATTTATGTGTCCGCAAAAATGAAGCCTGCAGCCTCAACGTTCGCGAGAATTTCATCTTCAGCAGAGTGGAGAATGGGGTCATCACCCAACCAGTAACCTTCATCATGTCAGTACAAACATCGGCCAATTCTTAGTCAGCTACCGGTCACGGTAGCCATCTCCCTATCCAAATTATTTGGAGTGGGATAACCATTCGCAGCGTTTATTTTCTCGTCCTCCTCCGCCTCCTCTCATCCCGCTTTATAACCAGCAGGCGACTATTCCACTTTTTCTATAATTATTGCCTGGCCAACGCCGCCACCACCGCACAGTGCGGCCAGACCGCGTTTCAAGCCCCGCTTTTCCATTTCATGGATAAGGCTGACCACGATCCTGCATCCTGTATTGCCGATGGGATGGCCGAGGGCAATACCACTTCCGTTCACATTTACGATCTCCCGATTCAGACCGAGTTCCCGCTCAACAGCCACAGAAGGTGCGGCAAAGGCCTCGTTTATCTCAATAAGTTCGATGTCCTCGAGCTTATAACCGGTCTGTTTAAAAAGCTTTCTTACCGCCGGGATAGGCCCGATGCCCATGATCCGTGGATCCACACCAACGGGTACGCAACCGACTATCCTCCACTTCTTTTTCATCTTCAACTTGTCCGCGAGCTCTCTCGATAAAACCAGAACTGCGGATGCACCGTCATTCATACCGGATGAATTCCCCGCTGTGACGGTTCCATTTTCCTTGAACGCAGGAGGTAATTTACTCAGTCCTTCCAGGGTCGTCTCGGGACGGGGATGTTCGTCCGTATCCACGATAATATCCGGTTTTCCCCTCTTTCCGGGAATCACAACGGGTACGATTTCATCTTTGAAGCGCCCTGTCTCCAGCGCCTTCTTGGCGCGCATTTGGCTCGTATATGCAAACTCATCCTGATCCTCCCTAGAGATGTGATATTTCTCGGCAACGTTTTCTGCGGTCATGCCCATAATAAGACCGGTATAATGGTCCATAAGGCCGTCCCACACACCGTCTGAAAGCTCTTGATGCCGAAGCCTCAGCCCCCATCTGGCGTTCTTGATAGAGTAAGATACATTGCTCATGCTCTCGCCGCCCCCCGCAAGGATGGCATTGGCTTCTCCCAGGCGGATGGCCATGGAGGCGATACGGATCGCTTCCATGGAAGAACAGCAGGCCCGGTTCAATTGGGCGGTTGGCACATAGTCAGGGATACCGGCTTCAAGAGCAGCGGCACGCGCCACCCCATTTTCATCGCTTCGACACATGACTATCCCCCAGTAAACGTCATCAAGGTCATTTTTGGAAAAGTTGGCCCTCTTGCATAACTCATCCATGACCAGCGAGGCAAGCTTCGTATGCAAGACATCTTTTAGGGCTCCTCCAAAGTCTCCAATAGGTGTTCTCACTGCTGAAACTATAATTGCATCTCTTTTGTCCATTAATTATATTCCTCCTCTTTTTTTAAAGATTTCAATTTGGGTAAAACATCTACATTCCCTGTCAAAAGTCTGTGGAAACGGCCTGAGATTGTGCCTTCTATTTTCCCTTGAATCGGGGAGGCCGCTTTTCCAGGAAGGCTTTTAAGCCTTCTCTCTGGTCCTCTGTGCTGTAAAGCATGGAGAAACCCAGTCTTTCCAGTTCAAGGGCGTCTTTCAGACCCATATTGATCCCCGTATCAAGGACCGCCTTCCCCACCGCAACGGCGAAGGCGGGCAGGGTCCGAAACTTTTGTGCAAATGCCCGCGCCTCATTCAAGAGTTCCCCCACAGGCACCACCCTGTTGAGTAACCCAAGCTGATAAGCCTCATCGGCAAGGATGGGTTCTCCCGTTAAGACAAGCTCTTTCGCCTTTGTTATTCCAATCATCCTCGCCAGGCGCTGTGTGCCTCCTGCCCCTGGTAGGATACCGAGTTTTATTTCCGGAGTCCCGATCTTTGTGTTTTCTGCGGCAATGCGAAAATCGCAGCACAAGGCCAGCTCCAGGCCTCCTCCAAAGGCATATCCCGCCATGGCGGCAATAGTCGGCTTACGAATAATCGAAAGGTGCCTATAAACGGCCTGGGTTGGATGATGGATCTCATACATCCGCTGGGGCGTCAGTGCCTCCTCCCCGTCTCCCAGTAAAAAGTCCATATCAGTACCGGATATGAATGATTTTGGGCCGCCCGTTAAAATAATCGCCGCAATCTCCGAATCCACCTCCGCGTCATGAAGTGCCGTGTCAATCTCGTTCACCATTTGTTCATTCAGGGCATTCCGCTTTTCAGGCCGGTTAAAGGTGATGAGAGCGGTTCCCTCTTCTTTTTCATAAAGGATAGTGTGGTAAGACATTGCGAACCTCCTTCACTTACTATAATCAAACCAACCTTTTTTCACCTTTTTGCCGATGTGATTGGCAGCTACCTTCCTTTTGAGCAAAGGTGAGGGTTTGAAGCGCTCTCCGTACTCTTCGTAGAGAATATTGCTTACAGCCAGCGCGTTATCCAAACCCACCAAATCCTGCATCTGAAAAATACCCACCGGATGGCCCAACCCGAGCTTTACAGCTTTATCAATATCTTCAGGGGTGGCCACTCCCTCGTTGACGATCCTCCATGCCTCATTAAAGAAAGCGAAAAGCAACCTATTTACCAGAAAACCAGCGCGATCAACGACACGGACAGGCCCCTTGCCGATCTCCCGCACAATATCCATAGTTTTCCCAATCGTATCTTCCGAAGTATCAACACCGGGGATGACTTCAACCAGCTTCATAATGGAAGCAGGGCTGAAAAAATGCATCCCTATAAAACGGTCTGGCCGTGACGTACTCGCCGCTAATTGGGTGATGGGAATGGATGAGGTATTGGTCGCAAAGATACAGTCCTTTTTACTGACCTTATCTAGTTCGCTAAAAACTTGACGCTTTATTTCAATATCTTCCAGCGCCGCTTCTACGACCAAATCAACTTTATCAAAACCGGAATAGTCATCTTGAGGAATAACGCGTTCGATTGCTTTACTGCTTTCAACGGACTCAATTTTCCCCTTCTCTTCCCAAGTGGCGAGGATTCCTTCTATTCGGCTTTTCCCTGCTGTTGATAAATCCAGACTGATATCTTTAAGCAAAACTACGGCGCCATGCAGGGCAAATGATAGTGCAATTTCCGCCCCCATCATGCCGGCTCCGATAACGCCAACCTTATTCAAGGTATCCATTTTTTTCACCTTCTAAATGTAATAGTAGGCAATGACAAGATTTATGCCCCTAAAAAATTGAGCTGTGAATATAAACGACGATAACATGTTGTTGTTACTTATATGCCCTTGCTTGCGGGTCGTGTAGTGTAAGCACTACCCTTTGGGCATACCGCAATTAAAGGCTTTTTTGCCTGTACCCCCCGCTTCGGTCCTTTTTCGAAGACAACAGCCGGTATGCCGTCGCTACAATCCGGTTTTTTTTGTCTCGATAAGGCCGAACCCCTCCTGTGGAATGGGAATTAGATCCCTTGAAACTCTTGATAGGGGGGCCTTAAAATTGTCGCGCTTTTTATTTGACATGGCCACAAAAATCATATATTAATTTAACATATAGATCGAGCATTCGTTTTATTTTGATACCATAGGAGATAATTCATGTCAAGCCTTTTAAAGAATCGACTCATATGAGATAATAGGGTTCTGCCCTCAATTGAATATTACAAGTCGATGAAGTTGTTAAAAAAGTCCGAATTATACAAATTCAATAACATAAGGCATGAGGGAAGGGATGGACTTTGAACTAACGAAAGAACAGAAGGATATAGCGAAAGCAGCGAAAGAGTTCGCTGAAGGGGAGTTCATCGAAAGGGCGGAAGAGTTTGACAGGGAAGAGACCTTTGATGAGGAGATCTTTAAGAAAGCAGCCAGGTTGGGCTTTGTAGGGATATTTATTGACGAGAAGTACGGAGGCGCCGGGTTAGGCACTTTAGAGCAGTGTATCCTTCAGGAAGAATTTGCGGCTGTTGATCTTGGCATGGCGGTTGCCGTTCTTACTCCATGCTTTGGGTCCGAGATCATACAAGCCTTTGGGACGGAAGAACAAAAATCAAGGTACCTCCCCCCTCTGGCGAAGGGAGAATCCATTATGGGCAGCGCCTTTACGGAACCGGACGCGGGCTCAGACCTGGCTGCCGCCAGTACAACGGCTGTGAAAGAAGGGGATGAATTTGTGATCAATGGTTCCAAGATGTTCATCACAAATGGGACCAGGGCTGACTATCTCATTTGCTTTGTTCAAACCGATCCGGAAAATACAGACAAGCACCGACGACACAGCATGATAATGGTGGAGACGGATAGACAAGGGTTTGAGGCAAACAGGCTGCGCGGCAAGCTTGGTATTCGGGCCTCTGATACGGCAGAAGTCTCTTTTAATAACGTCAGGGTGCCCTGTTCCAACCTGGTAGGGAAACCGGGCAATGGTTTTGCTGAAGCGATGTACCTGTTTAACCTTAACAGGATCGGCGTGGCTGCTCAAGGGGTCGGATTGGCCCGTGCCGCCCTGGAAGAAAGTATAAAACATGTAAAAAAAAGGATCACCTTCGGGGCCCTTCTAGCATCTTATCAGGCCATACAGCTTAAGCTCGCCGATATGTTCACGTGGATGCGTGCAGGGAAAAACATGGTTTATGAAGCGGCCTGGAGAATTGATCAAGGGAAGGTTGATCACACGCTTGTTGCTGCGGCAAAGGCGTTTTGCGGGGAGATGGTCGTACGATCTGCCGATATGGCCCTTCAGATGCATGGAGGATACGGCTTTCTCGCAGAATATAAGGTTCAAAGAATTTATAGAGATGCCAAAATCATCGAGATCTATGAAGGAACCACAGAGATCGAAAAAATGATCGTCGCCAGGAGTTTATTGGCTTAGTGCTGATATTCGTCATCGAATGTATGATTCGAAGGACTTAGTTAATAATTTTGTCCATCCGATAAATGAGGACGAGGTATGGATTGTTTTTTTGTCAATCTATGGTTATTATAAGTTAACATATTACTATTCTAAACGTCCTCATGTGCTGGATGAATTAAAAATATTCGCATTTAAGCGTTGAAAGGAGAAAGAAAAATGAGTCAAAAAATTGTAATTTCTGCTGCATTGACAGGGGCCGCGACTATGAAGGAACAGAACCCTGCCGTTCCCTACACACCCGAGGAGTTCGCTGAGGAGAGCTATCGGTGCATGAACGAAGGGGTCGCCGTGGTCCATATCCACGCAAGGGACCCTGAGACCGGGCGTCCAACCCCGGACATCGGCAAGATCCGCGCCACCATAGAGGCTGTTCGAGACCGGTGCCCCGGCTTGATCATCAATATGAGCACGGCAATCGGCCCCGGCGTATCCAAAGATGATCGCATCGCTCCTATTGACGCCATGAAACCTGAGATGGCTTCTCTAAACACCAACAGCATGAACGCCGCTCTCGCCAACTGGAAGACAGGAGAGATATTGGCGGAGTTTGTCTTTGAGAACACTTTTGCTATGCTGGTACAATACGCCAAGGTCATGCGAGAGCATCGTGTGAAGCCCGAACTCGAGGTCTACGACTTCGGCGGGATCTACAATATCCTTATGGTGCGAAAGCAAGGCATATTCGAAGAGCCCTTGCACTTCCAGATGGTCTTCGGATTGTTGGGTGGCGTTCCATACGATCTCTTCAATATGGCACGGGAGAAGGAGCTTTTGCCGGAAGACGCCTCCTGGTCGGTTTGCGGCGTTGGACCGTTTCAATTTGCCGGAGGCATGACGGCCGCTGTGAACGGCGGCCACATTCGCGTGGGTCTTGAGGACAACATTCGCATGCCCGGCGGAGAGTTGGCAAAGGGAAGCTACGAACAGGTGCAGTGGGCCGTGGAGGTAGCTCGCCTCGCAGGGCGTGAGGTTGCCTCTCCTGACGAGGCAAGGCAGATCTTCCATATCCCGAAACGATCCTAGCTCTGCAGGGAGTTGTTTTTACATGGAGGTTATCAACGATCGTTTGTATAAACCTGATGTTTCCAGAAAGGAGATCTTGTCCTTCATAAGCGCATGGATAATTGTAGTCTTGAAGATGAAATGATAATTTTTTACCAAGAAGATCATGCCTTTTTGCTACAATCCGTCCAACAATACGGACAATTGAGGGGGCATTATATCGCATTTAAGAGGTTGAAAAGGGCTTGAGGGGATTAAAAGTTAGCGATGATTACGTCGCCGAAGGTGGGGGAACCGTCGCTTCTGCGGGGAAGGTCATAACGGGTGTGGGTCTGCCACGTATATAATCTCCAAATTAAAAGTTTCCCCTCATATTCCTGGATGAGCCATAACAGCAACAATATCTGTTACTCGCACATCATGAAAATGGAAAGCTACTAATTTTTCTGGTCTGCCAGTGCATGGACGATACCCGCACCCATCGCGCCTGCTCCAATTACGACAACATTCTTATAGCTTATGATTCCTCCAATAGTTGAAACTTCTTTAACATTATGGCATAACCGGCCGACATCCTGTTGATTGGAATAACCATATCCTCAAACAGATACAGGGCATCTTCGACCACCTCGGTTTTCGGAAAAAACTTTCTTTGGCGCTTTAGTAGTCATACCATCCTTTTCCGACCTTTTTACCCAAGCGACCAGCCCGGATAAGTTGTTTTAACGATAGCGGCGGACTCCAACTGGGACCAAGCTCGCTCTGGTAGTACTCTAATGAGCTTTTCAAAACGTCAAGACCGATAATGTCGGCCAACTCAAACGGCCCTATCGGAAGATAGGAACTTTTCATGGCCAAATCAATGTCTTCCTTTGAAGCCAATCCTTCTTCGTATGCTTTGAAAGCTTCCAGGAACAGCGGTGTGTATATCCGGTTTGCTATGAACCCTGGCGAGTCTTTTTTTACTTCGACACAGACTCTATCCATCTGTTTGGCTACTGCTTTCGCCTGGTTCACTGTTTCGTCGCTGGTGTAATAGCCGCGGGTTAACTCGACCAATTTCGTCGGCGGGATAAAGAAATGCATGCCTGCGACCTGTGGCGGGCGCTGTGTGACCGCCGCCAGGGCGGTAATAGAAAAGGTCGAAGTGCTGGATACCAGAATTGCTTCCTTCTTGCACATGGTGTCAAGTTGTATAAACATAGCAGTCTTGAGATCGAGCGACTCTGCGACAACTTCGATAACAAAATCCACGGCGTCAAATTTTTCAAACGTACTCGTCATTTGGACCCTAGCCATTGTAGCGGCACTTTCTTCAGCAGTCACAACGTTTTTTTGGACCAGTTTCTGCAGCTGATTTTCCATACTATTTTTTGCTTTTACCAAGTTCGCTGCAGTCCTGTTTTGCAGCACTACCTGATAACCGGCCATAGCAGCCGAAAGTGCGATCCCATTCCCCATCTTTCCGGCCCCGACTACGCCGATAGTCTTAATTTCCATGGTTTCCACCTCCAATCATTAATTGAGCTCATTTTGCAGTTTGATTGGCCTCAAGGGACTATAATTGCGCGCAGGCTCAGCTTTAATTGCGTCGCCCTATAGCAATGCGGCATCATACCAGGGCCGTCTGTCCACCGTCAACTACGACATACTGGCCTGTAATATAGTCAGAAGCAGCAGAGCTGAGGAAAACGATCAGCCCCTTGAGATCATCGCCTCCTCCATACCGGCCGAGCGGAATTCTGGGGATTAGCTTGTCGGCTTGTGCCTCTAAAAACTGATCGTTCATGCTGGTTGGGAACCACCCTGGGCAGATTGCATTAACAGTAATACCATAACGGGCCCATTTTACGGCCAGATCCTTTGTCATAGTAAGAATAGCGCCTTTGCTGGTGGTATAGGCGACAGAGTCCACATGCTCCGGCAGATCTCCCCTCAAGCCGCCTATGGAGGCCATGTTTACTATTTTGCCTCCACCTTGCTCTTTCATTATCTTGGCGGCCATGACCGACAATTGGAAGGTCCCGTTAATGTTTAGATTCATTACTCGCTGCCACTTGTCCATGGGGAAGTTCAGCGAGTCAGCGATCCAGCTAATTCCGGCGTTGTTTACCAAGATGTCCAGCGCACCAAATTCTTTGATTGTTACGTCCACAAGATTCTGGCAATCTTCCGCCTTGCTGACGTCACAGGCAACCGCAAGGGCCCTGATCCCATTCTTTTCAAGTTTTGCGCTCATTTCAATGCAGCGATCAACCTTCCGCGCCGCTACCACAACGTTGGCCCCGGCTTCCGCCAGAGCCGTAGCCATCTGCGCTCCCAGACCGACCGATCCCCCTGTTACCACTGCCGTTTTGCCGTCCAACACAAACATATCCTTTACGTGCATTGCTTCCTCCTTATAGATTGTATTCAGATCACCTATAGCGGTATTCGCCCCTAAGGGGCAACTACGATCTTTACCGGCTCGCTCGAAGCTGCAAGTCTTTCGAAGCCTTTTTCCACAATATCATCAAGGCTGATAATACCCGTAATCATTCCCTGTGTATTAACCCTCCCCTGGGCAAGATAATCAACAATAAGGCGCATTTCTTCTTTATCATAGGCGAGGGTTGCCTTGAGTTCTACCTCCTTAATAACAAACTCCGCCTCGGGCACGGGTATCGGATCTCCGCTTACCCCAAGGAGCAGCACTTGGCCGCCGGCTTTTACGAGGCTGACGCTCGTGCGGGCCGCTTCGGCATTCCCTGCGCATTCAAAGACGATATCGGCACCGACGCCGTTGTAGAGGGCCATAATCTTTTCTTGGAGCCCCCCCCCTTCTTCTACGGGATTGAGGGCTAGATCGGCACCAAGCTGGAGAGCGAGCTTCCGTTTCCCCGCAGAACGATTCAGGACCGTAATATGCCGCGCCCCTGCGATTTTCAGGAACTGGACCACTGAAAGACCTATTGCGCCGGCCCCCACAACTACGACGTTATCACCCATCCTGAAGCGGGACTGGCGTATGCCCCGGAACGCAACCCCCAACGTATCGATAAGGACCGCGTCCTCGAAGGAGACCTCATCGGGAAGTTTGAGAAGCATGCCCTTCGGATCCTTGACTCTGAGATACTCTGCCATGCCTCCGTCGTTGCCCTGAGAAAGCCCGTTCGTTCGCTCAAAGCCATGTATGCACAGGGTAGAGCGCCCATGCCTGCAGTAGTAGCATTCCCCGCATGGTCCGGGAGGACCGGCCGCGACGCGATCACCCGCCTTCCATCCTTCCACTCCTTTTCCTACTTCCGCTACAGTGCCTACATTTTCGTGGCCCAAGACAAGCCCTGTAGGCAGCAGCCCTTCGTGCAGATAGGCGTGCACATCGGTGCCGCAAATACCACAATACTTGATCTTGACGATTACCTCTCCGGGTGCGGCCTTGAGAGCCGGCCGCTCCTGCAACCTGATCGCCCTTTGACCTTCATAGACTGCAACTTTCATTGCACGCTCCTGTTAGATGGAATTGAATTTTTATGCACCTCACAGGTGATATTTCTGTTCTTGTCGTCTTTCCACAATAGATGTTGCATATTCTCTCGAGACAGTCAAACAAGTGCCTGGCTCGTTTAAATAGTGCGCGCAATGCGCGATCCGTCGGCAATGGCATCTATGATCAGGTGCGGCTCCCGGCAGTCGCCAATGGCGTAGACCTCAGGGACACTCCCTTTCAGACTTTTGATAAACTCGGTATTTGGCTGCAAGGGCATCGCCGTCACAATCGTATCTGCTTCAAGGGTCTCCCTTCGCCCTTTCTTCGTAGTAATGATCAGCCCTTTGTCGGTTATCTTCACGTACTTGACCTTGGCCATCATGGCCACCCCTTTATCAGCCAGCCACATGAGAAGGAGCGGCTTGATATATGCCTCTACTAACCCGTCTCCTATTTCCTTTTCCGTGTTCACGATGGTCACCTTCCTGCCTCGCTTGACCAGGAACTCGGCTGTCTGACAGCCGTGGATATCCCCACCCATGATGACTACCCTTTTGCCCAGGGGCATCCAGAACTTAGTGAGCCACCTCAGCGCCCTGGGGCCTAGGAACCTCATATAACCCTTGAGCTTGCGGTGCAGTTCGCGGCTGGTGACCACAGTGCGCCTGTCGATCCCACGCAGCTTCGGAACATTATGTATGCCTCCCGCAGCCACGATGAGCACATCCGGCTTAATCTCTTCCACAAGTGCCTTGCTCACCTCTTTGCCAAGCCTGACCTTTACGCCCAGCTTGGTAATCTGGGTCTTCAGGTAGCGAACTATGCTCAGCAGGTCTTCCCTTTCAACCCCCTTCACCACGGCAGCTAGGGGTAGCGATCCCCCTAATCGGGGCTCCTTTTCGTAAAGCATCACGTCATGCCCCCTCAATGCGGCCACCCGGGCGGCCTCCATTCCGGCCGGCCCGCCACCTATTACCATGACCCTTTTCTTCCGCTCTGCTGGTTTGATCTCATACTCGCGCTCTCTGTTCAGAGCGGCATTTATCCGGCATCGGACAGGTTGCCCGGTCTCATTAATGGCAAAACAGGTAACGCAGGCCGTGCACGGGGCAATGTCCTCCAATCTTCCCTGAGCAACCTTGTTGGGCAGCTCCGGGTCCGCCATCAGGCGCCTGTTGAGACTGATGAAGTCCGCCTGCCCACGACGCAGTATCTTCTCGCCGAGCTCAGGATCAAGCCGACCCTGGGCGATTACGGGTATGGATACCACTTGCTTGATTGCAGCAGCCAGGGGCACCGCCGCCCCTCTCCCGCTCCGACTCCCATCAAGATAGCGTGGCAGGTCCGCCGGTGCTTCCGGGTAGAAGATCAATTCGGGAAACTGCATGCTATCACGATCTTCCTCAGGACCGAGATAATATTCAACCCTGGCGTTTATGGCATCGGCACCAGCGGCTTCTAATAGTTTCGCAATACCCTGACTCTCTTCGGGGGTGATACCACCTCTGAGCCCATATTCAATCGTGTTAATCAGGCACATGACAGCAAAGTCCTTCCCATTGCACCTTTTTATCTCCTTTATAATATCAACAACGATTTTTGCCCGGCTTTCCAGGCTGCCGACACCGTAAGCGTCCTGACGCCTGTTCCAGGCAAGCGATAAGAAACTGTTCAACAAATGATTACAGCCGGCATTTAACTCTATGCCATCAAATCCCGCCTTCTGCGCCCTCACCGCCGCCTTGGCAAATTTCTCCACAATTTCTTCAATCTCGGCAACGGTCAATCCCTTGGCCACGTCAAACTGCGGCATCGGGATTTCACCTTTAGGGATGGATGAAGAGGCTACCGGCTGGAACCCCGTAAATCTGCCCGGATGCATGGGGCCCATATGGAACATTTGTATGAATGCCGGGCAATTATAGGAATGAATAATATCTACGACTTCTGCCATGCCCGCAATGTATTTATCATCGTCGAAGCGATACCCCATGTTGGGCACGAGACCTATGGGGGGAGCGATATCACCTGCTCCCATAGTAACTATGCCTGCACCACCACGGGCTAAAGCTTCATAATAGTCCTTGGCTCCCGCCTGCACATAGCCGTCCTGGTACTTATGGAAGCCTGCGTGCGCGCCTGTCTTTAAGATACGATTCCTGGCACGTACAGACCCTATGTAACCGGGTTCCAGCAGCTTCTTGAATTTTGTACGACGAGCCATAGATATACCTCCTTATTGCATTTAACCTTCATAATTCCGCTGCGACATGAAAGGCATCATGGATTGCAGCCATCAGGTTGCGCGGATTCAAGCAATCGCCGACAACGTAGACCTCCCTTGCCAATCCTTGAAGCGCATTCACTGTTTCTTGTCGAGGCTTGACGCCCAACGACAAAACTACGGTATCAGCGGGTATTTCAATGCGCTTACCCTTCTTATCTGTGACGAGAGCGCCCTTGTCTGTTATTTCTTCCAGCTTCACCTCTGTCTTGAATTCAACACCATGCTGATGAAGTAATTCCATCAAAGTGATTTTGTTAACGAATGTAGTATCTTTTGCAATTTCCATTTCACCAATCATGTCAATGATCATGACTTTCTTGCCCTGCCGAGCAAGGTGCAGGGCGGTTTCACATCCGGTCAGTCCGGCTCCAGCCACTACCACCCTTTCTCCTGTTGTTGCCCGCCCCGTGTCCACGTCACCTGCCCACACAACATGAGGCTTTTTGATGCCGGGGATATCCGGAATGAGCGGTTCCGCACCAACAGCCACAATGAGCACATCCGGTTTCGCCGCTTTGATGGAATCGGCAGTCGCCTCAGTCGATAATGTGACTTCCACGGGAGAATGTTTGGTCTTCTCGATCATCCACTCTAAATACCTCTTCATGTCGTTTTTGAATGAAGGCGATGCCGCAATACGGAGGGTTCCACCAAGTTCTTTTCCCTTCTCGTATAAGGTTACTTGATGGCCCCTCGAAGACGCTATTAAAGCAGCTTCCATACCCGCAGGACCGCCTCCGACTACGACGACCTTCTTCTTCTTTTCCGGCAATCTAATGTATCTATACTCAATTTCCCTACCGATTACCGGATTTACGGCACACCGAACCGGGAGGGAATCCTTGGGCCTCTCACCGCATACATTGCAGCGAAGGCAGGGCCTGATGTCATCAATCTCTCCTTGGTACGTCTTATTGACGATTGCAGGATCCGCAATATGGGCGCGCCCCATGGCGACGATATCGGCCTTCCCTTCTGCGATAATCTTATCGGCCATTTCCAGATCTATAATGGAACCAACACATGTTACCGGAATGTGCACGGCTTTCTTTATCTTTTCCGCACGGTGAACATTATAGGCATGAGGGAAATAATAAGGCTGTGCCATATGCGTAATGTATTTGGGTTCTGCTATCATCCCCCCCACTGATACATTAATGAGATCTATATTATCCTGGATCATTGTAATGAACTCGATAGTCTCCTCTTCATGCATTCCGCCCGGGACGAGTTCATCAGCGCTGATGCGATACTCCACGGCAAGCCTGTCCCCCACCTTCCTCCTGACGGCTGTCAGAAGCTCGACCACAAATCGTGCCCTGTTTTCAAGGCTGTCTCCGTAGCTATCCGTCCTTTTGTTCGAGTAAGGCGAAACAAACTGACTTAAAAGCTGTCCGTGCCCGCCGTGAATCATCACCATCTCGAACCCAGCCATCATACACCGATAAGCAGCGCTGGCAAAATTGTCTATCACCTGGTCGATCATTGCCTGATCCATCTCCTGGACCCGGCCTACCTCTCTGCCTTCCACACGGGCCATCATCTCTTCCCCTTTAGACGGTATCGGTGAAGGGCCAATCGGATTCCTGCCGTTTATGACCCTTGGCGGCGACAACCTGCCGGAGTGATCGAGCTCGATAGAAATCTTAGCCCCGTATTTTTGGACGGCTTCTGCCAATGTGCTCAGTCCTGCAATCACCCCGTCGTCACCGAGGTTCAATTGGCCAAAGTGTCCCCGGGCGTAGTCGAAGTCCACCGCGGAGTCACCAATGGTAACGATGCCGGCGCCCCCCCTCGCAAATGACTGGTAAAACTCAATCATCTCTCTGGTTACAAAACCATCGGGGGTGGCCATACATGCCAACATCGGGGGCGTCGCAATTCTGTTCTTCACCTTCACCGTTCCAAATCTGAAAGGCGAAAACACATGCTCATACTGATATGCCATTATCGCAACTCCTGTATATATTTTGCCGCATCTTCCCCGGCGGCATAGCGTCCGCTCATCAGACTATCCTGCTTGTTAATAACTTCCATGCGGTGGTTAATCTTAAGCAGCCCTGCAGTTTCAAAGCCCTGGCGACCTATAACAGCATGGCACTGTTGTGTGCGCAGCCGTAAGAGATGCCTTCAGCCCTTGATAAAAATATCATCATGATGTTGATTGAGTGAAACGCTGTGGGATCGCTCTATGAAACCGAATCCTTATTTCTTAGGATAGCCCACGACCTGGTTGAACATTATTTCCTGATCATCTCTTAATTTCAACTTTTTATGTAGGGCGGGAATATCCATGGTTCCCCGAACGGCTGATCCCAATCCCGCGGAGGCGCAATATAAGCCAACATTCTGAGTAATTGCCCCCGTATTGCAAGCTGAAAAGAAGACCTGCTTAGGACGATCGGGCAGCTTACTCATTTTGGCATAGTCCGCCACATAGAGCAAATGGAGCGGCGCTTCTTTGGCATAATCCTGCGGCCCTGCTGACAAGGACCGGAGATCCTCTGCCAACACAGGGACCAAGCTGTGAGCCTTTGCATCATAAAGATATACGCCTTTAGCCAACAATACATAAAGATCTATGTTCTGGCTATTCATCGCCGACGGTGCTGTACGCTTTCCCGAATCAGGACGATTGATGCCATCTGCCGCCCACAACAGATCAGAAAGCATTTCCATGGGAACTGGTTCCGGACTAAATGCCTTTGATGAACATCTGTCTTTTAATGCCACCATTAATGGTTTGCCCCCCTCCATTTTTGGTTGAGGCAGGGAAATCGGTTTGAGGCCCTTAGCCAATGCATCTGTTGAAATAAAACAAAAAATTACTGCTACACAGCACATGATTTTTAATAATGGCATTTCCATAGTAAGCTCTCCTCAAATTTTTGAATAACCCTCATCGTCTCATACATTTAAACATCTTTCGCACACCACTGCACATCAACCGCCCTCACGGGTATCCGGGTTCATCAACAATTTGCCTTCCGGATAGGAGAAGCCAAAAAGCTATGAATCTGTCCCCCGGATTGTGTCAATCCACCATAAATATAAACAAAAAAAGAGGATTGCGGTTCTTCTCGTCAACCGTGTTCCCAAAGGGGGATATGGCGCTTGTGCCTGTAAGAACAACTACCCCTTGCTGGCTGAGATATTCCGCCTCAATAACCGCTTTCTGCTCAGCTGCCGCATGGGCATGCAACTTCTCGCGGCACTTACATAGCGATTCGACTAGCAAGGTTGCGGGCATTCCACTACCGATACCCCGCAGCCTGCTGTAAAGATATTCAACGTTTTACTTTTGCTTTTGTATCAGCTTCAAAGCCTCATCATATACGGCTTTCCCCGGTAGCCCCTTGGCTGCGGCCTCTGCTATCCACCTATCGTGGATTGGCTTTTTAACGAGGTCGTACCACACCTTTATCTCCTGGGGGGTAAGCTCCGTAAAGGTATGATTCTTATCTTTGCAGAATTTAACGGTCATAGCCTGCATTCCATAATCCATCTCGTAAAACTTCTCAGTATAGAAGTGGGCTGCGTCTGTCAGTATTTTTTTGACATCAGGGGGATAGCTGTTCCATTTTTTCTCGTTCCAGATAATCCCCATCTGGGTCATGTTAACGCCGCCCTTGCCAAAAATGGTGTGAAAAGGCACCAGTTCCAAAACATTAAAGACAAAGAGGACTGGAAAATGATTTACAACTCCATCGATTATCCCTCTCACCAAAGCCGGATGCATGTCCGTTATGTCTAGTTGTACCGCAGTGGCGGCTGACGCTTCTAACGCTTGAACCAGCATATGTTCTGCGCTATGGATCGTCAGGCCCTTCAGGTCTGCAGGGGTCTTTACCACCCTCTTATTGTTGTGGATGTGGGTGGGCGGCATCATAGAAAACACGTACGGCATCACCCCTTTAAACTCACCTCTCACCTGGGGAAACTTTTTCATGAGTTGCACATATATCTGGCCTGCCTTTTCCTGGTCAGGCCACCCCATAAAGGGCAACTGCATGACGGTGTTGAGCAGGAGACCGTCCCGACGGTCAAGAACGTAGTAGGAAGCGTCAACGACACCTTTTTGCGTACCAGTATACTCTTCATGGCCCAGTAAGAACTTCCCACCATGATGGACAGTCACCTTAATCCTGCCTTGGCCTAACTCATTAGCCTTTTGTGCCCAGTATGCTATGACCTGGGCCGGACCCGTCTGCTCCGGATTGTGGTCGTTGACAGTAATTTCTATTATCTGGGGTGGTGCCGCAAAAACGGGCGCGGAAACCGCTATGGCCAGCATGAGCATCACGCACGTACCGGCCGCCATTGTGAGCAATCTTCTTTTCATCATGTCACCTCCTCCTTCACGTTACATGCTGTTCGATGCGGTCATACCTCTCAGCGCTGATTTGCTCTCTGTATGCCTGCTACAGCAGGCACCCCCCTTCCGCCTTGGATTCATTGTCTCTCTTTACACGGTTTTACACCTTGTATGAGCTTAAATCCTATCATCTTATCC
>MGQF01000050.1:51726-52171 GCA_001797745.1 Deltaproteobacteria bacterium RBG_13_52_11
TAGGCGCAGCTAAAAAGCCACGAATCGGTACCCCGGACTGTATCAATTCATTAGGCATGAACATAATTTCTAAAATCAATATAATCCCGCTCATAATAAAATGCGCTTCCATACACCGAGCGCACCGATATCTCTTGAAGAATCACGCAGGCACTACGTTCCCCCATGCTTCGTTGTCCTGCTTATTGCTATGTCTCGTTCCCTCAACACCTCCTTATTTAATGCTTTAACATACGATACCGCTTTTGCTGCCGCCTCTGTTTATACGCCCGGTTGCCCACCTACTTCATCATCGTGCTGGGGAGGAACAAGGCGATCTGGGGGAAAATGGCAAGGAGGATGATACAAACGAGGGCCGCCGCAACGAACGGCCATACCCCCCGGAATATGGTATACGTGGGGACTCCGACGACCCCGCTGACCTGAAATACATCCATACCCACCG
>MGQF01000050.1:52182-54655 GCA_001797745.1 Deltaproteobacteria bacterium RBG_13_52_11
AACCCTATCTCGCAAAGGATCACTATGACGACCCCAAACCATATCGGGTCAAACCCGAGGGATAAGATCATCGGGTAGATAACGGGTATGGTGACGATGACGGCTGAAAAGATATCGAGGAACATACCGAGGATTAAGTACAGGAATACGATACATGCGAAGACTGCCACGCGGGACAAACCAAGCTGGGTAACAAGCTCGCTCAGGGCAAAGGGGAGTTTGCTCACGGCCATAAACTTCATCAAGATATACGCCCCGATGATGAGGAGCATGACCATGCCGGTAACCTTCGTTCCGTCAAGAAAGGCTTCACCAAACTTCTTGAGGGTAAGCTGCCCGGTGACGGCAGTGACAATGATCGCCCCAAAGGAGCCAATTGCCCCTGCCTCAGTGGGGGTAAAAACGCCCCCGTAGATACCCCCAAATACGATGAGAAAGAGGAGCAGGGCATGCCAGACACCTTTCAGCGATACGATCTTCTCCTTAAAGCTCGTCTTCGGTCCCGCTGGCCCTAACTTCGGGTTATGTGCCGTCAGGATCGAGACGGTGAGGGCGAAAAGGAAAGCGAGAAGTATCCCTGGAAGCACCCCCGCGACAAACAGCAACCCGATCGATTGCTCCGTGAGGAGGCCATAGATGATGAAGGCGACACTGGGTGGGATAAGAAAGGCCAACGTCCCTGCGGCGCAGATACAGGCGGTGGACAGGCTGTCGTCGTACTTATATCTCCTCATGGCCGGCAAGGCCACCTTACCCATGGTAATGGCCGCAGGCCCGCTGACCCCCAGGATCGAACCGGCAAGGGCACACGCGAAAATGACAGCCATGGCCAGCCCCCCGCGCAGCTGCCCTACCCAGGCATATGCGGTGTCAAAGAGGTCCTGCCCCACCCGTGTATTGGAGATAAACGACCCCATCAATATGAACAGCGGGACCGTCGTCAAGACGTAACTCGCCATCGTGGAGAAGGGGATCTGGGCTACCATCCCAAAGGCCGGTCCCATACCCATAATGACGACATAACCGAGAAAGCCAACCATAGCCATGGCCGCACCGATCCACATCCCGGCGAAGAGGAGGCCAATCATGATCAAGAGACCGATAAGGCCGGTAATTTCAGGGCTCATCTTCTCTTCTCCTTTTTCTTTTTCTTATTTGATAAGGTTATGACATCCTCAACCACGAGGCTCACGATCGCCAGACACAGCATGGTAAGCCCCCCCGTCATTATCCAATGGAATGGGGCCTCCGGCACCGTGAGGAGGGAAGTTGTCATGTTCACCTCCCTCGATTCCAGGATGCTCTGCCAGGTTATAATGACATACGTCCCCAGGGCCAAAAGCAGGGTAACGATCTCCATCACTAACTGAGCCCTCCGTGACAATCTCAACACGAGGAGGTCTACCCTTATATGGCTCCGCTCTACCGCAATCCATCCCAATGCCGGGAAAACCAGGACCACCATGAGGAGTTCGGACAACTCTGTAGAACCCGTTATCGGTGCATTCAAGATATATCGGCAGAAGACATCGACAACGGTGAGCATCATCATGCCCCCCATTATCACCGCCGCTACGTATCCCAACAAGCGGCTCACAAAGCGAAATATCTTCACCTCTCTCCCTCCTTTCCAAGGGGGATGCTTCGCTACCACGTCATCATATTAAACGGCCTCCTCACAGCCTGCTGCATATAGCAGCAGGCCGTGAGGAGATTGGGTTATCCCTTACTTCTTCTAGTACTTCTTTATCAGCTTTAAGGTCTCTTCATATATGGCCTTCCCCGGCAACCCCTTGGCCTCGGCGTCTTGTATCCATTTATCGTGGATGGGCTGTTTAACCAGGTCGTACCAAACCTTTATCTGCGTACGACTCAAATTTGTAAAGGTATGATTCTTCCCCTTGCAGAAATCGACTGCTGTCTTCTGCAGTGGGAAATCCAACTTACCCTGCTCCTCAGCCCACACCTTGCCTGATTGTTCTATTATCTTCTGGAGATCAGGAGGGAGGCTGTTGAATTTTTTGGGGTTCATGATGGCAAACATCGGGGTCATATTAATGCCGCCTTTGCCGAACACCGTGTGATACGGCGTCAGTTCCAACACCCTGAAGATAAAACAGACCGGGAAATGATTCGCCACCCCATCGATGATCCCCCTCTCCAAGCCCGTATACATCTCGGTTATGTCTAATTGTACCGGAGAGGCACCTGCGGCGTGCATCACCTGAACCATGGCATACTCAGCACCATGGATCTTCATCCCCTTCAGGTCTGCCGGGGTCTTTACCACCTTCTTTTTGTTGTGGATGTGTGAAGGGGGCATCATGAATATCCCGATGATCTTCACCCCATCCCACTCCTTGGCCATCGCGGGAAACCGATTATAAAGATCCATCCACAACCGGGCTGACTTTATCTGGCCGGGCAGGTTCAAGAAGGGCAACGTCGTGACGGTGCTGAGGCGGAATCCCTC
>MGQF01000050.1:54675-54927 GCA_001797745.1 Deltaproteobacteria bacterium RBG_13_52_11
GGGCCATGTCGCAAACACCAGTTTGGGTACCTCTATACGCCTCTTTTTCCGCTAATAACGACCCCCCATGATGGATAGTGACCTTGATCCTCCCCTTGCTCTGCTCCTGAACCCATTTCCCCCACGTATCCCAGGCCTTGGCAACAGTTGAAGGCGGCGGGTTGTGGTCGTTAACCGTTAGTTCTATTACCTTCTCAGCAAAAGCAGGCATTGAAACCACGATGGCCAGCATGAGCACCAGGCACATGCCAA
>MGQF01000050.1:54988-55532 GCA_001797745.1 Deltaproteobacteria bacterium RBG_13_52_11
CGATACGGACATCCCTCTCACAACAGATTCGGCCTCTCTATTCCTGCTACCGTATCACCCCCCTTCCGCCTTGGATTCATTGTCTCTCTTTACACGGTTTTACACCTTGTATGAGCTTAAATCCTATCATCTTATCCGGCACAGTCAAGCGCTCTTTGATCCACACCCGCCAGCCTAACAACTATACCGCACCGGCATATACTTGATCACTGGAATGGCCATGACCCCTGAGCCGACGACAAGCGCTTTCTTCACACCATATCGGCATTCATCTCACCCTGCCGTAAAACCGCCGTCTATGTACATGATCGAGCCGGTCATCCAGTCAGACGCCTTCGATGAAAGAAAAATCACCGCGCCGACAAAATCATCGGGCTCCCCCAGCCTTCCGATGGGAAAACGGCCGAGAACCATTTTGTTAAACGCCGGGTCTTCAAAGACACGTCTTGTAATCTCGCTCCTGAATACGCCAGGGGCAATACAATTGACGTTAATCTTGTGAGGACCCCACTCGCATCCCAGGCTTTTCGCCATAAGATGCACC
>MGQF01000050.1:55540-58892 GCA_001797745.1 Deltaproteobacteria bacterium RBG_13_52_11
TGACGGACAGTAGGCGGTATAGTTGGCGAGGCCGACCTCCCCCCGGACGGAACCGAGGAGGATGACCTTGCCGCCGCGACCCTGACCCATCATCACCTTGCCCACCTCTTTACAGAAGAGATAGGTTCCTTTCACGTTGGCGTCCATTACCGTTTGCCATGCTTCGTCAGGCAACTCATGAATAGGACCGTTGGTGTTCAGACCTGCAGCGGTAATGAGAATATCAATGCCGCCGAAGGTATCAACAGTCGCCTTGACGACTCGAGTGACGTCATCGTGGATGACTGGATCGCCCGCGGAAAATGCAGACTCTCCGCCATTCTCGCGAATCTCCTTCGTAATCTGTTCGAGTTTTGAGGCGTTGCGGCCGGTGAGCATCACCTTTGTCCCCGCTGCAGCCAATGCCTTTGCGGCAACGGAGCCGAACGCCCCGGTGGCCCCTGTGATGATGGCTACCTTTCCCGTTATGTCAAAAAGGCCTACTACGTCTTTTTTCTTCATGGGACGCTCCTTTTCAATCAGGGTAATTGATGATTACCAGCATGCTCGCCGGCATATTCGTCTTATTGATGATCTCCCGCCCTTCCCCTGGACCGATAAAGATTGAGTCCAGCGCCTTAAGGGTAACCTCCTCTTTCGGTGTCTTGATAATGACTTCCCCGCTAAGAACGAAATAGATCTTTTCCAAGGGGTTTTCATCGTATTCGGCACCTCCGCCGGGGAGAAAATGGGAGAGACCCATCCAGAATTTTGTGGCGCCCGATTCCTCCTTGCCATGGAGCCTCATTGCGGTCATGTTGAAATGCTTTGGTGCCTGGTATGGCTTTACATTTTTAATCTCAACTTTCTTCATTCTACACCTCCCTCAATAGTTTTTGTTTTTAGTCTCTTCGTAATGGCCAGCAAGTGGGCGATGGATCCGTCTTCCTGGGCCTATTCCTAGTTCCTTTGCTGTTTTCCCAGCCAGTTCTTGAAGGCAATCTCCTCTCGTTCCATCCTCTCCCTGATAAGGTGACCTATAGTGCTGAACTCTTTTTGGGACATCTCGCCGAGTTCTTTCCGGTCCATGATTACCCAGGCAAGAGCAGGCTCGCCTGGAGGGCAACCGCTTGCATGGAAGCACTCTACGCCTCGTTTCTGAAGCTTCTTTTTCATGCCTTTGGTGCAGTCACCCATGAGGAAAATGGGTTTCCCGTCACCGATACCCTCGGGGATTTCTTTATGCCGCCCCAGGATAATATGACTTCCCGCATGTTTTTCGTATTCACCGAGGGACTTAAGCTTTGACATGGTGAATGCGGTAAGCCCCTGACAGGTGCTGCAGGCGTTCCTTACATAGAATCTATACTCCGGAAACGCCCCAAAACCGTCAAGATAGGGCATATACAACTGCTGGAATACTTCTTGTGTGCTGTTTCCGCGAACCTCGATGTCTTCCTCGTTGAAATTGCCCAGCCCTTTCTTCAGGGCGGCATCGAAAAAGTCCACTTTATCAACGGGGAGCCCCACTATCCTGCAGGCCGTTGCATCAACCGCAACCAGGTCCTTGCCGGCCAAAATACAGTCGAATCTCACCGGCGTTCCCGAATGAGGGCCAAAGCCCTCCATGGGGCGATACAGGTCGGCGATAGTGAACGTTTTTTCTTGGAGAAGCTCCCCCAGATCCATCATGGCACCGGCGAGATTGGTGGTATGCATCACATAGTGAACATGGTCCTGGACCACGCCTTTGAGGTTCTTCAAGGCGCAGCTAAAGACCATGCTTACGTGAGTTTTGAAGATCGGTACATTGATGAGATGGTCTGCCTCTATAAGGAAGCGAGGCAAATCCACGTGTTTGATCGCAGAAGAGGGTTTTTGTATGGCTACCCTCACTAAATCTTTTTCACTCTTGATGTCCCTGACATCATCAACCCCGGCGTCAATGGCCGCTTGTTTTATCCCACTCACTTCCAGACATTCCGTTGTGTCGCACCCCATTGCCGATGACTCGGCCAGAATGATCTTATTGGGATAGCCACTCTGCACTGCCTTAATCACTGCGGCCACAACCGCGGGGGTTGTGTTTACGCTGCTGTCAGGTCCACCCATATGACCGGCATTAGGCTTGATTACGACCGTGGAACGGGGTTTAATAATCCCCCTGATCCCTCCCAGCAGGCCGAGGGCTAATTCGACTAGTTCTTCGGGGTTTTCGCCTTTAACAACGGAAACAACTGATTTTGGCACCCTTCTTACCGCTGATTGCTTCGGCCCTTTTCGCAACACGAATAATCATTGCTAAAAAACCTGCTTTTCTACCCACGAGCTTCCGATGTTCACTTATACGGAAGCCAGCACTCCATCAGCTCCTCTATAGGCCACAGACTGAGCCGTTCATAGCCATCCTTCTTCACGAGGATATTTTCCTCCAGACGGACCCCATCCTTGCCACCTTTCTTGCCGGTGTAGGTTTCTATAGCCAGTACCATCCCTGCCTTTAATGTCTGAGGGGGCATACCAGCGTGCTTATTCTGCTGATTAAAGAACGGCCTGTCATGGAGCGAAAGACCAAGACCATGGCCGATGGCATAGGGGCCGATATCATTCCACGTCTCGTATCCCCAGTACTGAGGCGACTGGGGCCATTTGGCAAGGACATCGTAATCGGTCGCTCCATCCTTGATGACGCTCATCCCGTCATACAACATCGCCCGGCACTCCTCGTAGAGGTCTTTCTGCTCTTGAGTGGCCTTGCCGCAGCAGAAGGTGCGGTAAACACAGGATTTGTATCCTTGATAGGAGGCCCCGTCAACATCCATATAGATTAAATCCCCAGGGCGTATGGGTTTGTCGGTGAAGGACCATCCATAAGGATTGGTGTTGTACCCGGAGCAACATACGAGATCTTCGGTGTGATCATCCCCCTCCTCGTACAGGGCCTTTAAGCCTATTGCGACCAGATCGCACTCCCGTATGCCGGGGCGTATGGCATCAACAATCGCGGCAAAGGCCTTTTCCGAGTTTGCGCAGGTGATCCGCATCAGCTCGATCTCGTCCGCCGTTTTGATCATCCTGGCACGGTCCATCGTGGGCTTGCCATGAACTACTTTGATCCCCTTTTTCTTGAAAGCTTCAGCAAACAGGTACGAAAGGGCGGTGCCGTCAAGCCCGAGCGTCTCTTTCTCTACGCCGTGTTCTGCCATCAGGCCAGCTATTTGATCGACAATTCTATTGAGCACCGGATCGTCAGGAGTTTCCGCTGCGGGCTTAGCCAGGCCTACCGGCGGATGTATTCTCCCCTGCATCCACGGCATGCGGCGCTCGACCTCACTCGGTGTTCCACCGCCGATGAGGTGAGGCTCACCGTTCC
>MGQF01000050.1:58901-59811 GCA_001797745.1 Deltaproteobacteria bacterium RBG_13_52_11
ATACAAACTGCGCCTCAAGAGGACGCAGCGGGGTAGTGACGTAATAGGACGCTATATACCGAATGTTGGGATCATCCCATGTTACTATGGCCCCCAGACCATCCTTGTTGATCTGATCCTTTGCCCGCTGCAACCGCTCCTTTCGCAGACGGTCATAGTCAACCCTCTGCTCGTAATCGACTGCTAATTTACCAAATACCCCTGTTGCCATTTTCTCTTTCTCCTTATCATTACGTTCTCTCTACCCATTAACTCACTCCTAATCCTGGGAACAACCGGACTTGAAGCCTTTCAGAACTATTTATCCACCCAGATAAGCCTTTTTGACTTTATCATTATTAAAAAGTTCATCGCGCCACCACTGAGCACAACAGCTGCAAGAGCGCAGATTAATCAACACGACACTCACTTAAAGAAGGAGGCTTGCTCTTATGATTTTTGAAAAAGTTGAAACAACGAATAGTTTTAAAAAGACTTTTAGCTTCACAATTTGACTTTTGTTTCTTCTTTTTTATTTCTTCTCTCTCTCAGCTACAGAGTAAAATAATCACAGAGCGCCGGAGATCGGTTTCTTTACTAATAAGCAGGTATTTCCAGTGACCGCTCTTTATTGTCGCCTTCACAATCCAGCAATTAATCTATTACATAGAGCGAGCATTCGATTGGTCAGGGTAGCATAGTGCATAATTCATGTCAAGCTCTTTAATAGAAACCGGCCAGATTTTAGGAACCTTAGACAAAGGCTATTAAATGCCACGCTATTCTTGTTTACCCCCCCCTCTCCACGTTGATATGTGACATGAGGGGTCATCTAATCATCGCGTTTATCTGGTTGGGTTTAAGATATATCAGGGTGGAAGCCTTTTATCCTGCCGTATAACCGCCGTCTACGTACATGATCGAGCCAATC
>MGQF01000050.1:59826-60182 GCA_001797745.1 Deltaproteobacteria bacterium RBG_13_52_11
GCCATGGGATGGACTGCGGCCTTTGACGGACAGTAGGCGGTATAGTTGGCGAGGCCGACTTCCCCGCGGATGGTCTCTTTGATTTTAGACTTCCTGAAACTCCATCCTGGCTATTCGGTTTTTCGCGAAGCCCTTCCCGTGACTTCACTGTGTATAATGGACCCATCAATTAAGATACAAGGGGCAGCCGTACTCTCTGCTCATAATGATTCTAAAAACAGGCTATAAATCTGGCGAGGCTCCGGAGCGAATCCTGGAGCCTCGTGCAAGCTCAGCTTACCTCATAAGATACTTCGCCACGCCGGCCTTTCTTATCTTACGGGCTCAGGCGGGAGCGGTAAGCCAGGATAGTCCCC
>MGQF01000050.1:60210-69103 GCA_001797745.1 Deltaproteobacteria bacterium RBG_13_52_11
GCCGGCTCTTCGCTCGTTATTTCCTCATCTTCGGTCTGAGCCAGATCTCTCAGCGCCGATATCCTGGTTTTATTTAAAAAAGGCCTGTTGGCGGACCACCACCAGGCAGCCCCAGACGCTCACTCCACTTCATAAGGCTGATTTTCCATTTCCTCTAATGTCATAACAATGCACCTCCTGCTGGTTAAGCTTTACAAACCCTATCCTATATTTTGCGAGCAATTTTCCACCCATCAGCAATGGCATCTACTATCAGACGGGGCTCCTTGCAGTCGCCAATGGCATACACTTCAGGGACCTTCCCCTTAAGGTCCTTAAACAACGCGGTATTTGGCGCCAATGGCGCGGTAGGTACTATGTTATCGGCTTCAATGGTCTGTTTCTTGCCTTCCTTGGTGGTGATGACTACCCCTTTGTCTGTTATCTCGATGGATTTAACGCCGGTAATCATGGTCACACCCTTTTTAGTGAACCAATCCATCAGCAATCCCAGACGGAAGTCTATCACTCCCTCTCCCAGAACCTCGGTTGTTTCTACGATGGTAACCTTTTTGCCTCGCTTGACTAGAAACTCGGCTACCTCGCACCCCTGTAGCGCGCCACCGATGACAACAACTCTCTTCCCCATAGGAACCCATAATTTCGTCAGCCGCTCCAGGGCCTTCGGCCCCAGAGATCTCAAATAAGACTTCACCTTGCTATGCAAGGCGGGGGTAGTGATAACATGCTTTTTATTTATTCCAGCTATCTCGGGAACAGTAAGGGTACCGCCTGTCGCCACGATAACCGCGTCCGGCTTAATCTTCTTGATTGTCGAGCTATCCACCTCTGTGCCAAGCTCTGTCTTTACACCCAGTTTATCAATCTGAGTTTTCAGATAGCGAACCATATTTGGCAGGTCTTCAATCTCTAGCCCCTTTACCACTGCCGCCATGGGCAGCAACCCCCCTAATTGACGTGTTTTTTCATACAGTGTTACTTTGTGTCCCCGCAACGCCGCCACCCTGGCTGCCTCCATCCCGGCTGGCCCGCCTCCAACGACCACGACCTTTTTCCGCTTCTTAGCTTTTTCAACGGTATAGTGCTCTGTCCCCATAGCAGCATTGATCCTGCACCGTCGTGCCATGCTGAGATGCTGGTCCAGACAGGTGCCGCAGGCCGTGCAGGGTGCGATATCTTCCAGCCTACCTTCGGCAACCTTATGGGGAAATTCCGGGTCGCACTGCAGGCTCCTGGTCATAGCAATAAAGTCTGCCTTGCCCTCTCGCAAGATCTTCTCCCCGAGCTCAGGGGTAAGTTTGCCGACGATAATGACCGGAATAGAGAGGACCTTTTTCATCCCCTCAGCTAACAGAATATTAGCGCCCTCTCCCCTCTGCTTCCAGTAATATTCTTTAGGGAATTCTTTCAAAGGAATGGGAGGTTCCGGATAAAAAAGATAGTCAGGAAGAAACCCCCCCACATGATATCCCAACCAGTGATTCCTTACCTGTATGGCATCAGCGCCCGCTTCCTGTAATATCTGAGCTATTCGCCTACTTTCCTCAACAGTCATGCATTTGCTATCGTCAATACCGATGGCCCGGCCAAGCTCGATAGCGTTCATTAAGACAGAGACCGGGAAGTCTCGGCCGGCACGCTTTTTAATTTCCCTGATGATGCTTACCAAGAACCGCGCCCTATTTTCCGGGCTCCCTCCATAGGCATCCTGGCGTCTATTCCAGAAAGGAGAGAGAAAGTTATGCATCAGGTGACTGCTGGCGGCATTGATATCTATACCGTCAAATCCAGCCTTCTGAGCCCGAACCGCGGCACTGGCCCACTTATCGATAATCGCCTCAATTTCAGGGATGGTAAGCACCCTGGGCACGTCACGGTGAAAATCACCTAGCACATTCAGGTTGACGGCAGAAGCCCCTATCGGCGGTCCGGAGAACGTAGCGGGTTTATCGGGAAAGAGCGGTGATTGCCAGGGCCCATCATGCCACATTTGCATAAAGGTGGGGCAGCCGTGTTTGTGAATAACCTTAACCAGCTCACTCATGCCCTTGATGTATTTGTCATCGTCCATGCGATACCGTTCACGCCAGCGCGCGCCTAAAGGATAATCAATAGTCGGGGATTCTATTATTAATAGACCTATGCCCCCTTTGGCTATAGCTTCGTAAAAGGCCTTGGCCGTCTCACTCATATGAAGATCGTCCTCATGCCAATAGCACATGGACGCGCCGGTTTTTATCATCCGGTTCCTGGTCTTTACCGGCCCTATGTGATAAGGCTCGAGGAGCTTTTCAAATTTTTTATTGGAAACCATTTGTCTACCCTCCGATCATGTTTTATACTTTAACAAAACAAGGTCAGGAGTGCATCTCGTTTGGAAGCTTCCTTAAACGACATCGGCGTCATAAGTCCTGTCTGCGGTTAATAGTATATACCTAAGCCGGACAAGCCGCAACCAAAGAATCTTCTTCCCATTTTATGCAAGACTTCAGATGTAAGATACTAATAAGGATTAACTTAATATATGAACGCACTGCTGTCCAAAATAGGCCCTTTTTTTAAAAACTTAATTTGGGCAAGCGTGACATGAACGAGTAAAAGTTATTGACAAAATAATTTTTGATATTAAATAATGTTTATAACGACAAGGGAGGCGATGCCAAAGCAAATTGATATGGGCCAGGTACGTTAAGGTATGATAAGGAAGAACAAAACAAAAAAAGTAAATGAGTGGGTACAATTTCTGCTCTGTTTTGGTTATAGAGATAAGTATAGCACGTGGCCATAATAAAATAAGGTAAAGTAATCCGAGAAAGAAGCAATATTATTTATCAAAAAAAGGAGGGTATTGTGATGAACATCAGGTTTGATGGTAAAGTGGCAGTCGTAACCGGAGCCGCAAGAGGAATCGGTTACGTTTGTGCTGAAATGCTGGCCGACAGCGGAGCTAACGTGGCTATGATAGATATTCTTGGGGATCGTCTGGCAGAATCAGTGAAAAAGATACAAGAGAAAAAAGGCACTGCTAAGGGGTACCAGCTTGATTTGACCCACGTAGCTACAATCGGTCCCCTAGTCAGCCGCATTAGGCAAGAGCTAGGTGAGATAGACGTCCTTATCCAGGCTGCCGCAATTGGTCCTGCCAGGGTAGCTGAAGAAATCACTGAGGCAGAGTGGGACGCCGTTTTTAACGCCAATAGTAAGGGGCTATTTTTTATGATGCAAGCGGTAACCGGTCAATCAATGATACCGCGCAAGACCGGCTCTATTGTTAATTTTGCCTCAATAGCAGGTTTGGTCGGCATGCGACCGCCGTTATGTTCGGCACACTACAGCGGGAGCAAAGGAGCAGTGGTGCAGCTGACCAAACAGGGAGCAATAGAATGGGCACCACATAATATTCGCGTAAACGCAGTGGCACCGGGCGGTGTATTGACGGAAATGACCATGGCGATGATTGGAACTCCGGAAAAATTGGCCGCTGCTACTGCCATGGTTCCTCTCAAGCGGCTTTCACAACCTGAAGAAATAGCGTCTGGTGTTCTCTTTCTGGCCAGTGATGCCGCACGAATGATTACCGGTCATATTCTTGTTGTCGATGGTGGTGGTTACGCCGCGAGTTCTTAGAGAAGTAGTGCGGTTTAACCACCGTTTGATATATATAGATTTAACTGCAAAGGTTTAATACGAGTGGGTGTCAGCATGGTACGATTGGAAGCTGTAGGGCAGGTTATGTTTGGGATTATCCGCCGTGCCGGAGACTACAGTGACTCTCGAGGCACTACGCATGGCGTTTGCCGGGCGCAAAGCTGGGACTGATGTCATTTGCCACTCAGACGAGGGGTTGGGAATCGGACACGTATAAGATGATCCCTTTTGCGGTGAACTCGGGGCGCATTACAGGAGAGAGCGCTGCCAAACGGGTTTTAAGCACGAGGCTGTGAGCGGTGCAAAAAACCGTACCGCAGTCTCTGTCCCAAGGTCAACAGAGAAAGTACCCCCGGCTGTCCAGGATTGCCCAGACTTCCTAGCCAACCGGGGCCTCCTTGTAGACCTCAAGAAACCGCTGATTAAAAATCAAAGTCTTCTACAGGCCTTTAGGCGGAAACTCCGGTAATTGTCTAAAGAGATTATCCTTGACACCATCCTGAATCCGTGCCGCCCGCTTCGCTGCCGCTTTGTAGCGATCAAAATCGGCCAATGAATATATGGAAAGCTTCTGCGCTTCGAGCGAGCCTTCTGCATGGATCGTGAGCACATCTTCATACGAGGATGTGAGATCCCGGATTAATTTAGCCATGCGAAGTCTGTGCTCCGTGGGAACGCCTTCTCTGCCCCCCAGGTATTTATCCAACAGATCATGGGTTTCAGGGTTCATGAAGTCTTTGCCCGAAGGAGCGGTGACCGCGATGCCGCCCGCGATATCCTGGATATATTTTGTCGCTTGATGCCAGTTATCGGCAAAGTAAAATTTGCAGATATTGGCGTACATGGGATTGGGATACACCAGGTCCGAATCCGGCTCTGAAATGCAATGTTCGCATGCAGATCTGCCAATGACCTCAACAGCCTCAGTATACATCACCAGCCAGGTAAGCTTCTCCCGAATATGGGGCGCCTTCTCCACTCCATTGTATTCAGCCATAAGCAAGGCGGCCCCGGTAAAGAGCTCAAGTTCCATGGCCTTATACGTCTCGGCGCTGAGGCGATGGAAATTCGCAAACATGTAGGCTACCTGTCCTGCGAAATCCCACTCCCCTTTTAAAAATATTCTCTCCTTCGGGACAAAGACGTCCTCAAAGATGATCGTTGCGTCGTTAATATAGACAGACCCGGCAATGGGATGGTCAAAGAGGTTGCCGTACTCATGCACTTCCGGTTCAGCAGAAATCATGGTAATCCCCGGGGTATTGGCCGGTACTGCAAAGGATACGGCGTAGGCCTTGTCATCCTCTCTCATCGCGCGGCATGGGGCTATCAGTATCTCGTTGCAAAGCGGCGCCTGGCTGATATGGGTCTTGGCGCCCCTTACGATGATGCCATCCTTTCTTTCCTCGACAATTCTCACGTAATAATCCTGGTGGCGTTTTTGCTGAGAGGGCCGGAGGCTTCTATCCCCTTTGACATCTGTAAGACCCATGGCAAATGCCAGATCGTTCTTCTGCAGATGTTTTCGATACGCCTCGACGTTTTCGGCGTACTGCGTCCCGTACTTTTTATCAATCTTTTGGCTGACCACGGTAACGGCATTCAACCCGTCTTTTGCGACGAACTTGGCTCCTGGTGGCTTGCCGAAACAAACCCTTGCCCAGAGTTTTACAACCTCTCTTAATCTGAGCAAATCTTCCCTGCTTTTTTGGGGCATCAACGCGAAACTCACCAATTCGCCATCTTCATCCTTTTCCATGAGAAGATCTTGATAGCGGGAATCACTTTGGAGGACGTAATCCATGGCGACCCAATCCCTGCAGATTTTCAGAATTGGATGCGTCGTGACATCCTTGACCCTCTCTCCATTGCAGTAAACTACTCTGCCATCCTTAAGACTTTCTATGTATTGTTGCGGTGTTTTCATAGCAATGCAATACTCCTTTTATGTATATTAATTAAACCATGCCACGTACATAATTTTCGAGCAGTGGCAACTGTACCCGTAATTCCTTTGCTATCCTGGTAGGCACGTAGACTTAGCGCTTTGACCATCATATCAGCTGATTACCATTTATGTGGACCTGAAATCAGCTCATTGCTAAACATGTAGCCGAGTAAATTTTATTATCCATAATACCGGCGAACAATTCCAACTCTGCACGTGTACCCCCACCTCCCAAACCCGCTACTCCCGCTGCATGACCACATGCGCGAGGTGGAGGACTGCACTAAAAGCTATTTTGTCTTCCGACAAAACATCTGAATATTGGCTCTCAGTTGCACACCTCCGGTGCTTACTGCTACAATCATCTTTTGTGAGAGCTAAGGGGCTAGCTGGTCAGACTGAAAGTCAGTTCAAAAAGTTCTGCCTCGTGCCACCCCAACTCTACTTATAGAGGCAGATACCTCGAACTGCACAGCACGTACCTAATACTTCCCACGGCACAACGGATATTCTCAGAACAGGAGAGAGGCATGCACCCATTCAATCAGCTCAGCCGTGTTATCCACGACTCTGGAGCCGAAGGGTGCATGCCTCCTCTCAATTGGCTTACCGCTGTTGAAACAACGAGATTACGGTACGGCTACGAAAATAGTTTTTGCATTCTTGGATACGCCTTTCATACATGTATCAATCGTGTAAGGATAACACAGCGTCCGGTTGACACCAAGGGTCTTCTTCCCGCCAACGTAGGCTGGACCCCAGAGTGTCTGAAGGCTGCCCTTCTTGGTCAGCTTCTCGTAGGCCTCCAATACTTTCTGTGGGTCTACGCTCTTGGCCTTCTCTATGGTCTGCAGCAGTACCCAGAGACCATTATAGCCGACCAAATGGACATCCGAGATAAGGTCTTTCGCAGAATATTTCTTCAGAAACTCCGCCGAAACATATTTTGCTTCCTTTGACAGGCCAGCCTCATCTTTTAGCGAGATACCTACGCCGAATATGTCGGTGGCGTTACCACCGGCAATCATTGATGTAAAAGCAACGTCCAGATGCGTGGCGCAGAATATGGGGCCCTTGAATCCAAGTTCCCGGGCTGACTTGGTGACAAAACCCCACGTGACCGGCGTTGAAATCGGTATAAATATGGCATCTGGCTTGGCGGACAACAGACGAGTCACTATAGGAGCGTAGTCCGAGCAGTCCGGCGCAATCCCTTCCAAATTTCCCACCACCTGGAGGCCCCTTTTGGGAAGGTTTACCTTAAGATCAGCAAAGGTTACTTCCAATGTCTTTTCGACAACACCGCAAACGGCTATCTTTTTCGCCTTCGGGTATTTTGCCTGCAGATAATCAAAAAGAAAAGGAGCAACTTCGTTATTCGCCCAGTGAAGCCGAATATAAAGCGGCTTATCTGCCGCTACGTCGGCATTGCCATCAAAGGGCAGAGCCCTGGATACATTCATACCATCAACTACGGCCATCAGCGCGCCGTTCTTTTTGGTGATGGGATAAATCACGTTTTTCAGGTTATCGATTAATGGTCCGATGATAAATTTGGCCCCATCCGATTTAATGAGCTTCGTAGCCGCGGTGGCCGCCTGATCCGCGCTCATCGCATCATCTTCTACGATCAGCTTAATTTTGTAAGTATCTGCACCGACCTTCAAGCCACCGGCCTTGTTGTACTTATCGACGGCAAGCTCCCATCCCGCTTTACAGGCCATTCCCCCTGCGGCAGCAGGGCCGGTAAGAAATGCGATACCACCGATCACCAGCGTTTTTTCCGCCGCTAGTGAGGGGGCAGCAAATACAGGTAACGCTACCAGTGATAGAACCAGCAAAATAGATAATAATGTTTTCTTCATTTCGTCCCTCCTCCTAATTCAATTTTATTTGTGCAACCTCACCTGGAGAGAAACGTATTTGTTTTGTGCCGTGAACCACCTCCCTTCACTAAATAATAATATAAATTTTTTATCCCAAAGCAGTTAACACTGCTTTAGAATCTACACTATGGTTGAAGCTACCTTTTGCGCGATGGGGCCTTTTTTTGGAAGCGCCCCACTATCTTTCTATACGACATGGTAATATAGTGATGTAGTCTAACTAATCCTTCAGGCATGAAAAAGACGATGAGGATAAGTAGTGTCCCATATATTAAAGGGCGGTACATCTGCAACGGCCTGGAAAACTCGGGGATCAACATGAACAAGGTAGCACCTAAAATGGGACCAAAGAAGCTGCCCTCCCCCCCCACCACCATGTACAAGATGCAGTAAACAGAGGTAAAGAACCCAAATATATTCGCAGGGGTGGTAGTGGGCGATAAGGCATGCACATAGAAGGCGTACAGGGCACCGGCAATGCCGGTAAAGAAGCACGCAACGACGAAGATGAATATCTTCTGCGCCATGAGATTGACGCCCACTGACTGGGCCAGGTTATCGGCTTCCCGTATCGAGGCCCAGACAAGACCTACGCGTGCGCGTTCCATGCGATAAAGAATAAAAAGGCATAAACCGACGATAGTAATAGCGAGGTAGTAATAACTGGTGTCGGTGTCAAATGTTAAGGTAATTATCCCGGGAATGGTAATCGGGTTAGGCCAGATATCAAACACCAAGCCCTGCCAACCGCCGGTCAAATCTTTCATGTAGCCGGCAAGATACAGGAAGACAAAGGCTAGTAGAAGTGTGCTGATGGCAAAGTATACCCCCTTGACCCGGAAAAAGGGATAACCTATTGCTGCAGCAACAGCTGCGGCGAACAGGCCGCCAAGGGGCATGGTTATCCAGAAGGAGAGCCCCAGGTTTAAGGTCAGCAGGGCTGATGAATAACCCCCCAGGAGCATAAAGCCGGAGGTACCTATGGTAATCTCTCCGGTACGGTAGATGGCACGCATGCTAGATGTTGCCAGGATCATTATGGCGATTAAGATCAAGACGTGTATCCAGTAATCATTCCGTATAATCACAGGTAACAGGCCAACGAGCACCAGCACCAGCACCATAACCAGGCCTTTGACCAACTGTTCCCTAGTCATGGCCGAATAACCCTTTCGGTTTGAATATGAGGAAAGCGATGACGAAAAGTAGCGGAATCATTATACCCATCTGTGAGCCAAGGAAAAGGGTAAACACGCTCTCAGTGACACCCAAGATAAGCCCGCCCACGACTGCACCCGGCAGGCTGCCCAACCCCCCGATAACGATAAGGGTAATCCCCTTGGTGAAGGCCAGGCCGCCCATGTAAGGGTCGAGGTTAAAGATACTGCCGCCGAGGGCGCCGCCGACAGCC
>MGQF01000050.1:69129-71855 GCA_001797745.1 Deltaproteobacteria bacterium RBG_13_52_11
CCACAAAGACGGGAGCTGTTTTGTGCCCTTGCTAAACGTTAACACGACGCCAGTTTGCAGGATCAGGCTTAGCCCGGTAGTCACACAGACATAAGACATGAATTTCCCCTTCAGGGGGCGGAGTAGTATTCTTTCCATAATAAGCCCGATAACAGCCGTGGTAAGCATGCTGATGAAAGCCGCGAGATAGAGGTTGACACCATGCATCACGCACAGGAAATAAACAGTAAAGGAGCCGAGCATGTAGATCTCGCCGTGGGCGAACTGCAGGATGCTCATAATACTGAGTATAAGGGTTAAGCCTAATCCTACCAGGATATAGGTACCCCCCATGCAAAACCCATTCATTATGCACTGTACTATATCTTGCCAACTTATAGCAGCTACCATAAACCACCCTCGCGGTTAGAGACGGCTTTCATAGTCCGAGATAGGCCTTTCTCACTTGATCAGTGCCCAGCATCTCCTTAGTCTCCCCGGATAAAGCGACGCTTCCCGTCTCGAAGACATAACATCTTTGAGCCACGCCAAGGGCTAATCGAGCGTTTTGCTCCACCAAGAGCACACTGACCCCGCGCTGATGAATTTCCTGCACTATTGTGCCGATCTCACGGACCATCAGAGGGGAAAGCCCCAGCGAGGGCTCATCCAACAACAGTAACTTTGGGCTGCCCATTAAGGCACGGGCAATGGCTAACATCTGCTGTTCGCCGCCGCTCAAGGTCCTGGCTTGCTGCTGTTGCCTTTCTTTTAGAATCGGGAAATTAGCGAATATTTTCCCCAGGTTTCGGTCTATCTGCTCCCGGTCTTTTTGCAAGAAGGCACCTACCTTGAGGTTTTCCAATACAGTCATGTAAGGGAACAGGGCTCTTCCTTCCAATACATGACCTATCCCTTGTTTGATAATATTTTGGGGGGAATTGCCGTCTATTCTTTCGCCGTTAAACCAGATCTCACCCGAGTCAGGGGCCTTGAGCCCGCATATTGCTCTCAACGTAGTGGATTTACCGGCCCCGTTGCTTCCGAGAAAGGTGACGATAGTACCCTCTTCTATTGAGCACGAGATGCCTTTCAGGACTTCTGCTCCTTCATAGCGGATCCACAGGTTCTTAATTTCAAGAAGCATCTTGTTCTGCTCCAAGGTACGCTTCGATCACAGCCGGATTTGACGAGATCTTCTTGGGTGAGCCTTCGGCAATCTTCTTGCCGTAACTGATTGTCACAATTCGGTCACAAAGGCCCATGACAGCTTTCATGTTATGCTCCACCACAATGCTCGTTATCCCTCTCTTTTTCCTCAATGTCTTAATCGTGGCTAACATGCTCGAAACCTCTTCAGCATTCATCCCGGTCACCGGTTCATCCAGAAGTAGGAGCTTCGGCTCGGCAGCTAAAGCTATTGCCAGGCACAAAAGGCGTTGATTTCCATGAGGTTGGCTTGACGCTATTTTTTCCGCTTCGCCAGCCAGCCCGACAAATTGCAATATTTCCATAGACTTCGCATAAAGGGCCTTTTCTCGGCGGTGTGCGGAGGGGCTACCAAACAGGAAACCGAACAAGCCCAAATGAGTGTGTAAATGTAAACCTATCAATACGTTTGTTACTACCGTGAACTGAGGGAAAAGAACATTCCCCTGAAAAAGTCGTGTTATTCCTCTTCTGGCTATTTGGTGAGGCGGCAGCCCAGTTATATTTTCCTTTCGGAAAATCAGCGTGCCGCTTGTTGGCTTAATACTGCCACAAATCATGTTAAAGACGGTGCTCTTGCCGGCGCCATTGGGGCCAATAATGCCTAAAATCTCTCCCTCTTTGACATCGAAATTCAACTCCTTTACGGCGGCCAACCCACCAAAATTCTTTGTTAAGCCACGTACCTTAAGTAGCGCCATCACTCCGTCTCCACATGCGTATCGCTATAGCATAGCGTAAACCGATGACCGCTCTTTAATTGTCGCCTCCACAATCCGGCATTTAATCTCAACAGAGCGAGCATTCGATTTACAACGCTAACATAGCGCATAATTCAAGTCAAGCACTTTTTTTTGGGAACAGATGTCAACACCACAAAGGCCCTGGTTCCACGTCAATAAGTGTGAAAGACGCGGCACCCGTGAATATGAACAATTCTAAAGGCTACATCTCACTGTTGGTACCCAGCCTAACTCTTGGCTAGTGGTACAGCTTTTAAACGTAAACCCAAAGCGAAAACTATTTGACATCAACTTTACTATTCTGGATACTATTTGTGGGGTATTCTCCAAATTATCGGCTCTACAACATTAACCTGAATGATGAAGTAAAAGGAGGTAATGCCCCACTATGATTGATATTTTTACCCATATTTTACCGCCAAAGTACCGGGAAGCCCTGGAAAAACTGGCGACAATGGGAAGAATTTCCTTATCGCGAGTCGAAGGTCTTCTACGTTCAAATCCCGCCCTGTTGGATGTAAACCTCAGGCTCAAAGTGATGGATAAGTTTCAGGATATAATGCAGGTCCTTACTATAATAGGCCCACCCCTGGAAGCTATTGCCAAACCGGATGATGCTGTTGATTTAGCAAAAACAGCCAACGATAATATGGCTGAATTGGTGACCAGACATCCAGATAAATTCATGGCCGTCGCCACGTTGCCGATGAATAATATGGATGCCGCCTTGAAAGAGGTGGATAGGGCACTACATGACCTGAAGCTTAGAGGTGTGCAAATATTTACGTCTATTAG
>MGQF01000050.1:71861-73056 GCA_001797745.1 Deltaproteobacteria bacterium RBG_13_52_11
GCCTCTGGACTCACCGGAATTCCTGCCTCTTTATCAAAAAATGGCACACTACGACCTGCCGATATGGATTCACCCGTTAAATATGAAAATTTGGCCAGGCCGATAACCGACTCATTACGCTTGTTCTATAACGATACCGCCGTCCAGGGTAATATACCCAACCTGATGTGTGCCTATGCCTTCTGTGGCGCCGACCATATGCTCTTAGGCACCGATTTCCCTATGGCCCATTCAGATCTAGTTAAAGAAACAATACGCTCGGTTAACGAAATGCCTATTCCGGACGCGGAAAAAAACAAAATATTCGAGGAGAACGCCAGGCAGATTCTTAAGCTTCCCATCTAATGGGTCACTCAACAATAAATCCTTGACTTCTTCACCATTCTTATATTAGGTTTTTTTATTCTCCAAAAGAGGAGCGGTCATGATAGGCTTCGAATATTATGCTCCCCACTCCCTTAAAGAAGCGCTTTCCTTCCTAGACAATCGAAGGGAGAAAGCGAAAGTTTTGGCGGGAGGGACAGACCTTATTGTCCAAATGAAAAATGGGAATGCCCGCCCCGCTGTTATAGTTGATGCAAAGAAGATCCCTGAGCTAAATCGCCTGGAATGGAGCAAGGATGGCACCCTTCACATCGGAGCCGCAGTACCACTAAGCAAAATAGTCGCCTTCCCTCCAGTTATGGAAAGTTTCGGCATCCTGTATCAAGCGTGCTCCATCATTGGCTCAATGCAGTTGAGAAGCCGGGCAACAGTTGGCGGTAATATCTGTAATGCTGCTCCTTCAGCAGACAGTGCCCCTCCGCTTCTCTGTTTAGGGGCTCGGGTGATTGTGGCGCGACTTGGAGGAAACCGTATAGTTCCCCTGGATAGCTTTTTCATTGGGCCGGGACAGACGGCACTGGCACCTCATGAACTTCTAGTGGAACTAGAGATTGTCGTTCCGCCTCCCCGTTCGTCCGGGTGTTACCTCCGGCATACCCCCAGACAGGATATGGATATCGCTGTGGTAGGCGTAGCCTCCTTTTTGGTTATTTCTAAACAAAAGGACCGGTGCCAGGAGGCTAGAATCGCCTTGGGTGCCGTTGCTCCGACACCTCTAAGAGTCCCCCAGGCAGAGTCTATCCTGGCAGGCAGAGTATTGACAGAGGAAGCCATCGAGGAAGCCGCCGAACGAGCAGCGGAGGCGGCTCAC
>MGQF01000050.1:73096-74923 GCA_001797745.1 Deltaproteobacteria bacterium RBG_13_52_11
AAATCGTAAAGGTACTAACCAGGAGGACTCTCAAAAAAGCTTGGGAGACCCCACGTATCCAGGCTTAATACTAGAGATTAGATTCAATGAGAAAGCCGATAAAACTAAGAGTCAACGGACAGGAACGGGAAATTATGGTGGAACCGCGGCAAACTCTCCTTGACGCTTTACGATATGACCTCGGCTTAACGGGGACCAAGGAGGGATGTGGCGATGGCAACTGCGGCAGTTGCACGGTGCTTCTTAATGGGCAGGCAGTTAATTCCTGCTTGGTCTTCGCTATCGAAGTGGATGGGCAAGAGATTACGACGATAGAGGGTTTATACCAACGAGGAAACCTTCACCCTCTGCAGCAGGCTTTTATCGATGAAGGGGCAGTGCAGTGTGGCTTTTGCACCCCCGGGATGATTCTGACAGCGAAAGCCCTCCTGGATTCAAACCCGCATCCCACAGAAGCTCAAGTGAGACTGGCTATCGCCGGTAACCTGTGCCGTTGTACTGGCTATGACAAAATTGTCAGGGCTATTTTGAAAGTGGGCGCTGTTTAAAGGAAAGTACTCATGCCGCAATATGCTGTAGTCGGAAAACGTGTGAACAGGGTAGACGCCCTGGCTAAGGTAACCGGTAAGGCCCTGTATGCCGCCGATATAATTCTGCCGAACATGCTCTATGGCAAGGTACTGTGGAGTCCTTATGCCCACGCCAGGATTCGCCGCCTGGATGTAGCTAAGGCCCTGGCTTTAGAGGGGGTGATGGCGGTTATCACTGCCGCTGATGTGCCCGGACAGAAAAACGAAGAGGAACATCCTAATCCCATGACGTGCTGCCTGGCGAGGGAAAAGGTTATTTTCGCCGGGCAACCTGTGGCGGCAGTGGCGGCGATAACCCCCTCCATCGCCGAAGAAGCCGTGGGACTGATTGAGGTCGATTATGAAGAGCTACCCTCGGTGATTGACGTTTTGGAGGCGATGAAGCCGGATGCCCCCCCTGTTCATCCCGATTCGTACACTCAAAACCTCCCATCGAAGGACACTAAACCAAGCAACATCTTCTGGTACATAAAAAACAGCCGCGGAGACGTAGAGGCAGGATTCAAGGAAGCGGATATTGTCCTGGAGAATACCTTCCGCACGCAGACAGTGAACCATGGCTATCTTGAGCCACGGGCGGCAGTGGTCAGTGTGGACCCTGAGGGCAAGGTCACTGTATGGACCGACAATCAGGGCATCTTCGAGACAAGAGAATTGGTTGCCCATTTTCTGAATCTGCCCCTCAATTATGTAAAGGTGATTCCCGTAGAGATAGGAGGGGCTTTTGGTGGAAAGTCGCACCAGGTGGTAGCCCCAATGTGTGCGCTTTTGTCGCGGAAAACAGGCCGTCCAGTCAAAATAGTGATGACCAGAGAGGAAGTCTTTAAAACCCAACGTCCCGCCCCTGCCTCAGTAATCACCATTAAGATGGGGGCTACCAAAGATGGTCACCTTATTGCCGCCTCGGCCACCATGATATACGATTATGGGGCCTTATACGGGATGGGAGGGATGGACGTTATTCCTTTTGGTACGTTCACCGGGCTTAATCCTTACCGCATCCCCAATCTAAACATAGAAAGCTATAGTGTATACACCAATAAGACACCTTCCGGTCCCTACCGGGGTCCCACAGCTGCCCAGGCCGCCTTTGCTGTAGAATCCCAAATGGATCTGTTTGCCCGGGCGTTGGGGATGGACCCCCTGGAGTTTCGGCTCAAGAATGCAGTGGCCGAGGGGGACCTCATGGTCACCGGCGAGCCCTTTCCGAAGATTGGTTTCAAGGAGACCATAGAAA
>MGQF01000050.1:74934-77199 GCA_001797745.1 Deltaproteobacteria bacterium RBG_13_52_11
CACCTGGCACAGAGAGGTAATGTGGAAGGTAAAAACCGGGGGAGAGGAGTAGCCTGCGGCTTTTGGGCACCGGCGACCAATGCGGCCGGTGCAACTGTCAATGTAAACGCCGATGGGACGGCGGCACTGGTAGTGGGATCAGTCGATATCAGCGGAACCCGCACCACGCTAGCACAGATAGCAGCCGAGGAGTTAGGGATTCCCTTTGAGAATGTTTCCGTGGTTACCGGAGATACAGAGACTGCCCCTTTTTCCACACCATCGGTGGGCAGTATGATTACCCGGTCGCTGGCTCCATCAGTCTACCAGGCTTGCCGGGATGTCAAAGACCAGCTTTGCCGAAGGGCTGCGCCTCAACTGGGAGTAGGGCCAAAGGATGTGGAATTCGCTCGCGGACGTGTCCAGGTAAAGGGGATGCCGGAGAAATATATCTCCTTGGCAGATTTAGCCAGGGGGATTGCCCATTTTCCTGGTGAAAGCCCGATAACGGGTCAGGGTTCAAGCGAGGGGCTTCAACTGTCTCCCGTGTTCGTTATCGGGGTAGCAGACGTGGAGGTGGATAAGGAGACGGGAAAGGTCAGGGTACTATCTTACGCCGCCGCTCAAGACGTCGGCTTAGCCATTAATCCAACCCTGGTGGAAGGTCAGATACAAGGCGCTGTCACCCAGGGGATTGGCTGGGCTTTATCTGAGAACTATATGTTTCATAAAGGCGTGATGCAAAACGCCACTCTATTGGACTATCGTATGCCCACCGCTGCTGATGTACCTTTTGTGGAGGCCCTTCTCGTGGAGGTTGGTTTTGACGCCTCGCCTTTTGGCATACGCGGGGTGGGAGAGCCCCCTATCGTCCCATCCCTTGCTACCATAGCCAATGCCATTCACAGCGCAACCGGGGTGAGATTAAAGGAGTTACCCATGACTCCAGAGGCGATACTAAGCAGCATAAAAACACAGAGCAAAGCCCAGCATCGCACTCGCTAATCCCGAGTAGGCCACCATTCCTTTTTTAAATTTTTTTCCATCTTCTTCTACGAACTCCCGTCGCGGCCAGTCTTTCCTTGAATGCAAATACTTAATATATTCTTTATATATAAAAGTGTTCCTCTACGGCAATTTTTTTCATATCAGTCAGCCTGCTAAATTTTTTCACTGGGCACGAAAAACCATAATCACCTAACGCGTTTAATCGCATCGATTGAAATAAGCTTAGCTTGCATCCTAAAACGGCCAACAAAATTTCAAAGATTTTCATCTATAATTGAAAAATCTTCGTAACTATTTTGATCTTGACATAGGGAGTGCTCTATTGTTTTATTAGTCGTTATAATTAACTTTATCTAATGCGTGACATAGTATTGCTAATCAGGACGTACAACTATGGCTATCGCACTTAGGAGGCATAAGAATAATAATGAGAGATAAGCATCAACCAGTTTGTTCTGTCGCGGACGCTTGGAATATCGAGGAAGTAGGTTGCAGTGACCCGAACGACCCGATCAGGGAATACTCGAAGCTCTCCCCTTGGCCATATACAGATGGAGACTATTTGTATTCCGGCGGTTATCTCCCTAATCGTTGCTTCATGGTCATCGATCTCAAGGATCGAACCAAACCGAAACCAATTGCTACCGTCTATTCATACGACCCTGTCAAATCACCGCCTCCCCAGCCCGGTGATCCGCGGTGGTTTGAAAAGACACCTATCCCGGGCTGGGATCCGGGCTGGAACACACATACGCACTACGTGTTCTATCATTCGAATATTCTGGTGGTCAACCAGGAACGTTACCGTTACGGCACGCCGTATCAGGATAATTACCGTGGGATAAAAGTCTATGACGTAAGCGACCGTCATAATCCGAAATTCCTCTCGTACTTCGCCATGCCAGGGAATGGATCCGGAGTGCATCATTTTTTCTTTGACGGGCGGTATGTCTATCTCGGAGGTGCGTACGAAGGCTTCACGGGCAAAATCCTCGTGATCGTCGATCTGAAGAATCCGCGGGAGCCGGTTGAGGTCGGTAAGTGGTGGGTCCCGGGTCAGAAGAATGACGAAGAGGCAATTCGCGACTGGATACAGATACCGCTTCCCTTTGCATACGTTACATGGGGACAAACCTCTTCAGGGAAATGGCTGCCTAAGAAGCATCTGGGACTGCACTACATCACTGTGCATGAGAACCGCGCATACCTAGCGTATCATCAAGGAGGATTCATCATTTTGGACGTCTCCGATAAAAGAAAACCGCGGTTCATTTCACG
>MGQF01000050.1:77225-113210 GCA_001797745.1 Deltaproteobacteria bacterium RBG_13_52_11
AACGCGGCGGGGAACGGGCCCTCAACGCATATCGGTAATGCCTGGAATGAGAACCTTCTGTTCCAGGCATGGTACAAGCTAGGATTACGGGTTATAGATATCAAGGATCCGTATCATCCTGTTGAGGTCGGCCATTATGTAGGTCCGGATATCGGCCAGTGGACCGGCGCTGAGATGGGGCCTCCTGGGGGCAAACTCGTTTCAGAATACAGAAAATATGTCGATACGTATGATGTGGTTTTTGGAACAGACGGGCTGCTTTACGTCTCCGATGGAGCAGGCGGCGGTCTTCGGGTACTCAGATACACAGGCCCGGGCATGAACTCTCCAAAAGACACTGCTAAGGACAAGAAATAAAGTCCCCCTTTCTATTTATTCAGCCGTTGAAGAAGGGCGTCTTGCCCTTATATATCGAACACCTGTCCATATCAGCACCGCCACGAAAATAATGCGCAATACAGCATCGGAGAGTGCGTGAGCGAGTGTCCCTCCCAGGTAAGTCCCGATGAGAATTCCAGGAATCAGCCCCAGGAGAAGATTAACCCTGACGTTTCCAAGCCGCCAGTGCGTATAAGCTCCCGCACCGCCTGAAGGCACCATTGCAAGGAGTGAGCTTCCCTGTGCCGTGTGCTGTGAAAAACCGGCAAACAGGACCATCACGGGCACCATAATGGATCCGCCGCCCACGCCCATCATACCGGACAGAAATCCGGTAAATGCCCCGGTCAATAACAGTACCATAACCTTCATTAATCCCCCCTCCGTAGCATGGATATGGGGAAGATAGGGTTTGGAAAGCAGCAGGATAGAAACAAAAACCAGAAAGCAGCCGAAGAAGCGCTTCAACTTCCACTCGGGAAGTGAATGCGCAAAATGAGCGCCGGCGCTGGCAGTCACCACCGCCGTTGCTGCCAACAAAAGAGAGGCCGTTACATCAACGGAACCATACATCCCGTAGGCAACAGCACCCGATATTCCCGTGAATACAAGGACCACTAGACTCGTTCCATGTGCGGTGTGCTGATCGAGCTTAAGAATGCCGACCATGAGCGGGATCATGATGACACCGCCGCCGAGTCCGACGAGGCCTCCGAATGTACCTGCCAATAAACCTATAAGAAAGCTTATGGTATAATTTAATAAAAGTGAAATGTTAGGTGTACGTTTGGGGATATGCTCCATGACAATGTATTCGCTATAAAAATGCCATTAAAACAAACAGGCCGGTAGTTTCCAATGTTTTTCTTTAAAAATTTACTTTTATTTATCATATTTGCTGCGGGACTTGAACAAAAAATAATTGCTTCTCATATAATCCATTCTACTAGAATGAATGTTCGCTAAAGTCTCAACAGCCTTTGTGCGTTCAAGTAACAAATTTTTTTCTTATCGGTGTCACGTAACGGTAGTGATTCAACAACCTGCGCCGCTTCTCTGCTTGATTCGTACGGATAGTCCGTAGCGAATAATACCTTATCGGTTCCCAGCACTGAGCATACAAATTGAAGCACAGGCTGCCAATACATCCCGCTAGTCGTAACATAAAAGTTATCTCTGAAGCACTGGGCCGGGCTCTTTCCAAAATCCTTATAGAAGGCAGCAGACGCTGGGTCCTTTTTCTCTTCCAGAAACCGGCTATCCATGCGCCACAGCCAGAAAGGCAACGCCTCCCCTAAGTGACCAAGGATAATCTTCAATCCGGGGTACTTATCAAAGACGCCACTCAATATGAGACGCATGGCATGTAAACTGGCTTCGGCGGCAAATCCCAACAAGGCACTCGCTAATCCCGGGTAGGTTAAGTAAGGCTTAATCATATCGGGAGATGGCATTTTTGGATGGATGTATATCGGTACATCCAGTTTTTCCGCCTGCTCGAATATGGGCCAGTATTTCCGATCGTCAAGATATTCTCCCCTGATGTGTCCGTTTACCACTGCCCCCTTCAACCCCAGCTTTATTACCGCTCGCTCGAGCTCATCAGCGGCTGCATCGGGATCCTGAGGGGCTATGGCGGCAAATCCGGCGAATCTTTTCGGATAGCGCGCTACTACACTGGACAGCTCGTCATTGATGCTTCTGGCCATAGCGGTGCCGTCTGAGGCGTCAAACATCTCAACCCCCGGGAAGGAGATTGAAAGTACCTGCATGTCGATACCGGCTTCATCCATCCGCTTCAACCGCCCTTCTCCCAAATCGGTGAGCGGGTTTGGTCGATCAGGGTCCAACAAACGGAAGCTAGTTGGCGACCACCAGTCCCTGACAAATCTTTTCCCTCCTTCTTCAATCAACTCCCGCCTCGGCCAATCTTTTCTGGAGTACAAATACTTTACATACTCCTCGGTATGGAAGTGCTCTTCTATGGCAATCTTTTTCACAACAACCCCCTTTCGCAATTATCTGCCTGGGCATATCGAAATGTCGAGACTATATCCCAGAACGGCCGTAATTACTCAGGCGTCTGAGTAATTAGCCAACAGAGGATCAGAGTTCTACCTGATCAAGTTTCTCGCCGATGTATTCGTAACCGCAAGAACAGGTGAAATGATCCATGGTGATATTGTATAGACCAGGTGGAACGCTATGATCATTAATTACTTTGTTGGCAAACTCCTTCCCCCCCGCTTCCGCATACAGTGGTGCCTTGAAGGACTTTCTATTAAGTTTGCTCATGCATGTGGGGCATTTCCATCGTACAAGACCCTGCTTTGGCGGCAGCGACGACTCACCACTTTTGCTACGCTCATATAGTTTTTTGACCATCTCAATCTCTGTCTTCATTTTCTCATCCTTCCAGAATTCATCTCTATTGCATCATCCTCACGAGGTAGAGTGAAAGGCTAGGGAACGCGACGAGAAGTGCCACATTGATGACATCCGCAATTAAGAAGGGGATCACACCACGATACACAGTGCTCAGCGGGACACCGCTGAGCCCGCTTATGAGAAAGATGTTATTGCCTACTGGCGGAGATATCGATCCTATAGCGATCATCCTGACTATTATTACCCCATACCAGATAGGATCAAAACCCAGGGCAACGACAAGTGGATAGATTATGGGAATTGTCAGCATAACCAGCGGCAGCTCCGGTAGGGGACCTCCAAGAACTAAATACATTAGTATTATAGCTATCATAACTACAATTGCCGGAAGATGGAGCCCAACAACCCACTCACTCATTGCAAATGGCAAGCGGCTCAAGGCCATGAAATGCATAAACATGAAAGTCCCTACCAGCATCAGCAATATCATGCCGGTCATCACCACTGTTTCCTTAAAAGAATTGACCAACCTCTTAACCGTAAGCTGCCTGCCGATGGCTGCGATAACGATAGATCCAAAGGCACCGACCGCTCCCGCTTCTGTTGGAGTAAAAACGCCCAGATATATCCCTCCTATTACTGCTATGAACAATGTTATAGTTGCCCAAGCATTTTTTAGCGAAAATACCTTTTCTTTTAAACTCGTCTTCGGTCCAGCCGGTCCCATGCTGGGATTCATTCGACAGACTATGTAAATGGTAGCCATATAGAAGAGCGCCTGAATCACCCCGGGAATAATGCCGGCAACATAAAGTTTCCCTATAGACTGCTCCGTCAATATGCCGTACATCACAAAGGCGATACTCGGAGGTATCAGAATATCCATACTGGCCGAACAGGATATCGTGGCCGTAGAAAGCCCATCGTCGTAACCATATTTTCTCATCTCAGGCAAGGCAGTCTTAGAGAATACTATTATGCCTGTCCACGCCGTACCGCTAATTGCTGAGAGAAAAGCACAGGCAACTACGGTAGCTGATGCTAAACCGCCCCGCAATTGGCCGATGCACTTATGTGCGCTGTAGTATAGATCAGAACCTATGCCGGTTTTTGATATGACATATCCCATCAGAACAAACATTGGCATGACGGATATAGTGTAGAAAGCGATATTCTCATAGGGTATCGCACCTGCCATATTTAAGGCTTGTCCAAAACCCCTGATGCAGAACACACCCAGAAAACCCACAATTCCCATCGCCAGGCCAATCCACATGCCGGTGGCAAGTAAAAAAAGCATTACCATGACGCCAATAAGACCTACAAGTTCCGGACTCATGCTTTAAAAACCTCTATTACTTTCTGCGCACAAATAACAATCATGGAAAAAAAGAGAAGGATAAAGCCCATGGCCACAATTACATAAAAGGGGTATATAGGAACGTCAAGCGTCGGCGATCTGACATCGTTTTGTATCATAAAAAGACATGCCATAAAGGCTCGCCATCCCATAATGATTACCAGCCATGATCCGGCAAATATCGTGATGGCATCAAAAAGCGCCTGCCCTTTTGGTGTAAGCCGCTCCGTCAGTATGTCTACGCGTATATGCCTATTCGCCATGGCTGCCGGCACTATACCCACGATTAAGATCACCATCATAAACTCGATCATCTCGGTTGAGCCTGTGATGGGGCGGGTAAATACATAACGCATAAAGACATCGGTCACGGTGAGCATCATGATCATCCCCACCGTGACCATGGCTGTATACGACGCCACCCGGCTGAGAAAGTTCATTACTTTCATTACTTTTTCTTCTCAAGTAGCTTTATAGTTTACCTCCGGCGAGCTGAACCGCACAGCCGCCGCTTGCCGGCTGGCGGAGTCAGACGGCGAGGCGAGGCACCAGCACCTGTTGAGCGGCGTGTTTACGCGCCGCTCAACAGGTGCACAAGAAACGCTGCCAGAGGCAGGTGGGTATGCTATAAAGCTTTTCGAGCACACCCACCTGCCGATTGAATACAACGTTAAGGTTTAATCTGAGCTCTCTTATTTATTGATACTTCTTTATGAGTTTTTTGTATTCTTCATAAATTGCCTTAGCCGGCCTGCCCTTGGCCTCATTGTCTGTTATCCATTCCTGATGAACGGGTGCGGCAGCATCGGCCCACAGTTTCACTTCTTCTGGTGTCAGGTACGTAATCGTGTGCTTGGCCTCTCGAGCTACGTTCATTGCCTTCTGGATTTCAGTCATATCCATCTTGATGGTCTCTTTCTGATACCAGGCGCTTGCTTCCTCGAATATTTTCTTTATATCCGCTGGGAGCTTGTTCCATGTGTCTTTGTTGACAATTAGCTGATCCATGCCCGCATCGATACCGGTGTAATCATTGCTACCGACGACAAGGTGGTACTTGAACGATGGAATGGTGCCGAATATCATCGCCACAGGGAAATGGTTTACCCATCCCTCGACCACGTTCGTGCTGAGAGATACGGCAATATCGGTGGGAGGTATGGGCGTTGCTGCTCCACCCTGCTGGGTAATGACCTTGGATATCAAGGCGGAAGAAATGGCAAGCTTCATACCTTTTACATCAGCCGGCAACTTCACCATCTTCTTGGTCGTATGGATTTGATCGGGAGGCATCATCCTGCATGCGAGCAGTTTGACGTCGGCCCACTCGTTTTTGATAGCGGGAAACTTGTTGTAGAGTTTCCACCAGATCTTGGTGCCTGCAGTCATAGACGGAATACCCATGAACGGCAGGTAGGGAACGCTATAGGAAAGGGGCATATAGGATGCGATGCTGAGTGGACCCAGTTGGGCCACGTCCGCAGTCCCGGTCTTTATTGCCTTTACCTGTTCAGGAATCGGTACTAACGTACCGGCCCAGTAATAGATGAACTTGACTCTGCCGTCGCTCTTCTGTTCAATCATGTCACCCCATGCCTTGGCCATCTTGCCAATTCCGGAAGCTGCCGGACTGGTATGAGAGTAGATAAGCTCAATGGGTTTTGTCGGTGCCGGCTGTGCATGTGCAGCCACAAGGGAAAGGGTGAAAACTACCAGTACCGCCATGCTGATTAATAGACTCTTTTTCATTTTTCCGACCTCCTCGAAGGATGCTTCAAAAAAAACAGGATCTATTGAGCATTTTTAGCTATAGCTTAAGTGATCCCGGTTTTTCACGCCTCCTTCATTTTTTCGATTTTCCATTATGGATAACCTTCTTAACATTAATTTGCACTTTGAATGCCTTTAAGATCCTCACCTCCCTTCCAAGATATTTCATGTGCCGGACGCTTTTATATAATCCGCGGCTTTTCCCCCGGCTATGCGGCCGCTGTTCAGGGCAAAGCCCATTGTATTGCCCGGTAGGACAAAGACATAGGTGTCGCCGTATGGCGAAATGTCTCCGAGAGTTTGGGATCCAATTCACCGGGCATGATGTAAATCAATTCCATACCCATTTCCGAAGGTGCTGCCCCCCACCTCCCAGGCCATGCGAATACATCCCCTTCCAGACCGGGGATTCTGAAAGAATGCAAATCACGGCCCCACGCATATCCAGTATACTTTTTAATTATTTCGGGGTTGTCGCCAAATCCACCGGTCGCGATGGTCACGGCTTTGGCAGTGGCCTCAATGGGTTCCCCGGATCTATCATCTTCCGCCACGACGCCTGTAATTCAGTCCCCTTGTTTCAGGATTTTCTTGACCGGGTTTTTCAGAAAAATCCGGATCCCCATTTCTTTCGCTCTTTCAGTCATGATTTTATACCTATTTCCCGCACACCCAACCCTCTTAAAATAAAATCAACGAGGGAATCCACATGCTTCTTGTTTGGCTTATCCCTTAAGGTCCAACCTCTTAACGCCAGAAAGGCCAGGAGATAACTAATTACACTGCTCAAAAAGTCCGAATCGCCTTTGATTGACGTTGTTTTTTTTACCTCCTCTAAGAGGCTACGCCAGAAGCCAACCACGTTTTGATAGTCCATATCCAGAACGATTCGTAAGTGCTTCTTATCTAGGTATTTGCTTTCTGAATATATAAATTGAACGTGCTTTTTATTTTCAATCATAAACAATAGGGTATAATGGAGAGCCTCAGTCAACTTTTCCACGGGATCGTCGATTTTTTCAAAGTCGGATTTTTTTAAATAATTGTACCAGACCTTCTGCATGTGTTTATGCACCAAATACAACACGTCATCTTTAGAAGAAATATAATGATAGAGCTGTCCAATGGACATGCCGCATGCCTTTGCTATCTCGCGGGTGGTCGTCGGATGGTATCCCTTCTCGAAAAATATCTTGGAGGCCCCATCCACGATCTGTTGATGCCTCTTTTCAATCAACGAAGAATCCTGAGTAGAGGCAAAACCCAGATCTTTTGAGAATACCTCACTCTGGTTTTTAGTAATCAAGCCTTTTGGGGTCTTGGCCATGGGAATCCCTACAGTTTGTTACAGATTCATATTAGATCAAACGCTCGACCTATTACTATCAAAGGAATTTTCCCCTGTCAAGGTTTTTTCAGTTCCTTTTTAATGCTATAAAAAAGGTAAGGTTTGCAGTTTCGGACCTACTATTTTGATACCGTATTGTCATTAAACGCCCTTCTTGTTCTCTGAAATTCGCTATTCTGTGATTGTAGCGCCAGCCGTATTCCCCAAGGGATTATGAAGGGGGTAACTATCTTCTGATACCACCTTTGGCACCACTTTGTGTTTAATGACCAGTACTTACTGCTTGAACATCGTAGGCATTGCAATTTCATACCTACATTAAGTACCATTGTAGGTCCGAAATTGCAAACGTTACCCTCCTCGATTATGACATTACAACCGGCAAGGTCTTTCAGCTTTTTAGCTCAGGTATATCCTCATAGTAATCCAGGGACTCCGGATTCTTCAATGCATCTCTATTGAGGACCGCCCTCCCGTGTATGATGTTCGTGACAGCGCTCTCGACCTTCTTCATATTCAGGGTATAGGGGATATCGGGAACTGCAATGATCTTAGCGGGAACATGTCTGGGAGAGGCCTTTTCCCGTAAGGTCTTGGTAATCTTTTTCTTCAGTTCGTCGGTAAGCTGAGACCCCTCAGCAAGCTTGACGAAAAGGATGACACGCTGATCTCCCTGCCAGTTCTGCCCGATAGCCAGACTGTCTGCGATTTCTTCCAACTGCTCCACCTGGTTATAGATCTCGGCGGTGCCGATGCGAACCCCAGAAGGCTTTAAAACGGCATCAGAACGGCCAAAGAAGGTAAACCCACCACTATCGCTATGGTGCACGACATAATCCCCATGCCGCCACACATTGGGATAAACATTAAAGTAGGCATCCTTATATCTCTTATTGTCCGGATCATCCCAAAAATACAGGGGCATGGAAGGAGCCGGTGCCTCACAGACGAATTCACCTTCTTGGTCAACGACGGGCTTGCCATTTTCGTCGTATACATCGACCTTCATAGCCAAAGCCGCAGCCTGCAGTTCTCCGGCAAAAACCGGAAGCGTAGGACTTCCCGTGCAGAAGCACCCATTGATGTCGGTGCCCCCGGCACTGGAATTAAACCAGACATCCTTTTTTATTTCCTGGTACACATACTCAAATCCCTCCGGAGAAAGGGGTGACCCTGTCTGCCAGATCTCCCGGAGTGATGACAGATCGTAATCCTTCCCGGGTTTCATTCCTTCGCTCTTCATAACATTGATATAGGTCGCACTGGTGCCGAACATGGTCACTTTCTCTTCCTCAATCAATTTCCACATGGCACCGGAATCAGGATAATTGGGGTTGCCGTCGTATAATACGAGCGTGTTGCCCACTGCCAGAGAGCTCATAATCCAATTCCACATCATCCAGCTACAGGTGGTGATAAAAAAGTGGACATCTTCTCTTCCGAGGTCGCTTTGAAGCATCAGCTCTTTAAGATGATTAATCAAGATACCACCTGCACCCTGTACCAAACACTTGGGTTTTCCCGTGGTCCCGGAAGAAAACATGATATACAGCGGATGATCAAAGGGCACTTGTTCGAACTGGATCTCAAGTCCGCTCTCCTTCGCGAGAAAATCCTCATACAGAACAGCCTTCGGTATAGTACTAATGTCAGGCCTCTCTTCAGGATACGTCGTGACGATGACCTTCTCAAGAGAGGGCATGCCCTTTACGATCTCTGCCACATTGGGAAGCGTATTAAAAGGTTTTGCCTTATAAAAATAGCCATTAACCGTAAACAATACCTTCGGCTCAATTTGGCCAAAACGATCTAACACTGCCCCTGGACCGATGTCCGTAGCACAGGAAGCCCACGTGGCGCCGATACTGGTAGCGGCAAGCATGGCAATGGCCGTCTCCATCATGTTAGGCATGTAGGCAGCGACCCGATCCCCCGGGGTAACCCCTATCTCGCGAAGTGACTTCGCCAGACGCGCTACCGTGTCATAGAGCTCCGCATAGCTCATCTTCGCCTTCTTTTGTGTCTCCCCCCTGAATACCAAGGCCGTATGATTATCCCGGTGTCTCAGAAGATTCTGGGCAAAATTCAACCGCGCCCCAATAAACCACCGCGCTCCCGGAAACTTACTGAGATCGTCAACAACCGTCTCATAGTTTTTAGAAGCCTTGATCTCGCCAAACTCCCACATAGTGGCCCAAAACTCAGGGATGTTATCGATGGACCATTGGTACAGATCTTTGTAAGACGCAATTTTTTTACCGTACTTCTTGTTGACATGCGCCATGAAGCGGGTCATGTTGGCATTCTTGATATGTTTCTCCGATGGTTCCCATAAAGGTTTTTTCATAGCTACTCTCCTCCACTATATCCTTAATTTAAAGGGTAAAGTCCGATTATCCGGACCTAATATTTTCACGGTAAAATATACATAATATTTTCGGAAAACCCCTTACAAAATCTCAAGATAAAAGATTTGGCCGCTTTTCATTTCTTCCTTGTTGGGACGATGATCGTGGTCTTCTTAAATCTTGTAGCTTTTGCTATTAGCTCATCGCTTCGTAGCTAATTGTAAGATGGAGCGGTACGTTCGGTTATCCCGAAGGAAGCCCATAATACCTTGCGGTGCGAGTAACATTATGCCGACCAGTATTATGCCCTGTATGAGCAGACTGATTCCAGCATATCGAGCTAGCAGGAAGTGCAAAAATACAACGACAGCCGTTCCAACAATCGGGCCCTCTTCAATACTCATGCCCCCTATGACTGTAGCGAGCATTAAAATCATTGTCCACCGTATATTGAAGGCGCTTGTCGGCTCTATATAGCCTTGATAAATGTAAAAGATGGCCCCAGCTATTCCCGTTACGAAGGCGCCAATGACGAAAGAATACAGCTTTAATTTGAAAACATCTATCCCGCAACTGGCGGCAGTTCTATCATTATCGCGAATCGATGCAAGCCCCAATCCTAGCTTTGAACGCAAAATTAATCGCATAAGAAAAACCGATGCAATCCCGATAACGAGAGCAAGCCAGTAAAACTCCGTCATGGAAACCCCAGTCACCCCTTTTACCATATAGCCCGCACCCCCACCGTGCATCTCACCTCCGACAGGTCTCCAGAGAAAAAATACAATCCTCAGCGCTTCAGGTATAACGAGTGTCCCGATAGCGAAATAGATGCCGCTCAGTCTGAAAACAGGAATAGATATGAGTATAGCAAACGCTGCAGCTACTATAGCTCCAGCTATTATTCCTAGATAAAAAGGTAACCCCATCCACGTGCATATTACCAGCGTGTATCCTGCCAGCCCAATGAACGCAGGCTGGCACAAGGATATCAGACCGGAGTAGCCAGCAAGCAAATTCCACATATTCGCCATGGTCAGATATACAAAATAGAGAAAAAGGTACAGGACCCAACTACGGGGCGCTCCTACTATCGGAAGCACCATGAGCAAGACTATGAGCACTGCAGACGGTAACAACCCTCCACTCAATCGATGAATGATATCCCTCATATTTCTCCTAACGGCCGAATATGCCTTGGGGCCTTACGGCTAAGACTATAAGCACCATGCCATAAGCAATCAGCATTTGAGCCGCACAACCCAAGAAATAACCACCAAGCGTTTGAGCCAACCCCAGGACCATGCCCCCTATAAATGTCCCCACCATGCTGCCTAAACCTCCTATTATAACCACGCCAAAAGCAATGATGAGAAAGGAGACTCCTGATTGCGGGGTAAATGGAAAAGTCAATCCAAGGAACACACCGGCTAAAGCGGCAGTTGCCATAGAGATAGCGAAGGCGAGGGCATACATGCGGCCAGTATTAATTCCCATCAGCTGAGCTGCCCTCCTATCCTGAGAGGCAGCATTGATAGCCTTGCCCAAATAAGTCCTGCTCAGGAATTCACGGAGGGAAAACATCACTATTAAAGCGGCAATAAAATCGAGTAGATATGCGAGCGGGACACGAGTGCCGCCGACACCAAAACTTACAAGCGCGTAAGAAGTTGTCAAACCCCTTGACATCGGAGACCAAATGATCTGTTGAAAATTTTGAAGTGTAAGAGAAATCCCAAAGGCGATTATCAATGGAGCTTCCATTGATATTGCAAAAGCGCGGCTCAAGAGATATTTTTGAATAGCGAAACCCATTACAAATAAAAGGGGCATACCGATGACGAGGCTTAGAATAGGGTCAATCCCTAACATAGTCATTGCTGCATAAGCGAAGTAGCTGCTGAATAGGACGAGATCTCCGTGAGCTACGTTAATCAATTTCATGACCCCGAAAACGAGAGAAAGACCTAAGGCAATTAACGCGTATAATCCGCCTAATAGAATACCCATCATGATCGGAGTAGATAAGTCCCCTAAAAATTCTAAAGTCATCTCTACAATCTCCTAATAAATTTCATATACCAAAGTATGCTTTTTTAACCTCCTCTTCTTCCCGAAGATCCGCTACATTCCCGTTCAAGACAACACGCCCCGCCTCCATAATATATGCCCTGTCGGCCTCGTCGAGGCTTCGCCTTACATTCTGCTCAACAAGGAGGATAGTAATGCCTCTTTCTCTAATTTTTCTCAAAGCCTTATACACGTTATTAATAACTATAGGGGCCAGCCCAAGGGACATTTCATCAAGAAGCATAAGCTTTGGGTTTGACATGAGACCCCGCCCTAAGGCGAGCATCTGCTGTTCGCCCCCGCTTAGTGTTTTAGCCAGTTGATTCTTCCTCTCTTCCAGTATAGGAAAGAGTTCATACACTATTTTAAAGTTTTGTTCTTTCTTGGGCCTCGCCTTAGGATTGTATGAACCTAGTATGAGATTGTCGAGCACGCTCAGGTCGGGGAAAACCCTTCTTCCTTCTGGAACTTGGGAAATACCGAGAGCAACTATTTGAAAGGGATCCAGAGTGGTGATGCTCTTCCCCTCAAACTCAATGCCGCCCTTAGCAGAACGAATTAAACCCGATATTGTATCCAGCAGGGTGGACTTGCCCGAACCATTGGCGCCAATAAGAGCTACAATTTCTTGGGGTTTAACTTCTAAGGATACATTCCACAGGGCTTGAAAACCGCCGTAAAATGTATCTATATTGCTAACTCTCAGCAAAGTTTTTTTAGGCATTCCCTCGCCTCTCCACCTTACGTTAAATCAGACCTATGTATATCATTAACCGAAGTAGGCTCCAATTACTTTTTTATTTTTCATTACCTCGGTCGGCTTGCCTTCAGCGATTTTCATGCCTTCATCCATCACTATAATCCTGTCAACCGCCTTCGTCATTACTTTCATAACATGTTCGATTAATATAATTGTTATCCTCATTTCGTTTATTTCTTTTAAGAGGTCTAATACCTGTGGAATTTCCGTTTCATTTAAACCCGCAGCAAGTTCGTCAATCATCAGTAGTGTCGGTTTGGTGGCTAAGACCCTCGCTAGTTCGAGTCTTTTGAGCGATATCTCTTCTAAATCATCAGCGTGCATATCTTTCTTTTCTGAAAGCCCTACAATAGTAAGTACTTTAGCAGCTTCATGCTCAGCTGTAGATTTACTAAGGCCTCTTCCAAATATTGCTGCTACCACTATGTTTTGTAGAACTGTTAATTTAACAAAGGGCTGTGGAATCTGATAGGTCCTGGCAATACCAAGGTGGCACATTTTATGTGGGGGAAGACCTGTGATGTCATGTCCTTTAAATTTTATTGTTCCGGAGTCAGGCTTATACTCACCAGCTATGACATTTAGTAATGTTGTCTTGCCGGCACCGTTTGGGCCCATCAACCCTATCACTTCACCAGCCTGCACATCAAAACTCAGGTCTACAACAGCAGCTAAGCCTCCGAAATATTTATGTACTCCATCCACTGAAAGAACCGGTGTTTTCAAGCCTGCGCACCTCCCTTAGATAAAAAAATAGGGTGACAAATGTTCAAGGTTCATTCCTTAAAAGATATAGGGTGGGAAGACTGCTTCAGCCGTTGCCTTAATGAAATCGTACTCGGCAAAGACCGTGGGCATTACTTTGTTTGTCTTCCCACCCTATATCATACCTCCCTCATATTAAGCTCGGCTCCGTAACGTGGGCCGGCTCTTTCGATTGCACCAACTAGGTCGCGTACATAACACGCTCATCGATATCCCCCGTTTATTTGTTGTACGGAATGGGGAATAGCGGCTTGGCCGACTCCTTTATGAAGTCGTGCTTGGAGAAGACTACCGGGCATTCCCATACCCACGGTTTGTCAGTCTTCTGCCACTGGCCAAACACGAGCGGCCCCCGGCTAAAGTGGTTCTCATCAAACTTGACACGATGACCAATTGTCATCAAATCGGTTTCCGCCAGGGCGGCATTAACCTTCTCTCCGTTAAGTGTGCCAGCCCTTTTAATAGCGTCAATGAGAACCTGGACTGAGCGATAGCCTGGTCCAACACCTCTGTTTAATTGTTTCTTTGTCTCTTTAGACCATTTTTCAGCGAGCGACTGTGGGGTTGTGCCTCCAATACCTGGTGAATTGGCGAATGACGGATCCCACCATATCTCACAACCGATGCCGAGTGGTATGTCACCACCCCAAGCTTTTATGTCTTCATAGAAAAGTGGCGCTCTGCCAATGGAGACCATCTTGGGCTTAAAGCCCTGCGTGGCACATTGTCTCAGCAGCGTCCCAACGAAGGGAGCGGGAGCATTACCCCAGAGTATTTCACACTTATAATCTTTCCACGCTTTTATGACAGACGTAAAGTCCGTCGTGTCCATAGGCGCTAGGCCGACCTTTTTTGCTACACCGCAGACATCATAGCCCATTTTCTTTAGGAAGCCGGGGAATAGCCCATACCAGCCAACCCCGTCGGGGTCATCGGACGCGAAGACAGCCACCTTCTTATTGGTCTTGTTGCCGTACAAGTCCAGCATGGCCTGCCAAGTATCCGTTATTGTGTATCCAGGTTTAGCTCGGAAATCTCCCGGTGGAGCCGGTATGACGATGGCAAACAGACCAGTGGCCCAGGTGTATTGCCAATGTCCTTCAACTGCCTGCCGCATACCCAACCACGGTTCCACAGGACCGGTTGAAGTAACGTATGGGATCTTAAACCTGTCGGCTACAGTAGATACGCCAGCGTGCATCGGCGGCGGTTCATCACCTGATGCCAGGAAGTGTACCTTATCGTTAACAATCAAGGATTCGGCAAGAGTCCCTCCCTTTTGTGGGTCGCTCTCGGTATTAACGACCACAAGTTTGATGGGCAATTTACCGTTATACTCTTTTACAGGCACTCCACCTTCTTTGTTGATATCCTCGACAGCCGCTTTCATCCCAAATACGTAGCCCTCGCCGAAACCGGCATACATGCCGGTTAACGGAGCCGGTACGCCGATACGAATTTCTTCTTTTGGTCCCTTCTTGCACCCGCTGAAAATCAGCGCGCTTGCCAAAACGATCATGAACGAAACTACAATAAACTTTTTCATTGTCACTACCTCCCTTCTAAAATTAAGAAATCTTATCTGCCTACTTCCTCACATGAGCATGGGCATAGGCATCACCTCCTTCTTCCTCAACTAAATTCGCGTTCAAGATTTATTTACTTAAGAACTCAATAATAGATTTAGCACTCCTTTAAACCCAGGTCCGCGGACAAGACAAAAAAGCTGATCAGGAGATTTACAACACCGGCAACTTCACGACCAAAATCTTTGTTTGTCTTGTTCCTACGAGCCTCCGTGCTCCTTGGTCCATTTCAGCAGATAATTCACCAATCCCTGCCTTAGGCTCGTAGCCCTTTCAGGGGGCCATTCCTGAAACCCCCGGCCGGTCTTTAAACCGAGATCACCTTTCTCAACTTTTTCTTTCAGTATAGGTGAGGGACCATGAGAGTCTTCAATGTGTTTCAGAACATAGTTATGAATGGCCAGGGTCAGATCAAGACCGGCCAGATCGGCGTTTTCCATCGGGCCTAAAACCGGCAGCCTCAAACCAAAGCTGTTTTTTACGGCCTCATCGACCTCAGCAGGATCAGCAATCCCATTCTGGACAATGGAGATCGCCTCTCGCCAGAGGGCATGTTGAAGCCTGTTTGCCAAAAATCCGGGCACATCCTTTTTTACCCGTACGGGTTTTTTCCCCACAGCCTTCATGAGGGCCATGGTTTTTTCCATGGTCTCTTCAGAGGTTTCCTTTGCCTTGACAACTTCTACCAGCGGGATCAGGTGGGGAGGATTCCAGAAATGGGTCCCGACGATCCTCTCCCGACCTTTCGCTTTTTCTGCTATTTCTGTGGGGCTGATGACAGACGTGTTAGTAGCCAGAATTGCTTTCTCATGACATAATCTATCCAATCTCTGGAAGAAATCCTGCTTCAATGCCAGATCCTCTCCAATAGCTTCTTCGACGAAATCCGCGTTGGAGACAGCCTCTTCAAAGTCGTTTGTCGTTTTGATCAGTTTAATGGCTGGTTCAATATCTTCCTGGCGACCAATACCATTTTTTGCCATGAGTTCCAGATTGGCTCGAACCGTCTTCACGACCTGGGGTAATACTTCAGGTCTGCGTGCCCAGATCGTTGTGTTATAGCCCTTCACGGCAAAGATCTGAGCGAGCCCCGGGCCCATCATCCCGGCGCCGAGGACAGTGATGTTCTTTATTTCTGACATATTAATATCCTCCTACCCTGCGGTATAACCGCCGTCTGTGCAAATAATGGCTCCGGTCAAAAAGTCGGAGGCCCTTGAAGACAGAAAGATAACCGTCCCAATAAAATCCTCCGGCTCTCCCAACCTCCCGAGGGGGATTCGTTTGAGGAAATTCTTGTAAAATGCCTGATCATCAAACATCCATTGTGTCAAAGCCGTCCGAAATACCGTGGGCGCGATAGCGTTAACATTAATACCGTACTGGCCCCATTCGCACCCCAGTGATTTCGCTAAAAGATGGACAGCACCTTTGGACGGGCTGTATCCGGTATAGTTGGCCATGCCCAACTCACCGCGCGCCGATCCCAAAAGGATCACCTTGCCGCCCTTTCCCTGTTTGATCATGACCTTTCCGACTTCTTTACAAAAGAGCCATGTCCCCTTGACATTGGCATCCATGATCATATCCCATTCTTCCAGGGGCTGGTCGACGATGGGACCCGGCTTATTCACGCCAGCCGCCGTAATCAGAATGTCTATCCTGCCGAATTTATTAACCGTATCTTTGACTACTCTCTTGACATCTTCATATTCAATGGGTGAGCCTGCGGAATAGGCCGCGACACCACCCTCCTTCTCTATTTCTTTTACGAGGGGTTTAAGCTTTCCCTCGTCTCGGCCGGTCGCCATGACCTTTACACCGGCCATTGCCAATGCCATGGCAGCGGCATGACCAAAACCACCAGTGGCACCCGTGATGAGGGCTACTTTCCCTGAGACATCAAATAAATCTTTTAGCAGGTCCATTCCTTTTTTCATCGCCATTTTTTTACTCCCTCCTTAGGCATCAGGTTTTAGCCTGTTCTCCACCTTACCCCGATCTATCCGTAACGGATACCGGCCATAATCTATAGAATGGATGTCTTAATAATTAACTTTGTCAATGCCCTTAAGCTGAAGTATCTCCCTCGCTTCATCTTCGGTGGCCGGTTCATATCCGAGCTCGCGGATAATGCGGATGGCCTTCTCAACCTGTTCGGCGCTGCTCTTGGCCAGCACGCCTTTTTCAAGGTAGAGGTTGTCTTCCAGACCTACTCTCCAAAACCCGCCCTCAAGCACATTGATCACGCCCATGGGGAACTGGAACCTTCCGGCCGCACAAACAGACCATTTAAAGTCTTCACCCAGTAATTTTTTGGCTTCCCTGATCATGTAGAGCAGGTTGTCTCCGGTAGCAGGAATACCACCAAGGATACCCATGACAAACTGCAAGTAGATCGGTTTTTTGAGGTAGCCCTCTCTTATAAGCTGGTCAACGTTATTGATCTGTCCTACATCATAGATCTCAATCTCCGGCCGGGTATTCATTTCATTCATGGCCTTTAAGTAGATGTGTAGAGATGCAAAGTGATTTGAGAAGATAAAGCTCTCTGTCCCTTCAAGATAGGCCTTCTCCCAGGGATACTTGAACTCCTTGACCTTCTGCACCACCGGATACAAGGCAAAGTTGAGTGACCCGGCATTAAAAGTGGCCATCTCAGGCTTTAATGCGCTCACAACAGCGAGCCTCTCCTGCGGTGTCATGGTCGGACTTCCGCCGGTAGTGGGAGTTATCACTACCTTTGATTTGGCCTTTATGCCGCTCAAGATCTCCTTGAAGATTTCACCACTGGAAGAAGGAGAGCCGTCCTTAGGGTTCCTGGCGTGAACATGTACAACGGCAGCGCCCGCATTATGAGATCTCACCGCCTCGTCGATGATATGTTCCGTGCTGAATGGGAGATATTCGGACATTGATGGCGTATGAATAGCTCCTGTCAGAGCTGCGGTAATGATTACTTTAGACATTTCAATCCCTCCTTCATTGAATGTTATGAGATCAATAGCATTATCACCGATCCGCAGGCCTCATTGCCATCATACCAAAATGACCGTGTGCCGCATAGGTTTTTACATCCTTTAACTCGACTTTTTTTATAATCCTTGGCACCTACTAGTACAGGTAAAAAATCCTGCTATTGATCGCCTTCATCAACAATGGCAACAATCCGGACAATGGACCCATCGCCCTTCTCCCAGCGGATGGGGAAGCCGGCCAGGGTGACCCTCTTCCCCAGGACCTTGTCAATATCGCCGCCGACATTCTCGTAGCCCATGATGCCGTTACGCAGGAGCAGGTTATGGCACGGCTCCCATTCGGGAAAGTCTTCCAGCACATCACGCCCGGTCTCCTTTTTGTATTCCTCGCAGACATCCGGCCGTATCGGGTTCTTGCCGTGAACAGGGCCATGGGGGCCGATGGTGGTGGCGAGGGGATGATCCAGTGCCTGCTGGTCAACGCCGACGCACTTCACGCCCTTAGCGACGAACCACTCGCCCGCTTCTCGGTAGAGGCCGGGGGAGTAGCAGAAATACTTGGTGCTATCACCCCAATAATGGTGCCAGCCTGTATGAACTATCACCATGTCGCCCTTTTCAATTTTGGGCCTAGCCCTCTCCAGGTCTTCGGGCATAATCTTTTCCCACTTATTCTTCGGTATATCCACGACGACGCCGGTGCCATAGTACTTTTCCAGGGGGATATCGGCAGTGTACATACCGCCCTCAAAGACATGGGCCGGTGAATCGGCATGGGTCGTGCAGTGCATGGTGGTCGTGATGACCTGGGAGAGAACCCCAGATTTGGCATGATAATGCATGCGCTCAATCTTGACATCGGCAAAATACGGCCACAGGGGTACTTTGTCACCAAAAGGATGGCTTAAATCATATAATTTTACTTTTCCCACAGGTTCACCTCCTACTAGTTATATTACTCAGACCAACCCATCATATTTTGTAATTATACATTATTATTATAATGGTAATGGAGTTGAGCCGAAATCTTTGTTGCAGTATCCTTCAATGGAGAAACAATAGGTGAATCATTATCCCATGTAACCCTCGGAGAGGGTCCGGCAACTACAACAGCTGCCACCGGTTTTTCTTTATAGTTAAATATAGGGGCACCAACAGCATTAATACCAATGTCGATCTCCTCATTATCGAAAGAGAATCCTTGCCGCCTTATATCTTGTAACTGACGTTGAAACATCTTTGGATCCGTAATGGTATTCGGAGTAAAACGAGGCATTTGTCCATTGAGAAGGCTGTCCCTGACCTCAGGAGGAGAAAAAGCCAGTATGGCTTTGGCTCCGGCTGCTGCATGGATCGGGAGCCTGTCTCCGATGGTGCCAGCAATACGGACCTGTTGAGGTCCCTCAGCAATGTAAGCCATGACTGTACTGTTGCCTACAAGCACTTCAAAAACAATAGTCTCTTTAAGTGTGCTCCGTAGATCATCAATATATGACTTTGCAATATAAACCAAATTAGTATTGAGAAATTGATTGACAGTCCATCCAAGATTGGTAATGGACGGTCCAAGCATGAATTTTTTTGTCTGAGGATTCTGTTGGAGAAAGCCGTACCTCATGAGAATAAGGAGAATTCGAGAGACTGTTGCCTTATGAAAACCCAATTTCTTACTAATCTCAACGGTCCCCATTTCTTGATTGTATGGGGTAAAGGCCAACAGTATTTCTATGACCTTTTCGATGGAATTAAATTTCTTTATTTTCGTCTCCTATTATAAGACATGGTATCATAATATGATACAATATTATTTATACATTTTTAATAAAATTGTCAAGCGAAGTTTTTTTATTTGTTTTCAAAAAAAATTTATAGGATGAAGTTCGGTTATCCGGACCTAATATTTTGATAACGGAGCGTTATTAAACGCTTTTCTCTATATCTTTATCTTTTCAATGCAAAAAAACCTTGCAGTTGTGCCTAAAAAAGGAAGCCACGAAAAGGAGACTGGTTTGAGCTCAAAATGGATAACGCTTTTCATGTTTGACTATGCACATCGGAGATATCTGTAATGTTTGACTTTTGGATCTGACCACAACATGTAGAATAATGATCTAACCATACTTTAAGACTGTTACGAGAAAGGAGCCGATCGGGAATTGTTTACCTGAACTTGACAGTAATAGATGTAGACTAAAACTCTTTCAATCATTTGGAGACAAAAATCTTTCTGAGATGCGCGTGATTCACTATCCCTCGAGACAACCGAATCCTTGAACCACCATATATTGAGATGCTTTCTTGTTTGACAGATAAACCTTATTTCAATATATAAATATCGTCTAGAAAAGATGAAATCTTGAAAGGAGAGGAAAATGGGAAAGATTATCCATACATCCAAAATCACCATCACACGGGTTGAGGGCTCAACTCGCAAAGCCTTTGTCGAAGGATTCAAAGAACCGATATTCTACGGTGTGCACGGAGGAATTAAGCGATTTTACGGGATTGAGCCGAAAGAAGAACATCCAGCTACCCTTGACCACATCATAGGGGGTGTGGGAGGGTGAATGATGGGAACCTTGGCTAGGTTTTTGGCCGAGAAAGATATTCCGACCACCGAAGATCGTTACTGTGCCCGTGTGGAAGGCGACATTGAAGATGTTAATGGTATCCTCAAAATCACCCGGATAAAAGTCAATTATAATCTTAAGATTCCTCCAGGGAAGGTAAATGATGCCCGCCAGGCATTCGAGCAGTATCTTCCTTACTGCCCTGGCGCCCAAAGTGTCATCGGCTCTATCCATATCGAGCATGCTTTAAAAATAGAAGAAGAAAAGCTATGATCAGAATTTTCACAATGTTGTGAAAGTTTCTTGACAACCATTGTATGGCTGAATATGTATGGCGTTTCAACCATCGTAGATACTCTCGTACTAAGCAAGTTACTAAGCTGCTAAAAATGCTTTATAATTACAAACACGTACATAATAATTAGTGGCTAAAGTAGCACTTTACCCATCACAATATAGGTTACTTTTGTATTGACACTTGTCAAGCATGTGCTATAATTCTCAAGAACATAATGGCACTAGCTCCTGTTTGAGCGCCGAGGGATGGGTAAATATTATTAATTATTATTTATAATGAAGACATACAAGGAACCCGAACCAATGAACCCTGAGAAGTAAACGAGGAGACCCCGGAATTATACAATGGAAACCCATCCTAATTTTTCAGAGGCATAACGTAAGATTAAACTTACAAATAATTTAAGGAAGGTTAAAAACAATGAAAAAAAGAGGTTAGGTGGGGGAAGGAATACAGAAAGTTCCTTTCCCCCTTTACATTTATGAATGAAACTAGAACTGAAAGGGGGTTCTTACATGGGAAGAAAAAAAGCATATGGAGATCGTAGTAAAGGATTGTTAAATACGGTAAAAGGCGTCAGCAGCTTTCTTAATATCATTGCAGGGGTCGCTCTCACATTCCTTATGTGTCTCACCATCGCCGACGTTATCTTGAGATTTTTCAGAAGGCCTATTGTTGGTACGTACGAACTGGTGGCCTTTTCAGGGGCCGTGGGGATCGGTTTCGCCCTCCCTCTTACCTCCTGGGCGAGGCAGCATATCTTTGTTGATTTTGTGATTATGAAGTTTTCACGGAAGGTGAAAGATGCCTTCAACGTTGCTACGAGATGTTTGGTGATAGCGCTATTGTTACTGGTTAGTTGGAACATGTTCAAGTTTGGACAGACTTTGCAGAATGCAGGGGAGGTTTCCCCCACGTTACAGATACCCTTTTATCCTATTGCTTACGCAGTGGGGGTTTGCTTCTTCATTCTGTGCCTGGTGTTCGTGTGCGATATTATAAAAATATCAGGAGGTGAATACGATGTATGAGGTCATGATAGGACTTATTGGCCTGGCAGTATTGTTAGTCTTGTTCCTTACAGGGATTGAGTTAGGATTTGCGATGGCATTGATTGGTTTCCTCGGATTCTCTATCATTGTATCCACAAAGGCTGCGTTGAACCTAATCGCCAAGGATTTTTTTGATGTCTTTGCATCGTACGGGTTCACCGTCATACCCCTCTTTATCCTGATGGGTCAGGTTGCATTCAATGCGGGGATTGCGAGGAGGCTGTTCAACACTGCCTTTAAATTTATTGGCCATGTTCCCGGAGGCTTGGCCATGGCCACGGTGGCAGGTGCAACGGCCTTCAAGGCCATCTGCGGCTCATCACCTGCCACGGCTGCCACCTTTGCCAGTGTGGCCGTGCCTGAGATGGATCGATATAAGTATAGCAAGAAGCTATCCACGGGGATTGTGGCTACAGTAGGAACCCTTGGGGTCCTTATCCCGCCGAGTGTCACCTTGATCGTATTCGGCATCATCACAGAACTGTCCATTGGTAAATTGTTTCTGGCTGGGATCATTCCAGGGCTGATCATCGCCTTCTTTTTTATCTGTATCATCTATGTTTGGTGTAAGATCAACCCGAAGTTAGGCCCTAAGGGCAAAAAATCAACGTGGAAGGAAAGGATAGCTTCCCTTCCAGAGTTTGCAGTGGTCGTTGTTATCTTCGTGCTGATGATATGGGGACTGATGAAGGGGATATTTACCCCAACCGAGGCAGGGAGCGTTGGGACCGGATTAGTCCTCCTTGTGTCTGTTGTAAGAAGGGATATCGATTTCAAGGGGTTCCTCAAATCAATCGCAGAATCTTTGCGTACTGCTTGTATGGTCCTGACGCTCATCGCAGGTTCTACCATCCTGGGCCATTTTCTCGCCGTGACGAAGCTCCCCATGATTGCGGCCGATTGGGTTGTGGCGCTTCCTCTGAACAAATTCATTATTATGATCATAATCAGTTTTATCTATCAAACAGGGGGATCTTTTATTGACGATCTGGCTTTCATGGTGCTTGCCACACCGATCTTTTATCCTGTGATCATCAAACTGGGTTTTGATCCTATATGGTTCGGCATGATCATTGCGATTACGGTTATGATTGGGGTTGTTATTCCACCGGTGGCGATCAATGTCTTTGTAGTAAAGAATATCACCAAGGTGCCATTTAGCGTGATTTACAGCGGCGTCTATCCCTTTTTGATCAGTCTTGTGGTTGCCGCCGTGCTGTTGTTCTTCTTCCCACAAATCGCCCTTTGGCTCCCCAATCTAATGATGAAGTAGCAATGGAGGGGGAAGGGATGCCCTTTATTCCTTCCCCCTTTTCATTCATGGGATGTGAAGGAGTAATAGATCACCATATTATTAAACCGAAAGAATTATATTCGATCGGAATATCTTAAGAACGGGGAGTATGCAAATGGATAACTGGACGTTTGGCATTTCTATGATCGTGGTGGGCATGGGAGGAACACTCTTGACACTTTGGATCTTGAGCCTCATCATGGGCGTTTTGAAAAAGGTTTTCCCTTATAAAGAAGATAAAAATTAATAATAAAGGAGATTAAGAGAAATGTTCGAAGCGATTGTAGGCGGATTGAACGGACTTGTTAGTGGATTTGCCCATCTCCATTGGTCTAATCCAATCATGATTGTGGTTGGCCTTGTTCTCCTCTATCTGGGGATCAAAAAGAACTTCGAACCCTTACTCCTCGTCCCCATTGGGTTTGGGTGTATCTTGGTGAATATCCCCTTAGCAGGGCTGATGGAGAAAGGGGGATTTCTCAAGGTCATCTACGATGCAGGGATTATGACGGAGCTGTTCCCGCTCCTCATCTTTGTGGGTATCGGTGCCATGACCGACTTTGGTCCCCTTCTGGAGAATCCGAAGATATTTCTTCTCGGGGCTGCAGGACAATTTGGGATTTTTCTCACCTTGGTCTTAGCACTGGCCTTAGGTTTTACTCAATTAGAAGCTGTCTCCATTGGAATCATCGGTGCCTGTGACGGGCCGACGGCGATCTATGTCACCTCTCAATATGCGCCACATCTCTTGGGTGCGGTCTCGGTGGCTGCGTATTCGTATATGTCGCTGGTACCTGTCTTCCAGCCTCCTATCATGAAGCTCTTAACTACTAAGGAAGAGAGGATGATCAATATGGGGGAGGTGAGAAAATCGGTTTCCAAGACGACCAAGATTGCATTTCCTCTGGTTGTTACCGTCATTGGCGGCCTCATCGCACCTAAGGGGTTACCGTTGTTGGGGACGATCATGCTGGGTAATCTGATGAAGGAGTGCGGGGCCGTGAGCCGGTTGACCAAGGCCTCTGAAAATGAGATCGCCAACATCGTCACCCTTCTTTTGGGAATCGCTATCGGAGCCACCATGGATGGCAGGGTCTTTTTAACACACCAGACCCTTATTATCTTGGCGCTTGGTTTCCTGGCCATTTGTCTTGACACGGCATGTGGTGTGTTATTCGGAAAAGCAATGAAGGTTATGTCAGGCGGGAAGATTAATCCTCTTATTGGAGCCGCCGGCATCTCAGCCTATCCCATGTCGGCGAGAGTGGTCCAGAAAGAAGGGCAGAAGTATAATCCCAAGAATTTCCTCCTCATGCATGCCATGGGAGCCAACACTGGTGGCCAGGTCGGCTCTGTGATGGCCGCTGCGGTTATGCTTTCGGTGCTCAAGGGTATGGGGATTATTTAAATTATCGTCATCACTTCAGAGCCACGAGCTCCCTATCAGGGGAGCTAAACATTTTTAACGGCCCATTAAGTAGTATAAGGGGCCGTTTTTGTTTCTTTCGTTAGACAACCTTGCCTGACAAAAACAACTCTCGATGTCTCTTGCCCCAGCATTAAAACCCTCAAACCAGAGGGTCATACACAACCTCCCAGTAGGTTACCCTGCGTGGTAGGCTTGACTCTTGCAATCGGGATCACTATCATTCTTTATGGCTTATTGTGGGGTTTTACTATCTACCGTTCCTGATGTTACGTTGAGATACATATGAAAGATAAAAAATGGCCTTTGCGTTAGGTATGGATATCGGTTCATATTTCTCAAAAGGGATCATCCTCGGTGATCGCAAGCCCGTGGCGTCCTCTGTGAGCCCCTCAGGAGGAGATTACCGGGCAACTGCTGAGAGGATACGCGAAGCGCTCCTTTCCGAGGCAGGAATCAACCAAAAGGATATCGTCTATACGATTGCCACAGGATACGGATCAAAACAGGTGCCCTTTGCAGACGCACTCAAGACGGACATCGTCTGCATTGCCAAGGGAATAGCCTCGTTAGACCCCTCCGTACGAACGGCCATCGACGTGGGAGATCTCTACACCAAGGTTGTTCTCACGGATGACAACGGAAGCGTGCACAACTTCTTACTGAGCGGAAAGTGCGCAGGTGGCAGCGGCAGGATCTTGCAAGTGATTGCCAAGGTGTTGCAGGTTAAGGTTGAAGAGATCGGTGCTCTGTCCCTCAAGTCCCGAAAGAAGGTAGACTTTAACACCGGATGCGCCGTCTTTGCGGAATCTGAGGCCATTTCCCGAATCGCTGAGGGGACCACCAAGGAGGATTTGTTGGCGGGCCTTCACCGAGCCCTTGCAGCCCAGATCAATAGCTTGGCAGAGAGGTTAGGTGTTGAAAAGGAGCTGGCCCTGGTGGGCGGCGGGGCGAGAGATGCAGGTCTTGTCCAGGCGATGAAGGACATCAGAGGCCACGATATCATCGTGCCGCCGGAACCCCATTTCACGGCCGCCCTGGGTGCAGCAATCATTGCCATGGAAAACTCAAGACCTTGAACCGCTCAACGTCCATGTCAGTTGCTGTGCCGCTTTGGAGGACATAAAAACGCCTTCCATAACCTCATTATCTTTTTTCGGTGAATAGGTAAAATGCGTGCCCCACGCCGCTCCATCAGCCTCACGTGCTAAAAGACGCTATTTGTTTTGTGGAAAGATCTTGCAAATACTCATTGCACTAGAAATCTTTCTGACCTGATGTAGTTGCATCGTCGGCAGATGTTCTTATTGATCTTTGAGACCAAATAATGTATTTTGCTCGCAAAGGGCTGTTGCAGTCATAGGGGGGGACCTCGGCATTCCGCTCTCTAAAAGGCGTGTGGATTTCCGTAAGGCATGTTCAGCCAACGGTTAGATTTTGAAAAAGGAGAAGGGCTGATGAATGGTACAGCGGGTAACGTTTTGTCCACGGTAGAAAGGCATTACAAAGACTACGGGCTCAGGGCAAAGGAACTGGGCAATGAAGGGAAAAAGGTGATCGGCTATATTTGTTCCTTTGTCCCCCTCGAGATGATCACCGCAGCAGGATGTATCCCTTTTCGGATGAGGGGAGATATCCATGAGCCCATCACGAAGGGAGATACGCTCCTGGAGACCATTGTATGCCCTTTTATCCGCAGCTGTTTTGATCTGTCGGTGAAAGGTACATATGACTTTCTCTCCGGTATGGTCATCCCTCACGCCTGTGACAGCATGGTCAGGAGCTACAGCGTCTGGAGCTATTCTCTCAAATTTCCTTACTTCCATTTCGTCAATATTCCCACTGTCTGCAACGAATCTTCCCTTGAATTCTTTAACGCAGAATTAGACACGTTCAGGAAAAGCCTGGAAGATTTAGTGGGAAAAAAGATTACAGACGATGATCTGGTTGAGGCCATTCGGTTGCACAATGAAAACAGAGATAAGGCACGAGCCCTCTACGAATTTAGAAAGGAAGATCCGCCACTCATCTCTGGGACAGAGGTGACAATGGTGCTCACTGTTGGATCAAGCTTACCCATCCTTGAATCCAACGCATTATTTGACGAAGTTTTGATAGAAATTGGTCAAAGAAAGAAATCCCCTCTTACGAAAGGTCCCCGGATACTCATAGACGGCGCCTGTGTGGATAACTTCGAATTGGTCAAGATCGTTGAAGAGAGTGGAGGCAATGTGGTGATTGATACTCTTTGCAACGGTACCAGAGATTACTTCCCCCATACGGACGTTGGGGAGGATCCCGTAAAAGCACTGGGTCGTCGGTATATGGAGAAGATCAATTGTCCCAAGACCTACCGGAAAAACAAAACAGACACCTTCGAAGGGGATAGTACGGACCGATTCGGTGATATCGGAGCGTATGCCAAGGAGTTCAAGGCCGACGGCGCGATCCTCTATGTGTACAAGTACTGCGATCCATTTGGGTTTGAGGTCCCCGCCAGGAAGGCATACTACGAATCCATCAATGTCCCGGTCCTCCACCTGGAGGATGTATATTCGGCAGGGACCATCGGCCAACTCAAAACAAGGATCCAGGCATTTCTGGAGATGATTGGGTAGTGCGGATTTTGAGACAAGGAGGATTGAGGTAATGGCTGAGGAACACAAAGACAAAAAGCACGAAAAGAGGAGGACGGCAACCCAGGCGGCTGCCTTCATCACCCCAATGGTCAAGGAATTTTTTAAGGATACCCTCCGGACACGGGCAGAGGGAAAACAGAAATTGGCCTATACCTTTATCTGCTGCCACCACGAGGAGATCCTCCGGGCCATGGATATACTGCCCCTATGGACCGAGAATTTTGCCGGTATCTGCGGGGCAAAGAGAGACGCCGAGCGATTCCTCCAGAGGGCCGAATCCTTGGGCCTCTCACGTTCCCTCTGTACCTATGCCCTGTGCGGGATCGGCTTTGACCAGTGGCGAGAAGAACTGGGCGAGATGCCTCCGGATGCCCCATGGGGTGGACAGGCGAGACCCGATTTTATGATATCCAGCGGGCAGATCCTCTGTGATCCGAGGTCCAAGTGGTACCAGGCCTCTCAGCAGTTTATGCCGGATGTCCCGATCTACAACATAGACCTTCCCTATCCGCTCTACGATCAGAAAAGAGATCACCGAAAGGTGTGGGGCTACTATCACAAATATATCGTCGCACAGTTGCGCGGTCTCGTGGCGTTCTGTGAGGAGCAGACCAGTAAGAAGATGGATTATGATCGCTTAAGCGAGCTCGTTGACCTGACCGATCGAACCTGGAACCTGATCCATGAAACCTATGAGCTGCGACGGGCGGTGCCGACTCCCATGGGGACCGGCGATGCGATGAATACCATGGTGCCAATAAACTTTTGGATGGCCACCCAGAAGGCCTATGATTTCTTTATCGAACTTAAGAAGGAATTAGAGGAAAAGATCGCCAAGGGAGAAGGTGAGGTCGAAGACGAACGGTATCGGCTTATGTGGGGAGGCGGATTGCCCTCCTGGTTTGCCCTGAACGATTTCAATTACTTCAACGGCAAGGGCGCCTCTTTTCCTGTTGAGACAACCTATCGCTCGGTCGTGCCCCTCTATGAGATGGATATCCCGAAAACCAAAGACCCCATCGAGCATATTGCGTGGCGCTGGCTCTGGTACTGGACCTTCTGGTATGAAAAGGCCAGGAAACGACCGGAATCCGAGCCCGATGTGGAGCGCTTAATTACCTGGATCGAAGACTACAAGATCGATGGCATCGTTATGCATGAGGCATTTTCATGCCGGACCTGGCACGTGGGCCTCATCTGGCAACTGCATCAATTGGGTAAGATTTACAAACCCATCCCTGTCTTAACGCTCGGAAAGGATGGAAAAAAGGAAAAGACGTACCGGGGGCTTCCTTCCCTGATTCTGGAAAGTGATATCATAGACATCACCTCGTATTCAGAGGTGGACACCAGAAACAAGATCGATGCCTTCATCGAAACCCTGGAGTCCATCCGGCAGAGCAAGGCAGCGTAGTTCCGGGGTCTAATGACAGCATATTTTGCAGGCATTGATGTCGGTTCTACCATGACCAAAGCGGTGATCCTGGGCAACGGGATCATCGCCTCAGTTATTGGCCCTACTGGACCGGAGCAGCGCAGGCTCGCCAACAAGGTCATGGAAGAGGCCTTGAACAAGGCCGGTATCCCCTTTGGGTCCATCACCTACATCGTCTCCACCGGCTACGGAAGAATTAACGTCCCTTTTGCCGACAAGCAGGTCACGGAAATAACGTGCCATGCCAAGGGTATCTCCAGTCTCTTCCCGGAGGCCAAGACTATCATTGACATCGGGGGACAGGATTGCAAGGCAATCAAGATTAATGCCGGCGGCAGACCGAATGATTTTATCATGAACGACAAGTGTGCTGCTGGCAGCGGCAGATTTATCGAGGTGATTGCCGATACCCTGGGTATAAGGCTGGACGAGGTTGGAGGGCTTTCTTTACAAGCTAAGAATCCCGCAAAGATAAGCAACATCTGCACCATATGGGCCCAGCAGGAGGTGGCGACCAGGTTATCAGAAGGCGTGCCTATTCCCGACCTGCTTGCTGGGGTCCATCAATCCCTGGCGGATAGGATATCCAGGATGGTCAATCGACTCCGGGTAGAAGAGGCAATTGTCCTGACCGGCGGTGGCGGCAAGAACAAGGGCTTGGTTAAGGCCCTTTCCGAGCAATTGGGCCATGAAATTCTGGTGCCAGAGGAACCATTGATCACCGGAGCCCTCGGCGCTGCCTTGGTGGGAAGAGAGATTGCGGAAAATGCTCGCAAGGAGAATATGCTATTAGAGACAAAAGAACGCATTTTGGAGGAAATACAGATTTTGTAGCAACTTTGGCATAACGTGCCCTTCATCCTAAGATTTTGAATCCCGGCAATGCTTGCTCCGAGTTATGGCCTCCTTACTTTCCCTCTTTCTTGCTGTGGCTGCCGCTCGTCATCTGAGCGACAATGAAACCGAGAATAAAGCCTATGAACATCGCCAAAGGCAGCAAGATAATCTGCGACATGCCTATTTCCCAGAATAACAATCGCAGGGTGACAACCTGGGCGTTTTGGACAAGTATTATAAGAAAGAGGCCGATTAAGACCAATACGACAATGGTTTTCGGTTTCATCGTAATCCTCCCCCTTCACTGTATCATTGCGAACTTTGAACAAGGGCTTGCATTATTTATATCATCTTCGAGATAAAAACTCCATTTAAATCATCTCGGTTTGTCTGTCACAAAGTCAGTGCTGATTTCTGTTTACAAAAGACCTTAAGGAGACTAGACTTGATAACAAAGGACTTCTAAACTGTAGCTGATCTTCCAAAGGATGATTGAGAGGACCAGCAACGCACCGACAGAACAGCAGTCGTATTACGTCGGCGAAAGGGAATGAACATGGATAAAAAGAATGCAGATCTTCTTATCCTTTTATGTTTATGTATATTCGTTGTAGCATTGTTTCTTCCCCTCAAACTGCGCGCGGAGATTTATAAGTATGTCGACAAGAACGGTACGATTCATTTTGTCGATGATTTGGGCAAGGTGCCAGCAGAATACAGGAATCAAGTGACCGTGCGTGAGGAGAAGCCCAAAGCACCTCCTCAGGAAGAAGTACCGGCAGCTGTTACTGAGAAGAAAGGTGAAACGCCGGAGGAAGCGCGGACACGGCAGATGCTCGAGAGCTTAGAGGAGAAGAAGAAGCAGGAGGAGGAAAAGGCCCGAGAAGAATTCGATCAAAGCCTGGTGACGAAGGTGACGATAAGGGGGAATCACGTGTTGGTCCCTGTCACCCTTGGTTATGGAGGTAAGGAGGTTCAAGCCTCACTCGTTCTGGATACCGGTGCTGATCTCATAACACTCCATCGGCCGATCGCGGATCAATTAAATGTTCCGCTAACTAACAGGGCTAATGTGCGGGTGGTAGGAGGAAAGGTGATTAATGCCGGTGTGGCGACACTGGATTATGTGAGAGTCGGACCATATGAAGCGAAGGCGATACAAGCCTTGGTCATATTCCCACAGGGGCCTGCTACCAGCCATGATGGGTTATTGGGGATGAATTTTTTACGCGGTCTTGAATACAGTATAGATTTCGAAAATCAAGTGATCAGGTGGAAACCGTAATAGGAACAAATCTCCCGCGCGATTAAAATCCTTTTAAGACCTCTCTTCAATCTCCCCCACCAGGTCATAGGGCCCCGCCTGAGTGATCTTCACCGTTACGGTCTCCCCGATCTTGGCCATCCCCTTCTTGATATGGACCACTCCATCGACCTCCGGGGCCTGAAAAGCAGTCCTCCCCTGCGGAACTCCCTTTGGTTGTACGCTTACCCCATCGATCAAAACCGGGATAATAGATCCTACCATTTCCTTATTCCTCTTCCACGAGATCCCCTGTTGTAACTCCATGATCTGGGCGGCCCTTTCCTCGGCAATCTCGGAGAAAATCTGGCCCTTCATCCGGGAGGCCTTGGTGCCCTCCTCAGGAGAATACCGGAACACTCCCAGATGAGTGAACTCTACCTCTCGGACAAAGTCCAAGAGCTTCCTGAATTCCCGTTCCCCCTCTCCGGGGAATCCCACCATAAGGGTAGTGCGCAGGTGGATCTCCGGGTAAGCTCTTTTTAAGCGATAGACCAACCTCCTGATCCCTTTTTCTGAGACCCTTCTCCCCATGCGGCGCAAGAGGGTATCATCGACATGTTGAATGGGAATATCGAGATAGGGGCAGATTCGCTCCTCTCCGGCGACCATATCCAGGAGTTGAGGGGGAAAATTGGCCGGATGGGGGTAGGAATAGAGGACCCTGATCCACTTGAGTCCCTCGATCTTTGTCAGGGTCTTCAAGAGTCGATAGAGCCCTTTCTCCTCTCCTCTGTCAGTCCCATACGCCGTGGTATCCTGTGCTACCAGGGTAACTTCTACGACGCCCCTGGCGACCAAATTCTCCGTCTCACGGATGACTGAACCCAACTCCCTGCTTCTATACCTTCCCCGGAGCCGAGGGATGAGGCAAAAGGTGCAGGGGTGAGAGCACCCTTCCGCGATTTTCACGTAGGCAGAATGGGGTGTGTTGGTGATGATTCGAGGGGTATGGTGGTCATAGAGATAACGGGGTTTCCCGATCAGTTTCCTGGGACCACCTTTCTTCAACCATTGCGGTATCTGAAGGAAATCACCCGTTCCTGTCCAGAGGTCGACCTCGGGTATCGATTGAACCAATTCCTCGCCATAGCGTTGGGGGAGGCATCCGGTGACGATCAGTGTATTGATCGCCCCTTGCCCCTTTGCCCGGGCTGCTTCCAAGATTGCCTCGATAGATTCCTGTACGGCCTCTTGGATAAAGGCACAGGTGTTGATAATAACCACGTCCGCTTCATCCAGCGTGGAGGTGAGTACGAGGCCGTCGTTTGCCAAGATGCCTAGAAGCACTTCAGAATCTACGTGGTTCTTGGGACAGCCCAAACTGACGAGAAAGACCTTTGTCATTATTAAATGTGAGGCAACAAAAAAAAGGGGGGTATGCCCCCCTTTACGAATTTACTTTCATCATTAATGATCTTCTCACAACCCCTTTCCCTTCATTTTATATCTTCCCCCATTTTTTCAACCTTTTTCCCCTTGATCTCGATCCTGCCGGTATCCAAGTGGAGGGTAATCTCATCTCCCCTTGTCCACTCTCCAATGCCCCTTATCTTGGCATCCTCCGTCATCACCATAGTTTTCTCAGTTGGGGACCAAACGGCCTTCTTGCAGAAGATTTCTTGTTCCCCACGTTCCACCACCACCTCATCCCTGGCCACCATCTCCCTAGGGACATTACCCGCATCCATGGTCAGCAGGAGGGACTCGGCACGAATCATAACCTCTTCCCCCAAGGCCACCACGTCGCCTGTGTATAAAATGGCATTTTTCTCGGGGATGTTTTTAGTACTTTTGGCGGTGATGCGAAAAGGAAGGTTTTCTCCCGCCTTTGCAAGAGTCCTGGACTCTCTCAAACCCACTTCCTCGCTCGCAGGCGAGGCAGCAATCACACCTTCGACCTTCAGGCTGGCCAGAAGCTTTCTACCCTCCTTGGCAAAGGGGCTTTGAGGATAATCCTGTACCAGTTGTGTTAAGGGGGGGAGTGCCTCAGGGTCCTTCTCCTGTTTGTGCAGGGCAAAGGCAAGGTAATAGAGGGCCTCATCATCTAGGCCGCAGGCGGGGTACTTCGCCAACGCTGAGGACGCCCTCTTCTCTGCAGCAGAGTATTTACCCTTGCGGAGATAGAAGTGGGCGATATAGAGCTCGTTCTCTGCCAGTCTCCGCTGACAGAATAAGATCTTCTCCTGTGCCTTCTGCGCGAAGATGGTATCAGGGTAATTCGCTACCACATTTTGAAAGGCGGTCAGGGCCCTTTCCGTGGCCTTCTGGTCCCGATCCTTCGTTAATACCTGCCGGTAATGGCAAAGCCCTAATTGATACTCCACATAGGGGATATCGGGATGAAAGGGGTGCTGCTTTTTGAACTCCATATATCTGGTGATGGCCTCGGGATATTCCTTCCGGAAGAAATAACAGTCTGCAATCCGGATATCCGCCTTAGGGGCATAGAGCTCATCAGAGGGGAAGTAGTCCTTTAATCGGGTGAAGACCTCTATGGCCTCTTTATATTTTCCGTCATTGAATAAGACTATGCCATTGGTGTAGAGTACGGCGGGGTCCTTAGGAGCGGATTGGATCTTCTTCTTGCCGGCGCAGCCGACGAGCAACAGGGAGCATATCAGTACCACCCCCATCAGCTGAAAATATTTTGCCTTCATATCATCATCCCCCTTCAATGCTGTATTCTATCATATACAAAAATACCGTTTCCGTCAACATTATAAGTCCAGCTGTTCACTGATCCCCTGCATGGCCTTGAGGCTCAGCTCGGCGAATTCCTCCAGGCTCAGGCCGAGCTTTTCGCACTCTCTAATGGCATCTCTGCGCACCCGTCGAGCAAAGCCCTTTTCCTTCATCCTCTTCACTATTGAAGAGGGTTTGACGCTGATTATCTTCTTGTCGGGATAGACCAGCGTGGTGGCCACGATTAAACCGGTGATGGACTCCGCACAGGTAATGGCAAAATGCAAGGGTTTCTCCCGTCTCATATGTAATGCCTCGGCATTGTGGGCCTTGATGGCATCAATGATATCCTCCTTAACCCCCTTTTCCCGGAGGATCTCCTCGGTTCTCAGGGTATGACGGACAGGATCTTCCTTGGTCTCATCATAATCCAAATCATGGAGGAGACCGACGATTCCCCATCTATCGGGTTCATGACCCAACCGCTTTGCCAGGGCCTGCATCACCGCCTCAGTGGCTAAGGAGTGTTTGATGAGGACTTCCTCTTTACAATAATCCCTCAGCACATCAAAGGCCTCTTCTCGATTGATCATCGCAACCCCCTGTGGATCTTCGCTAACAAAAAACCATAGACGCTCAAAATAGTCAAGTTTTAGATCAGTTTTCCCTTGAAAAATTCTTTCGATACCTTTATCTTAAAGTTGATTTATCCTTGCTATCGAAAAAGGAATATCCTTTCATGCAGAAAAAGAGGGTTGTTATAACGGGGTTAGGCGCGGTCACCCCCATAGGAATCGGAAAGGAACCGTATTGGCGGGCCCTCATGGAGGGGAAAACGGGGGTGGGTCGGGTCGAATTTCCCAATTTTGATATGGAGCAGTTCAGAACGAGGATCGGAGCGCAGATAAAAGACTTCTCCCTTCATGATTACCTTCCCTTTCATAAGGGTGACCGACACGTGGGTCGGGCCTCCCAATTTGCCCTCGTGGGGGCCAAGTTGGCCCTGGAGGACGCAGAGATACAGCTCCTGCCCCGAGAGGGGGTGGAGGGAAGATACGAGCTCAACCACTCCGATTCCTTCAAGATCGGGGCGATTCTGGGGGTGGCGGCTGAGAATATGGAGATCGTGGAGGGTTCTTACGATAATTTGTTAAAGCACGGGGGGCCCCGGAGGCTTACCCCCTTCGCCCTCCCCAATGTCTACACCAGTTCGGTGGCCTCCAACGTCACCGAGAGATTCGGAATTCGGGGGACTACGTATGTGGTCTCCTCAGCCTGTGCCTCGGCCAGCCACGCCATTGCCACCAGCTACGACAGGATACAGGATGGTCCCGAGGAGATGGTCCTCACCGGCGGCGCTGATGCCTGCATTACTCCCCTCCCTTTTGGGGGGTTCATCGCCCTGCGTGCCATGTCCACCCGCAACGACGAGCCGCAGAAGGCCTGCCGCCCCTTTGATCTGCACCGGGACGGCTTCGTCATGGGGGAAGGGGCAGGGATAATACTTTTGGAAGAGTTGAACCATGCCCTTAAGAGGGGGGCACCCATCTATGCCGAGCTCATCGGCTACGGCATGACCTCCGATGCCTTTCACATCGCCGAGCCGGACCCCTCGGCCATCTCGTTGTGCAGGGCCATCGAACAGGCCCTGGCAAAAGGAGGGATCGCCCCAGAAGAGATCGATTACATCAACCCCCATGGGACATCCACCAAATTGAACGATGCCACCGAGACCAAGGCCATAAAAACGGTCTTTGGAGACTACGCCTATCAGATACCCATCAGCGCCACCAAGTCTATGACTGGACACCTCCTCGGAGCAGCTGGCGGAGCGGAGGCTATCTGCACGACCCTCACTATCAAACGTGGAGTAATCCACCCTACCATCAACTATGAGTTCCCAGACCCTGAGTGCGATCTGGATTATGTCCCCGAAGGCCCTCGTGAGAAGGAGGTAAGAACAGCACTATCCATCTCTGCGGGGTTCGGGGGGGTCAACTGCGTACTCCTCTTCAAGGCCTTTGAATCGTAACTATGCCTTGGGAAATTAAGGCCTCACTGCTCGCTATCATCCCCATCTTCGTCGCCATGGATGCTATAGGGGTCCTCCCCATCTTTACCTCCTTCACCGAGGAGATGAAGGGGAGAGAGAGGAAGCGGGTAGTGCGGGACTCCATCCTGACGGGTTTCGTGGTCAGCCTGGGGTTTCTCGCCGTGGGAAAGCTCATCTTTACAATCATCGGGGTTACTATCCCCGACTTTAAGGTGGCTGGCGGCATCATCCTGCTGGTCATCGCCATCCACGATCTGCTTTTCCCGGAAAAGAAGCGCGGAATAGCCGGGGAAACCGTGGGGTTCGTACCGTTGGGTGTGCCCCTGATCGTGGGCCCTGCCGTACTCACCACCATCCTCATCTCGGTGGATGCCTATGGATATATCTCTACCATCATCTCCCTGATCGTCAACCTCATCTTCGCCTGGTGGGTCTTTTCACGCGCCGACCTCTTGATTCGCCTCCTGGGAGAGGGCGGGGCCAAGGGGTTGGCCAAGGTGGTCAGCCTGCTGCTGGCTGCCATTGCGGTGATGATGATAAGGAGGGGGATCATCGGCATGATACAGGGAGGCATGTGAACTGATGGCTGCGAAGGTCTCTATCGCCAGATGCACCAAGTACGCCTATTCGCAGGTACTGGCG
>MGQF01000050.1:113242-119184 GCA_001797745.1 Deltaproteobacteria bacterium RBG_13_52_11
GATGGGGGCATTTGTGGGGAGGGGGGACAGGGTCCTCATCAAGCCCAACCTCCTCATTGCCAGGCATCCGGACCGGTGTGTGACGACCCACCCTTCTATTGTAAAGGCTGTGACCCAACTGGTACAGGAGGCGGGGGGAATCCCCGCTATCGGTGACAGCCCGGCCGTGGGGGGTTTGCGCCGCGTCGCTGCCCAGGCGGGGATCGCGGAGGTGGCGGATGAGCTGGGTTGCCCCCTGGTGGAGTTTAAGGAGGTGGCAGAGATAAAGACGGACGAGGCATACACCTTCCGCAGGTTTAAACTGGCCACGGCCGTCCTGGAGGCCGATGTGGTCATCAACCTCCCCAAGGTCAAAACCCACTCCCAGACGCTTCTCACCCTGGGGGTGAAGAACACCTTCGGCTGTATCCCGGGGATGCGCAAGGCCCAATGGCACCTCAAGGCGGGGATTGATCACGCCTATTTTGCAGGCATGCTCGCAGAACTCTGCCAGATCGTCAAACCGGCCCTGACCATTGCGGACGGGGTCATCGGCATGGAGGGGGACGGACCGGGGAGCGGTGACCCGCGCCCCCTCGGTCTGATCCTGGCCGGGGGGAACCCCCATGCCCTCGACACCATCATCTGCCAGATCATCGGCGTCCCTCCGGAGGATCTCCTCACCATCCAGGCTGCCCGACAACGGGGGTTTGAGGGGACAAACCCGAAGCAGATAGAGGTCTTGGGCCAGCGGTTGGAGGATCTCGGGATCTCGCCCTTCCGCCTTCCCGGGAGGTTTGACGTACAGTGGAACCTGCCGGGTTTTATCAAGAGACCGCTTAAGAATGTCTTCGTGCCCAAGCCGAGGGTGGATAGAGACCTCTGTAGGGGGTGCGAGGTCTGTGCCGAGGTGTGCCCTCCCCAGGCAATCTCCCTGAGCGACAAAGGGGTGCGGATCGATTACCGCAAGTGCATCCGCTGTTACTGTTGCCAGGAGGTGTGTCCCGAGGGGGCAATGCGCCTCCAGGAGGGGTGGATAAGAAGGCTTGCCTCATGAGGAACATCAAGCTGACCATCGAGTACGATGGAACCGCCTACCACGGCTGGCAGATCCAACCCGGGCTTAAGACCATCCAGGGGGTGATACGGGAGAGGATCTCCCAGATCACCCAGGAAAAGATAAACCTCCTCGGTGCGGGCAGGACCGATGCCGGGGTCCATGCCCTTGGCCAGGTGGCCAACTTCCACACGGAAAGCACCATAGACCTGATTGCTTTGCAGCGGGGGCTGAACAGCCTCCTGGCCCCTGATATTGTGATCAAGGGCGTGGATGAGGTGGAGGAGGGATTTCACGCCCGCTTCAGCGCCCGCAGCAAGGTATACGAGTATCATATCTTAAATCAACCCTATCCCTCGGCCATCGGGCGGAATTACGCTTGGTTCATCCCTCACGAGATTGATCTCACCTCCATGCAAAAATGCGGGAGGCTTCTCATCGGAAGCCACGACTTCTCCTCGTTCCGGGCCTCGGGTGATGAGAGCCGCCACTCTATAAGAGAAGTTATCCGTCTGGAGATCGAACAGCGGGGGGGTCATCTGATTGTGGTGGCCATCGAGGCCAACGCCTTCCTGCGGGAGATGGTCCGCAGCATCGTGGGGACCCTGGTGGCTGTGGGTCGGGGAAAGACCTCCGTTGAGGAGTTTGAGGAGATCTTTCAGGCCCGGGATCGCCGCAAGGCCGGCATGACCGCCCCGGCACATGGGCTCTTTCTTGCAGAAGTCAAATATTGACGGACTGTTGGAAAACGCCCCTCTACCCTGCGTTTTGGAGACGGGCGTTTTTAACTAGTGGAAAATTGAGCATGTGCGTCTCTGATTATTTCAAGCGCACATAGAACAAATGCTGAGTCAGTAAAAACTATCTGATTTATCATTAAACTCACTACCAATTAAAAAAGGCAGGTCACAATAACCCGCCTTTTTCCTTCATTGATTCAAAAAAAATTAACTTTTGTATAGTGTTATCCCGGTCCCGCCGATGGCTATCCCCATGATGATCATAAAAACACCAATAAAGATAACAATTTGGGTAACACCGAAGCCCATAAAAGCAAGATAAAGATATTGTTCCAAGTTTAAGGCCTGTGCATAAGTCAAATGTCTAAGATTGGTAGGATCGTACTTCTTCCCGCCCACTAGATCACCATATGTTGGGGCTATTGTCCGGCGATGCTGTTGTATGGTATCACCAGCCATCAATGCCTCTTTCGCCGAATCAACGATCTCACCTTTAGGGGCACCCGGGATGAAGTCAAGGGTTATCTTTTCTTGTCGCATCGCATCTCTCAAATAGTAGTATTTCATCACCCCTTGGATACTGAATGCTGCGCCCATGACCACGCCTACTACACCAAGGACTATCAGTGTTGTCGGCCAACCACGACTCCGTTTCTTACGTTTGATTGCTTGCCTCTTTTTTGCCATATCTCGCTCCTTCTTATTAAAATCTAACTTAATATAATACCACAATGTGGTACTGTCAAGTCTTTTTTTGGTTTTATCTGATAATCAACAGTGCAATATTTCAGATATCATCTTTGATGTTTATCATGTGAAATATTTTTGAAATATATCAGGATTCACTTCTCAGCTCTATTTCCCAGTCTCTCTTCATATGTCTGTTGGCGGATGATTAAGAGGTTTTTACAATAAAAAATAGGACTTCCTTTTGTGCCACGTTGTGGTATAATCTGAAAAACTGGGTAGCTTTGAATGGACAAAAAGGAGTTCTCCGCGATTCGCAAATATTTGGGAAAGACTTAGAACGAAATAGCCCAACTGTTAGCTGTTTCTCCCAAGGCCGTACAGAGTTTTGAGCAGGGGTGGAGGAATATCCCTGCTCATATCCAAAGACAGGTATTATTCGTTTTGGCCAAGAAAAAAACCTTAGCAGAAGGAATACGCCCTGTTGGATGATACAAAAGTGTCGTATGGTGACCAGACGGCATTGCCCAGCATGGGAATTTCGCATTGGAGAGCTCTGTTGGTTTATTAATGGGACAATCTGTCAGGAAGCAGTGCAAGAAAGCTGGCTCGAGAAGATGAAGTTATGCCGACAATGCAAGGTATTCCAACCTATTCTGGCTTCGCTTTAAGAGAGAGGCTTTGAACCTCATCTATGGTTTCCCCGTTTATTAGATAGCAATGTAGACAGGGGAAAGATCTCTCTCGTGGAGTTTGAGGAGATCTTTCAGGCCCGGGATCGCCGCAAAGCCGGCATGACCGCCCCGGCTACACGGGCTGTTTTTAACAGAGGTCAAATATTAAGAAACAGAAAAGGGGCCAGATCTTGAATTGTGTATTAGAGCTGAAAGGTTGCAGTTGACTTATATTTCAAGACCCGGCCCCTTACTCATAGGTAATTATCTCCTACGACGCTTAGGGGCAGCCTTAGCAGCCTTGGCAGTCTGAACAAAGTCTACGGCAAAGATCACAAGGAATAAACAGCCCAAAATTGCAGGGACAAGGTAGACCTCTTCATAATTTAGGCCTTCCCACCATCTGCCAAATATCGGGGAACCTAACCAGGCGCCGATCCACCCGATAAGGACCTTGGACAGATAGGACCAAAACCCCGGCACGATGTAATACTTAAAGCCAAAATGCAAGATCCCCGAGACCACAACACTGATAATCAACAAAATGAGAAAGCTTAAGAAATCCATGGTAATCCTCCCTTCATTATTGTTGGTTGGAAATTACTATTATAGATCCCTCACCTATTGAGGGATTTCCGCTCTGACCTTTACTACAGTAACAACCTTAACCCCGGACAGATTTTTTAAAACCGTGCATGATATTTTACGCATTGGTTGGCGTTTTATCGATGATTAAAGAAAAGACCCCTGAAGAGAAATAAGACATCTTCAGAGGCCTTATAGTGGTACCTTCTGGAATCTCCCTTCAAGGTTCCCTCCAAAAGATTATGGGTTAACTCGTCTCACCAGACGATCCTTGAATCAGTTATAAGTACACCTAATTAAATGGGAAATGTCAAGGGGAATTTTAAGGAGGAAGTTTGTGAATAACTTAATATTTTAAGACCCGACCCCATCTCGTCCAAAAGAAACAACTCGACGTTTGAGTCCTGTCTCAGGGCGTGCCTTCAACAGGACTCAGGTGATATGTTTCTGAAAAAGGGCCTTACTGCTTTACTTTGTTACTATCCACAAGGCGTGGATGATACCCGGAATATAAAAGATGATACAGAGTATGATATTTATCAGAAAATCTTTACCAATGCCCTTTTTGATGAGCACTGCAATAAAGGGCAACAGTATCGCCAAAATGATGAGCAAAATACTGCTTTTTTTCTTCCCTCTTCTTTTGGCCATTGTTCTTCCTCCTTCTTCTTTTTAATCATAATTTAGATGTTATATTGACACTTCTCACTCTCTCTATTGCTGATCTATTGCAATGTCTCATGAGTCATTCTAGGAACGTTATCACGTGTAAACTAACATTCTTTTATCATTTGGTCAAGAAGGTTGAGCACCATGGGGCAGTATGGTACTATTATTAAAGAAAGGGTTTGAGGGGTCTAGGGGTCAATCCCGCCCTTGGCGGGACTAGAATCCTGATGATGCGTCCGTTGATACTTTGTAGCAACATTTTTACAGAAGATTTACTCAAAGAATTGAGTCTTAAATGATCATCCTTGCCATCGAGAGCTCGTGCGATGATACCGGGGCCGCCCTCATAGAGGATGGGCGCAGAGTCCTTGCCAATTGCCTCTCATCTCAGGATGAGGTCCACCGGCGGTATGGGGGGGTGGTGCCGGAGTTGGCCTCCCGACGCCATCTCGAAAACATCTTACCGGTGATCAGGGGGGGGCTTGATCAAGCCCATAGCTCACTGGATGAGGTAAATGGGGTGGCGGTGACCCGGGGGCCGGGCCTCGTGGGCTCCCTCTTAGTGGGGATCATGGCAGCAAAGGCCATCGCCCACGCCAAGAATCTTCCTCTCGTGGGTGTAAATCACCTCATGGGGCACCTGCTCGCCATCTTCTTGGAGCACGAGGTCCCCTTTCCTTTTATAGGCATGGTGGCCTCAGGTGGGCACACCTCCCTCTATCTGGCAGAGGGGTTCACCGCCTTCCGCGCGCTGGGTAAAACGAAAGACGACGCTGCTGGCGAGGCCTTTGACAAGGTGGCCAAGTATCTGGGGTTGGGATACCCAGGGGGGATGGCCATAGAACACCTGGCCCGTAGCGGCAACCCCACGGCCATACCCTTCCCGCGGGCCTACCTTGCCAAGGACTCTTTGGACTTCAGCTTCAGCGGTATCAAGACGGCGGTGGTAAACCACTGCCGTGCCCACCCCCCTTCCGATGATGGGATAGCCGACATCGCCGCCTCCTTTCAAGAGGCTGTGGTGGATGTGCTGGTGGCAAAGATCATTTGGGCGGCCCAGCAGTATAAGGTGGGCAGGGTAGTGGTTGCCGGCGGGGTGGCTTCCAATGGTCGTCTGCGGGAGCGGCTGACAAAGGCAGGGGGAGAACACGGCATACAAGCGTATTTCCCCTCACCGTATCTGTGCCGGGACAACGCGGCCATGATCGGGGTGGCTGGGTATCACCTCCTCAAGGCGGGGAGAAGGGATGGGCTGGACATGAGCGCCCTGTCACGCTGGCCTTTAGGAAAGGACTAGACCTGTGACCTCGTTGATGCAGGAGCTGAGAAGCCGAGGGGTCTTGCCCAAGCAAGCCCTTGGCCAGCACTTCCTCATCGATCAGGGGGTGGCCCAGAAGATCGTCCAATTAGCCAAGCTGGAGCCTGAGGATTGCGTGGTGGAGATCGGCCCTGGCATGGGGGTCTTGACCTTCCTCATGCTCCCCCACGTAAAACAGGTGGTGGCCGTGGAGTTGGATCAGGGGATGGCCGATTACCTCAGGGAAAAGGGGG
>MGQF01000050.1:119208-119669 GCA_001797745.1 Deltaproteobacteria bacterium RBG_13_52_11
GGCGGCAAAGCATACGGGCCGCTGTCGATATTTACACAGCTCTATACCTCCCCCAAGATCATGATGCGGGTCCCCCCCCAGGCCTTTTACCCCCGCCCCAAGGTGGAATCCTCCCTGGTGGGGTTTGAGATCCTGGAGCGCCCCCGAATCGCGATCGATGACGGGAGTTTCTTTCAGGAAGTGGTACGGGCCTCCTTTGCCCAGAGGAGAAAGACCATCTTGAACTCCCTTAAAAACTCCCCTGTGTCCTTCGGTTCCAGGGAGAAGATCGCGGAGGCGTTGATTGCCGTCGGGATCGACCCCCGTCGCCGGGCAGAGACCCTGGACCTGGCCGAGTTCAAGGGCCTGGCCGAGGCACTGAAAACAGCTTAATCCAGTCCTTGCTGATTGCGGTTGGCTGAAATGAGAAGTCAGGCGCTCTTCCGATACTGCGAAGCGTACCAATCTACGAGCTGCCTGAT
>MGQF01000050.1:119868-137501 GCA_001797745.1 Deltaproteobacteria bacterium RBG_13_52_11
ACGCCCTGCGACCCCCGTCGCCGGGCAGAGACCCTGGACATGGCCGAGTTCAAGGGCCTGGCCGAGGCACTGAAAACAGCTTAATCTAATCCTTGCTGATTGCGGTTGGCTGAAATGAGAAGTCAGGCGCTCTTTCGATACTGCGAGGCGCAGCAATCTACAAGCTGTCTGATCATTTTTTTGACATGAGGATTTTTTCTTTCACTATTCTTAACATGTGCTACAATGCAGCTATGTCAATAGCAAACAGGAAATTCGTATATTAAATGTTATGCCAAAGAACAAATGAGTGAAATCATAGAAGCGATAGGCAAGGTTATCGAAGGCGGGTTTGGATTCAGGTACTTATTCTCAAGGACCTACCGAGAAAGAACGCGACAAAGATGGAAAAGCCAATCAAGGATTTCTATCGCCTTTGAGGTATTTGAGGCGGCCATAGGAGTAGCCTTCATTATTATCATCCTGTTCGCCCTTTTGGGAATAGTCCAATGATAGGAAAAGAAGTGCAAGGCATAACCAGCGGCTCCACCGGATAACCGATAAATAAGGCTCCCGGTGAGCTATACGTTAGGCACTTAACACTATGAGATCAAGAGGTGCTGTGATAATCGACGAGAAATTGAAGGACGGGGATGTTCTCCGCCGTTATCTCGATATGCCTCGATTCATCAGCTTCTTGAAGACCAGCTCCCTCTACCTTTGCCGAAGTGACCTGTTTTCTGACAAGTTTGAAGGTTCCTTCACGTTTTCCGTCAAGGAGGCCATTAGCAATGCTTACAGGAAAAACCAGATAGAATACACCTACGAAAAATTCAAGAAGGAACTGCGTGAAGGGGTTTTTATCAATTGTTGGTCGCTGGGTATGGATGACAATATGGCCTTGTGGAAACTTTACGGAAAGACGGATGATTGTGTTGCTATAACGACGACCGTCGCAAAACTCAGGGCCGCTCTGGACAAATTCGGCGGGCTGGGACGAATTTCCTTAAAGAAAGTTGAGTACATCAGACACTGGAAGGACCCAAAAATAGAGGTCAAACCCTATTCTAACGTCTTCAAGTACAAGACTGTTGGTTATGCCTTCGAGAATGAAGTAAGGATCATTTTGGATAGATTCGACCAGACATTTGAGGCTACGTCGAAAGATGAAGGTGTCATACTCCCGATAAATCTGCGAGCGTTTCTGCGTAGTGTTGTTGTATCGCCAGAGTGCTCATCTTGGTTCAAGGCGGTCGTGGAAGACATTGTTGACAAGTACGGGGTCACATGCCCAATCAGGAACTCAAGCATGTCGAAACAACCGATATAGGCCTAAGGGGGAAACATGGGGTCATATCTTCACGGGCTGTTGCCCAAACCAGAAAGTGACCACAATTTGAACTTTTGCTAAATTTAGCATCCAATAATTTCAATAAGTTAGAAAGGCGATCATGCCGCTATAACTAAACAAAACCACAAGATGGGGATTTGGGCAACAGCCCGTGAAGATTTGACCCCCTATCTGCCATCGGAAATTCATATGTTAACTGTTAGAATGCTATTTCACATAAGACTTAATTTTTCAGCGAGGAGGAAGAAATAAAATGGAAGAAAAAAAATATGATAAATATATCATTACATCTCCCAAACCGCTAACTGAAGGAGAACCTAAGAAAGACGGCGCGGATGTAATGACTCCGATAACGTATATTGATGATAGAATCATCAAGGGTGCTTTCTATGTAGAATGCTCATGGTTCTGGAAGCCGACCAAACTATCCCCCCCAACGCATGTGCATGGTTTTGACGAAATCCTATCCTTTTTCGGCTCTTATCCGGGAAATCCCAAGGATTTGTGTGGAGAAGTTGAATTATGGTTGGGCGATGAGAAACATATCCTCACCCAAAGCTGTTCGGTCTATATTCCGAAGGGGCTGAAGCATTGCCCGATGATTATACGGAAGGTAGAGAGACCTATTTTTCATTTTTCCTGCGGGACTTCAGGTAAATACAGTAAAGACATTGGTTTAATTGAAACAGATTAAGGGAGGGACGAAAAAGGGGGACGTTGGTTCTGAGAGTGCATAACTTATCTATCGAAATTGAAAAGATTCTACCATGGGAAAAGCACCGTGAAAATCAACGTCCCTGAAGCACCCACAGTAGGCCCTTCCGGGACACCCTTTTCCAAGAGGGCCTGAATAAAGGGGTAGACATTCTCTTGTGGATTTGATGCTCACGAACCCAGTTTACCATATGTTTTTCTATCCGTGAAATAGAGAAGTATCAGACGATTATTAGTTTTAACCGGGAAATAGAGTTCATAAAAGCCGTCGGAAGCGCTAAACCTATGTACGGATTCCCCTTTGTTAAAAACATCCCTTAAATACTCTCTCTCATCTTTTGAGCACGGGTATATATAATCAGCTTTATTAAGTGTTTTTTTGTCGTCGTAGTGATAATCAGTAAATCTCAAAAAAACTTCTTTTTCGCCTATCGTATCTTGTATTATCAATGATACCGAGGGAAAGCTTTCATCCTCTTTTGAAAGCATTTTAAAGGAAGTGCCGGCAATTTTTACGTATTTGAAATCAAAATGATACTCTCCCAACTCAGTAATTACCTGCTGGTTATTTGAAATCATATACTGTGCAGAGTTCACGAGAAATTTCTCTTTCATCGCTGATGTTCTTACATCCCCCAAATAAAGAAAAAGAAATATAACAGGGAATGAAGAGATAAACAAAACAGGAAACATTGATTTCTTTTTTTTGGTTTTTTTAACAGTGTTACCTTTTTTCTTGCTCAATGACTCGGAAATAATCGTCATATTGAACATAATGTTTACAATGACTGCGCCTGCGAGCAGGGCAAGAATGCCGACAATGCTCAAATAAAAACTCTCAGTAATATTTTCTTTAAAAACCTTAAAGCCAAATACACTAATGCTCACAAAAATAAACACCCAATACATCAACAATATAATAGCAACCATTGAGAGCCGATTAGTCAACGTAATTATTTTTTCTTTGTTCATAATTACCTCCTAACTTTTACAATGTAGGCAGTTACATCACTATCCTCCCACGACCTTCAAAATCTCCTCCCCTCTCTCAGGTGCGAGAGCGCCTTTCTTTATCCCGATTTCGACAGTCAGGCGGGAAATCGTGCGATAGAACAGTGTGGGGGACGGCGTACTGAACGTGTCTCATCATGTTACTGTCTTAGTCTAACCTCTTACGACAGTTCCTCTCTGCTACAATCCTCCATGGCGGAGAAGTTATCTTTTTCTTGATTCCAATCTCTACGCTTAGGCGGGAGATACGGCGAAGGAATAAAGATTCGATCCCAGAGCCCTTAAGGCTAGCCCCACATGGCAAGAATTTCTTCTCTTTCCTCTATATTACGGATCTTAACGGTAAACATGGGGTCACTCGAATCATCCGATATTTCCAACTCCTCCATCGGCAGCCAACTGCGGCTTTTGGGAAAGTCTCCAGGTCTTACGCGGAGTCTTCGCCCGTCCAAGAGGACCAAAATTTCCCCATTATCCTGTATTTTTATAAGTGTTTCTCTCTCTGTCACAATGTCCCCTGAGGCAGGTAATTTATCAGTCTATGAACTTTCTTTTGTTATCATCCTTTTGCTCGTTAGTCAATTTTGGAAACATAATCCTCTGACAATTCAGGCATTATTTAACAATGATACGAGAGTTATATAATTATACTATGGTATCGTTCAAAAATGAAATACATATGAACTTCTTTTATAAAAACAACTAACTAAAATCAGCAACTTCCGGCACGTGGAATCCACTGCATATTTAACCATAATCCGCTACCCGTTCTGAGGGATGCCGAAGCATCCACCGAGATACGGTGACCCCTGATTAGACTCCCAATATGTGCAGGATCTCCTTCCCCCTCTCGGCGGAGAGGGTGCCTTTCTTGATCCCGATCTCGACGGTCAGGCGGGAGATCATACGATAGATATCAATGAATCTCGGATCTTCGGTCTTGAGCGCCTCCATATGTCCTTTGATCACGCCCACATCCCCTCTGGCGATGGGGCCTGTCAGGGCCTTGACAGGTCCCAAGTGCTCTATGTTGTTAACCGTCCCCTTGACCAAGGGGAGGAGGGCTTGGGAGGCATCATCTTGGGGGATGCCTATGGCCTCAAAGAGCCGATAGCTGAGGTACACAAGGGTAACGAGAAAGTTGCAGGCCACCACGGCCGCCGCATGGTAGAGGGGTTTCTCTCGGGTGTCGATGGGGAGGGGTTTACCGCCCAACTCCTCTACCAGCTCCGTAAGGATGGGGATGGCCTTTGGGTCTCCTTCCAGGTTAAAGATCGAGGAGGGGATGATCTTCACCGCCTCTTTGACGTCGGCGAAGCTCTGCAGGGGGTGGCAGGATGCGATGAGGGCGCCTCTGTCTTGGGCGCTTTTAAGGATGGTAGAGGGAAGGGACCCACTGGTATGGACCACGATCTGCCCAGGGCGAAAGCCTCCCTTCCCCGCGATCCCGTCGCAGACCTCCTGGATGGCACTGTCTGAGGTGGTGATAAAGACCAGATCGGCCTCCGCGGTAATCTCCTCCGGTACAGTGGTGGTGCGGACTTTACTCCCCACGAGGGAGGACGCCTTTTTCAAGGATTCCTCCCCACTGCCGGCCAGACCGACGAGCTGATAGCCCTTCTCCTTGAAAAGATAGGCCAGGGCCGTACCGACCACCCCTGCCCCGACAATGGCTATCTTGGTCGCCTTCATCTCCATCTTCTCCCATTCGATCTGAAATCCTATACATCATATCGCCCGGGCCACGGTAAGGATGGCTACCTTCCCGGCCCCTCCCTCCAACAGGGTGCGGGAGCACTCATTGACCGTGGCGCCAGTGGTATAGACATCATCCACCAGCACGACGGCCTTCCCCTTTATTGCCTCCTGATCCTTTACCTGAAAGGCCCCCTTGAGGTTTTTTCTTCGCTCCCTCTTCTTGAGGGCGATCTGAACGGGGGTGTCCTTGATCTTTGCGAGCGCCCTCTCCTCATAGGGGATCCCCGTCCTCTTGCTCAACTCCCTGACGAGGAGGAGGGCTTGATTGAACCCCCGTTCCCTCAATCTTCGGATGTGGAGGGGGACGGGGACCATCACATCCACCGGATAATCCTCAATCAAAGTCTGGAGGGGAGGTTGCAGCAGATCCCCAAAGACTCGCACGAGGGGGAATACACCTCCGTATTTGAATCTATGGATCGCTTCCTTGAGCGCCCCCTCATAGAGGGCGCAGGTGCGATGGACCTCGAAATACCACTTCTCCTTCAGGCAAGGACCGCAGAGGTGACCTTCTCCATCTCCAGTGGGGTAAGGGAGGCCGCAGCAAGGGCAATAGGGGGGGCGTACGGGTCTGATTGCCTTTTGGCAATCAGGACAAATGATGAGGTCCTCCCCCTGGCCGCCGAAGGGGGCCTGACAGATGGGACAAACCGGTGGAAAGATAAGGTTCAAAAACCATCGGAATGGTCGGGAGAAGGAGAACCCCACCTAAAAATCCCAGGCCATTAATTCAGAGGGGAGAGGTGTAAGGGGCACTTTGATCTCTTCTTTGGTGCATGCGGTAAAGGTGCCCCATTGTCCGCACTCAGGACAGAGGGGTAGCCAGTTTTTGATCTCCTTCTTGCAGCTGGTGCAGCGATAGGGGACATAAGTCCCCCCTTCCAGCTTAAGCCCCTCCCGATATTCATCCGTGGCCTTTTCATAATCGCCCCGATGGGAATAGACCTCGGCCAATAGATAGTGATATGAGGGGTGATCGGAGAGTTCAGACTCCATGTCCTTTAACTTCTCAAGGGCCTCTTCAATCATCTCGAGTCGCAGGCAGAGCCGGGCAAAGAAAAATGGGATGACGATGTTATCAGGATTTTTCTCGATGGCATCGAGGTAGAGGTTGATAATACCTCGAGGGTGTTCTTCAGAGAGGTAGAGATCCTCCAATTTGTTTAAAAAGATTATCTCCCGGGTCTTTTCAAACCCCCTTTGCCAAACCCTAATGGCATCTTTCATCTTCCCAGCTTGGCGCAGCAATTCTCCCAGCAAGACCTGGGCAGGGATAAAAGAGGGGTTTTCTTTGAGAATTTCCTTCACTTCTTTTATCCCCCGCCCTTCCTTCCCCGTTTCAGCTATAAGCTTGGCGCGCTCGTATTGTAGGCCCTGTTGCAGCTTCTTTTCCTGATCGATCTCGCCCTTCGGGCTTATCTTGATGATCCTTCTCTGAAGCTTTAAGGCCTCTTCCCATTCCCTTTCTTCGATATAGATATCCCTCAATTCCCTCAGGGCCTCTCGGTTTTTGGGGTTGAGGGTGATGATCTCCTTGAAGGTCCTCGTGGCACCAGGATAATCCTTGGCCACCTTGTATATCTGGGCCTCCATAAAGAGTATCTCCAGTCGGTCTTTCTTTAAGTCTCTAGCCTTTTCCAGGGTTTCAATAGCTTTTTTGACCTTTCCCCATTTTTGATAAATCTCAGCGAGCTTGAGATAAGCATTAGGGTCATCAGACTTCTTCTTGAGGTAGTGCATGATCTGTTTTTCGGCCTTGGGCAGGTCGTTCTTGAAGAGGGCGTCGGTGGCCGAATAAAATATATCCCACAGTTGCTCCTTCTCCTTTTTTTCTCTCCGTCCCCTGAACACCCTCCTGATGTCTCTGATAGAATAGACGAAGAAGATTATGAGGGCCCCAATGAGGAAAGAAGTGATGAGCAGGATTGAAAGGGAGGTCTCTAGATAACTCCCCGTGAAATATTGAAATGTGACCCCCACAGGGTTGAGGATGTAGAGGTAGATAAATAGCCCCATAAAAATGATGATAGAGAGAAACGATATCCTCATGAACATAGGTCTTCCCCCTTTAGCTATGGTAAGGTCTGTTTTGGAAGAGGCCTGCCCTCTCCCATCCCCTCAAGAGAAATATAAACTTCAACTTTTTTCCTCTAGCGGATTTACCCTCGGGGCCTCTATCCAGAGGCCTTCGAGGTCGTAATAGAACCGAACTTGGTCATAGAAGATATGGATGACCACATCGTCATAATCCATGAGGATCCATCTCCCCTGCTGCATCCCCTCCTCGCCAAGGGGACGAACACCTTTCTCCACCATCCGCTCCTCGATAAACTGAGCGATGGCCTGCACCTGCCGATCGGAACGACCGCTACAGATGAGGAAATAGTCGGTAAGGGAGGAGACCTTTTTGAGTTCCAAGATGGTTACATTAAAGGCCTTTTTCTCAAGGGCAACTTTTGCGCAGAAGATCGATTTCTCCTTGGAGTCTTTAAAGGCCTCTTTCATCCAAACCCTCATAAGGGTTTGTCCTTACCCCCACCCATAAAAATACCACATTCTTTATTTAAAGGATGCAAAGATTCAAGGATCCGCGGACGCCCGTATTTGTGTTGTCCTTTGTGCCAGACCACCGGGCCTTCTTCGGGAGCGGCTCGCTCCATCCCGCCCCTTGCAGAGAAAACTCTCTTTGGAGTTTCAGGAAGTAGAAACCCTTTGACGTGACGTTCAGAAGGCAACCTCATCTCGCTCATTCTTGCCTTTTTCACTATGTATCACAAGCCTTCTTTACGTTCCATACTATAGCAAAAGGCGATGAAAAATCAAAGGTATATTTCACTCTCGATAGAGCCCCGCGCTCAGTATATATGCCTCCACCGCTTGAGGGACCAGATAGGTGAGAGATCTTCCTTCTCTGACAATCCTCCTGATTTCGGTGGAGGAGATGCCGAAAGGGGTCACGCTGAGCAAGGAGACGGAGTGACCTGAAGGGTGGAGGAAGCGATTTCCTGCGCCCTCTTTTGTGAACCTTTCGGATGTAAGCACCGGTGCCTGTAGGGGATCAAAATTGGGCCTAGAGATCACGATAAAGTCGCACAAGGTGAAGAGTTGGGTATAATCCTTCCACGTCTCTATCTCACAGAAGGCATCGGCACCCAAGATGAAGAAAAGCCCTTCCCCCTTCTTAAGGTTACGATGATAGTAGGAGATGGTCTCGATGGAATAAGACTTTCCCTCTCGCTTTATCTCTACATCAGAGAGGGCGAAGGATGGGTTGTCGGCAATGGCCAATTTGACCATGTTCCAGCGGTCTTTGGTGGCAATGATGGGTCGATCCACTTTGTGCGGGGGAGTGGCGGCCAGGATGAAGATTACGTGGCTGAGATAAAAGGCCTCTTGTACCTCTTTGGCACAGCGGAGATGCCCCAGGTGGATGGGGTCGAAGGTCCCCCCAAAGAGCCCTATACTCCGCTCTTTTCCTTTAAGAAGTCCTGATCTGTCCATCCCCGTATATGATGAACTTGGTAGTAGTGAGGTCCTCTACCCCCATAGGGCCGAAGGCATGCAGTTTGGTGGTGCTGATCCCGATCTCTGCACCGAGCCCCAACTGGTACCCGTCGCTGAACCTGGTGGAGGCGTTCACCAGGACGGTAGAGGAGTCGACCTCCCTCAGGAATCGCTGGGCATTGGCATAGTCCGAGGTGATGATGGCCTCGGTGTGTTGGGAGCCATAGTGGCCGATGTGATCAATGGCCTCCTTGATGTCATCTACCACCTTAACCGCTAAGATCAGGTCGAGGTACTCGGCGTACCAATCCTCCTCTATCGCCTCCTTCACTGCCGGGAGGATGTGGCGCGTGCGGGCGCACCCCCTCAGCTCCACCCCTGCCTCCTGCAACTTCTCTGCAATGGGAGGGAGGAATGAGGGGGCCACCTCCTGATGGACCAGAAGGGTTTCCATGGCATTACAGACCCCAGACCTCTGGACCTTGGCGTTGTAGCAGATCTCAATTGCCATCGCTTTCTCGGCCGTGGCGTCGACAAAAACATGGCATACCCCCTTATAGTGCTTGATGACCGGAATCCGGGAGTGCTCCACCACGAAGCGGATCAGGCCTTCACCCCCCCTCGGGATGATGACATCGATGAACTCCTCCATCTTGAGCATCTCCTCCACGGCCTCCCGCTCAATGTGGGGGATCACCTGGGCGGCCGCAGAAGGGACGCCCGCCTTCTCCATGGCATCCTGGAGGATCTGTCCGATGGCCCGATTGGAGCGGAGCGCCTCGGACCCTCCGCGCAGGATCACAGCATTGCCTGCCTTGAGGCACAACCCCGCAGCATCGGCGGTGACGTTGGGCCTCGCCTCATAGATAACCCCGATTACGCCCAAGGGTATCCTCATCTTCCCCACCAAAAGCCCGTTGGGTCTGCGCCACATCTTGATCACCTCACCAACAGGGTCGGGGAGGAGGGCAACCTGGCGTAGCCCCTCGGCTATCCCCTCGATCCCTACTGCAGTGAGGGCCAAGCGGTCCACCATGGCCTTGGAAAGGCCCTCTTTTTCGGCATATTCCAGGTCTTTGCGGTTTTCAGCCAGCAAAAACTCCCCCTTATCCACGAGGCCATCGGCCATCATCCGCAAGGCCCGCTCCTTCACCTCCGAGGAAAGCCTGGCCACCTGAATGGAAGCCTCCCTGGCCTTCCGGGCGATCTTTTTTACCTCCGTGCTGATAACCATCACTGCCTCCCTAGCAGGCTGCTGAAAAACACCCATCTACTGCGTTTCTCTCGTCCTTCGTCGTTGCGGCGTACGTCTAAGTAGGCCTCACTCCTCAGAATTTCGAGGGCCTTGCATCTGGGCATTTTTGAACAGCCTGCAGCGAATAACTGCTTCAACAACCTCCTAGAGGATTACCAGATTGTCTCGGTGGATCACCTCGTCAGTGTATTTATATCCCAAGACCTTCTCTATCTGCGAGCTCTGTCGCCGCATGATCTGCTGCAGCTCGCGGGAATCATAATTTACTAACCCCCGCGCAAACTCCTTCTTGCGGGGATCGAGGCAGGAAACGGGGTCTCCTCTGCCGAAATTACCCTCCACTGCCACAATCCCTGAAGGAAGGAGACTCTTTCCCCCCTTCATGATCGCCTCCTGAGCCCCCTTATCGAGGATCAGCCGACCTTTCGGTCGCAGGGTAAAGCCAATCCACTGTTTTTTCCCCGTGAGCCTTTGCCCCCCGGCCAGAAAGAGGGTCCCCATAGGGTCCCCCTCGAAGACCCGCTCCAGCACCTTTTGGTCTCGACAACCAGTTACCACCGTGGGCACACCACAGCGGGCAGCGAGTTTTGCCGCCCCGACCTTGCTCGCCATCCCTCCGGTGCCGATCTCGGTCTGCGACCCCTGAGCCATTGCTTCCACCTTTTTGGTCACCCTTTGCACGAGGGGGATGAGGCTTCCTCCTTTGTGCGGATCACCATTGCACAGGCCAGGGGTGTCGGTGAGGATGAGGAGGAGATCAGCGTCCACCAGAGAGGTGACCAGTGCCGCCAGCAGGTCGTTATCGCCAAACTTGATTTCCTCCACCACCACCGAGTCGTTCTCGTTGATAATGGGGATTATACCCAGATCCAACAGGGTAAGCAACGTATTGCGGGCGTTGATGTACCTCTTCCTGTCCCTCATGTCGTCGCGGGTGATGAGGACCTGAGCCACCTTGAGACCCCAGGGGGAAAAAGCCTCCTCATAGACGTGCATGAGGCTGCTCTGGCCAATTGCTGCGGCGGCTTGCAGCTCGGATATGGCCTTGGGCCTCTTGGTGAGACCTAATCGCTCCATCCCCGCCGCGATAGCCCCAGAGGAGACCATCACGATCTCCACACCCTTCGTCTTAAGCCCTGACAGCTCTCCTGCCAGTTGGGAAATGAAGCCTTTGTTTAAACCGGTGCCCAAGGAGACGAGGAGGCTGCTGCCCACCTTTGTCACCACACGGCGCACGCCCCCCATGATCTCTTTCCTCAGTTCCCGCTCATCCATGGTCCGTCCCCCTGAGCCTTTCCCATCGATGCCCTATCTCCCGCACCATCTCATCCACCCCTTCACCGGTCAAGGCGGAGATGGCCAAAAGGTCTATTCCTCTTTGGCGGAAGGAATCCCTGATCTGCGGCACTCTCTCCTTTACAACAGGGAGGTCTATCTTGTTCAAGACGGCCACCTGGGGTTTCTCCAAAAGGGAGGGGTGAAACTTACCCAGTTCCTCGTTGATCTCTTCATAGTGCAGCCACGGGTCTCTCTGGGGATCGGCCGAGATGTCCAAGAGGTGCACGAGGAGAAGGGTCCTCTCGATATGGCGCAGAAACCGACTCCCCAGCCCCGTTCCTTGATGGGCCCCGGCGATGAGTCCGGGGATATCGGCCATGACAAAGGTCTTGAGCTCCCCGTAGGAGATCACCCCCAGGTGGGGTATGAGGGTAGTGAAGGGGTAATCCGCTACCTTGGGGCGGGCAGCAGATACTCGGCCGAGAAGGGTCGATTTGCCCGCATTGGGATGCCCCACGATGCCTACATCGGCGAGGAGCTTGAGCTCCAACTGGAGCCGCCGCTGCTCCCCCTTTTCTCCGGGTTCGGCAAATCGAGGGGCCTGACGGGTTGACGTGGCAAACCTGGCATTTCCTCGTCCTCCCCTGCCCCCTTTGGCCACGAGGAACCTCTCCTCGGCTGTCGCCAGGTCTTTGAGGATCTCTCCTGTTTCCGCGTCCTTTACCAGGGTGCCGACGGGGACGGGGATGATCAGGTCTTCAGTACCCTTGCCCGTTTGGTTTTTCCCCCGTCCATGGCCCCCGTGTGCAGCCCTATAGTGCTGCTGATATCGCAGGTCCAGGAGGGTGGATAGCCCCTCTCGGGCCATCAGGATGATGGCCCCACCTTTGCCGCCGTCACCACCGTCCGGCCCCCCGCGGGGGATATACTTCTCACGCCGAAAGCTCACACAGCCCCTTCCCCCGTCACCCCCTTTGACCCAAATTGTGACCTCATCGATGAATTGCATGTCAGTACTCGAAAGGTGGGGTTATAAAAGATACGCGAACAGAGGATGTACCGAAGAAGGGAAAGATAAAAATTAGGAGGCTTGAGCATCTAGAGGGTATACGCTGACCTTCTTCTTCTCTTTACCCGTGGGCTCATACTGAACGATACCGTCGATCTTGGCAAAGAGGGTATGGTCTCGTCCGAGCCCCACGTTTTCGCCGGGAAAGATCCGCGTTCCCCGTTGTCTCACCAAGATGCTCCCTGCCGTAACCGTCTGGCCGCTAAACCTCTTGACGCCCAGCCTCTGGCCTGCGCTATCCCTCCCGTTCCTGGAGCTTCCTCCTGCCTTTTTGTGGGCCACTTTTCCCTCCTTGAGCTGAGATGATATCCTCGATCTCTATCCAGGCATGGTACTGTCTATGCCCCTGTTTCAGGTGATAGTTCGTCCTCCTCTTATATTTGAAGATGACGATCTTCTTCCCCCTCCCCTGAGAGGTTATCCTCCCCACCACCTTCACCCCCTCCACCATGGGGGTTCCCACGTGTATTCCACTATCGTCTTTGATCAAGAGGACCTGATCCAATTCCACCTTTTCTCCTACCTTTCCCCCCACCTTCTCCACCTTGATAAGGTCCCCTTTGCTCACCTTGTACTGCTTTCCGCCTGTCTCCACTACGGCATACATGCTTTTCTTATCCTCCGTTTATATTGTAACAGAAAGAAGGGAATTTGTAAATCTAAAATAATTAGGGAGCAATTGTCAAGAAAGAAAGGGCAGGTTTTTATGACCTGCCCCGATCGCACCTCACTGCATGGGCCGAAGATAATTCGGCTTCATTAGATCTTTAAAACCATTATTATCGAAATAACAAAAGCATAGATGACCAGCGACTCGATCATGGCCAGACCGATGATCATAGGGCCGAACATCTTCCCTGTGGCCGCTGGGTTCCGGGCGATCCCCTCGAGGGCCGCGGCAAGGCCCCGGCCCTGGCCCAAGGCCCCGCCAAAGGCCGCGATGCCGATGCCGATGCCTGCCCCGATGGCGATGGCCATCTTCACATTGGGTGGCAGCCCTTCTGCCACAGCCTCTTCCGCTGCCAAGGCTACACAAGCCACCCCCAAAGAGAGGCCGAAAACTACTAAGATGAATAACGCAGTCTTCTTGAACATTTGCTCACCTCCTTTCTTTTTTGTTATTCATGTTCGTGCCCCTCTATGGCCAAGGAAAAATAGGTCATGGAGAGGAGGATAAAGACAAAGGTCTGGATGATAGCCACGAGAAGTCCCAGGATCATCATGGGAAGGGGGAGGAGCAGGGGGACGAGGCTAAAGAAGATAGCGACAACAGTATGATCTCCAAAGATGTTGCCAAAGAGACGGATGGAGAGGGATACCGGTCGCACGAAGTGTCCGACGAGCTCAACGGGTATCATGAGGGGTGCCAGCCAGATGATCGGGCCGGTGAACTGCTTGAGATACTGGATCCCGTGCTCCCTGAACCCGTAGTAGTGGGTAAGGCAAAAGACGGTGATGGCGCAGGCACCGGTGGTGTTGAGGGTCTCGGTAGGGGATTGAAACCCCGGTATCATGCCCAGGACATTGGACGAAAAGATGAAGAGGGCCAGGGCCCCGATAATCATCATGAACTCAGGACCCCGGGGGCCCATGTTGTCCTTGACGATCTTGACGAGCTGCTCCACGAGCATCTCGCCAGCGGTACGGAAGGTCAACCGTGCCTCGGGGACGAAGTATCTTTTTGGCTCCTTGCGCAGTCCCCTGGTCCCCAGGATCGCGACGACCATGAGAAAGACGATCACGATCATGGCAGTGGCGACATGGGGGGGGAGTTGGTTCAACAGGGGGATCATATCGACGACGCTGAAGCCTTTATGTCCCATCGCCCTTCTCCCTTTCGTCCGTATATCGGTATCCCCTGATCCCCTCGACCACGATGGCCAGAAAGACGGTAAGCAGCCCCACCAGAAAGGCTATCAGATTGATCACACCTTGTAGCAGAAAGACGACCCCTGCCACGACGGCGAGCAGCGCGAGGAATTTAATGGCATATTTAACAACGATAGACCCGGCGATCCTCCTTTGAGAAAACCCGCCTTCAAAGATCATCCGCAGGGCCTTGAAGTTGAGGATACAGATGCCCCCCCCTATAACCACCCCCAGGGTGGTCCGCCAATCCCAGAAGGCGAGGCTCCCGAGGGTAAAGAGGGCGAGGATGAGCCATTGGGTCCTCTCAATTGAGGCTAATCGGATCTCCTTTGCCATCAGTCCTCTCTGTTCTCTCGTTCCAAGCGTTTCATGGCCCGATAGAGGCTCCGGAAGCCTGCGGCAGCCCCGAGGAAAATGAAGATAATGAGGAACCAAGGTTCTGTCTTCAGCCATTTGTCCAGGTAATATCCGATTGCCACCCCCACAACTACCGACAACCCCATCTCGAGGCCGAGGGTGCTGTAGGAGGCAATCTGTTTGATCAGCCTTCCCTTATCTTCTCCCAGAGGTGCCACAATCTGAAGACCTTTCTCTGGGGGAAAAAGGAATTAGTAACACACCCTCTTCCCCCAAGTCAATTCCATTTCTCACGGCCTATTCCCTGGGTCTGACAGGCCGGTACTCTCTCCCGGTTTTGCACTCCTGTTCCCCGTCAACCATAACGATGTCGGCGGTGAAATCATATATGCCGGTCAAGAGAAAAATTCCCACGGCGTAGATATCGACAGGCGCCTTCTGTTCCTCGAAAAGGGCAATCTTGTCAAGGTTGAACCCGCCGGAGACGAGGATCTCTACCTAAGAAAACCCCTCCTGATCTCCTGGACAAGGAGATCGAAGGCAGGAAAGGGCGGTCTCGACTCCACCTTCTGAGTCTGCCCCTTAGAGCCAGTGCTCATCTTGATAGATCCTCTCCTCAAGATCTATCCGGTAAAAGTCCTGCAAAGGGATCAAGATCTCCCTGCTTTTCTCATAGACGGTCTTAATCGCTTCTCTCACCACCGCCGTGGCTTGTGGGGTCATCCGCCCCAAGGGAGGACGGCAGGGTCCGGCAGGCATCCCCAATCCCCTCATCAGGGTCTTGATGGCAGAGGGGTTTCTGAACTTACAGGGGACCTGAAAGCCTTCATACGCCTCCACGGTCTTGACGGTCACGATCTTAAAGAGGGGGTCCAGGGCCTCAGCGAGTTTTTGCCCCCTCGCTATGTCCCCTTGATTGAGGGCAACGGTCATCTCGACCAGGGCCCCGGGGACCACATTGGAGATGACCGATACAGCCCCTTGGGCCTTGATATCCTCCCTGGTCATCATTACAAAGGTCATATCGTCATCCCCGGAGAGGATGTCGAAGTCATCCCCGAGCAACCTCCTGGTCTTGGCCATGCGTCCCAAATCTCCGGTGGCCTCTTTGACCGCCCGCACGTTTTTGCAGTGGCGGTGCAATATGGCCAGATCCTCCACCTCCAGTTGGGTCCCTGTCCTGCCCGGTATGATATAGGGGGTGATGAATGTTTGAGGGAACTTCTTGGCGATCACCTCATAATATTCCGTCCTGATCTCCAGAGTGGAGGGACCGTTATAGTAGCAGTCCACCAGCAGGACGGCCTCAGCCCCCGCCTCGACAGCATGTTTCGTACCCCTCAGGGCCTCTTGGGTGGAGTTGCTCCCGGTGCCGGCCATTACATGCGTCCTCCCCTTGGCCAGCTTCACCACTTCTTCAATGATCTGGTTGTGTTCCTTCCAGTCCACCGTAGGGGACTCCCCGGTGGTCCCCGTCGGGATCATCTTGGCTCCCCCCTCAATCTGAAAGGTCACATTCTTTCGCAGACCCTCCAGGTCCAGCTCACCCTTTTCCGTGAAGGGGGTGACGAGGGCAGTCCAGCACCCCTCTAATCGCTCTAATTGCATTATCGCTCTCCCTAACTATGAGGATTATTACATGAGATCTTTCAAAGAAAGTAGAGGAAAGAACGGGAAAAGTCAAGTTCAGAGAGGATGCTTATGGATGAGGGGTATGTCCCCTCTGCCGAAGGACTTCGTAGAGGATAATGGACCCGGCCACAGAGGCATTAAGGGAGTTGATCTTCCCCTTCATGGGTATCGATATGAGGAGATCGCATTCCCTTTTGACCAAGGGCCTCATCCCTCGCCCCTCCCCTCCGATGACGACGGCCAGAGGGACGGTCAGATCGTTATGATAGAGATCCGTTTGCGCCTCCGCAGCGGCGCCTGCCACCCATATACCCCTTTCTTTGATCCTTCTCACGGTGGTGGGGATATTGGTCACATGGACCACCGGGATGTGAAAGACCGCCCCAGCAGAACTCTTTGCCACAACCGGGGTGATCCCAACCGCCCTGTCCTTGGGGATGATCACCCCCCAGACCCCGCAGGCGTCGGCGGTTCGTATGAGGGCCCCCAGATTTCTGGGGTCTTCGATCCCATCGAGGATCAGGAGGAAGGGCTCGCCCTCGCCCCCTTGAAAGACTTCGTCCAGATCAGCATATGCCCATTGATCAATGAAACCCACCACCCCTTGATGGGGGGCGTTCTTGGTGAGGGAGTCCAGTTTAGAGCGCTCCACCTTACTGATGGGGATTTTTTCTGACTGTGCCCTGCTGATGATCCCCTCTAACCCCTTGGGACCCCTCCCCTCCGCCACCCAGACTTCTCTGATCTGGCAGCGGTCTGATCTCAGGGCCTCATAGACGGGGTTTATCCCGTAGATCCATAGAGCCATCATACAACCTCATCTCTTGGCAATGTATCTGGAAATGAAAGCCCTTGCAAGGGCTTTGCCGTCCTGGGACGCGGCATAGAAATATGTACCACCTTTGCGGTGTCTCAGGAATTAATCGATGCTGCCTACCTGGTAACTATGCCTATACCCATCTCACGCCCCTGTAATTTTTCCCTTGACATTTCAGAAGGATATGATAAAAAGTTTAAAACAACCGAGGGTAAGGGCGTATCATGCAGTTCACTCATTTCTTTTTCTTCTCTTTTAATTTTAGCAGGGCTCACCCATGCCCCTGAGCCCACTTGCATAGTGACAGGGAGCCGTGGGTGAGCCAGGTGGCCCCCATGGCTTTTTTGTCTCTGCATAACGAAGGCCATGGGAGGCAGATCCCATGGCCTTTTATTTTTGGTGTAATTTTTTATGAGGTTGTCGCTACCCACGAATGATGAAAATCCAATATACCCCCCTCTCCCGCTGGCGGGAGAGGGCAGGGGTGAGGGTGGATATAATATAATGTTCCCCCTCACCTCCATCCTCTCCCCCCTGGGGGAGAGGAAACAATTTATTTTCTAGATAAAGTAAAGGAGCACGATATGGCCATTTCCGAGAAGGTGAAGGAGCTTATGAAAGGATCCTCCTGGGTGAGGAAGATGTTCGAAACGGCAGCCCAGCTCAAGGTGCAGTACGGTGAGGATAAGATCTTTGATTTCACCCTTGGCAATCCGGTGGAAGAGCCCCCTCAGGGTTTCAAGGAGGCCCTGAAGGAGTTTGCCCTCAACCCCATCCACGGGATGCATCGGTACATGCCCAACAGCGGCTACCCAGAGACCAGGAGTTTTTTGGCCCAGCAACTTGCCGAAGAGACGGGTATTTCCTTCACGGAAAACCATATCGTGATGACCGTCGGGGCAGCCGGAGGGATGAATGTCGCCCTCAAGGCCATTCTGGATCAGGGGGATGAGGTGATCGTCCCCTCCCCGTACTTCGTTGAATTCGGATTTTACATCGACAACCACGGCGGGGTTATGCGTCTGGTGGATACCACAGA
>MGQF01000050.1:137534-139096 GCA_001797745.1 Deltaproteobacteria bacterium RBG_13_52_11
GGCTATCACGGAGAAGACCAAGGTCGTTCTCATCAATTCCCCCAATAATCCCACGGGGGTCGTCTATTCCGCCGATTCATTGCGCAAATTGGGCGATCTCCTGCGGGCCAAGAGCAAGGGGAGGAGGATCCCCATCTATCTCCTCGCCGATGAGGCCTATAAGACCATCATCTATGACGATATTACCTTCCCCAATGTATTTGAGTTCTACGTACCTTCCATCTCGGTGGTCTCATATTCCAAGTCCCTCGGTATCCCGGGTGAGAGGATTGGATATGTAGCAATCAACCCCCTTTACTCGGGGGCGGAGGAGATGATGGGGGCCATGATCTTCCTCAATAGGACCCTCGGATATATCAATGCCCCTGCCCTCATGCAGCGGTTATTACCCCTGTCCGGCACAAACCACGTTGGGCCCAGGGAATACCAGCGGAAACGGGACCTCCTCTACCGGGCCCTCACCGAATACGGCTATTCTCTGATAAAGCCTCAGGGGTCCTTCTACATGTTCCCCCGAACCCCCATTGAGGACGATCTGGCCTTTGTTTTTGACCTGCAAGAGAATTTTCACATCCTGACCGTCCCGGGGAGGGGTTTTGGGAAGGAGGGTTATTTCCGCATCGCCTACTGCGTGGACATGGAGGTCATCGAGCGATCCCTGCCGGCATTTGAGAGGGCAGCGCGGAAATATGGGTTGAGGTAAGGAACTAAACTCAAGAGGCTACTTTTTTAAGGAATACAATTAAGGTACAGAATAAAAAAAGGGAGGTCTTTAACTTCTGATGCACAACACCTTACTTAATAATTTCCTTGCTAGACGCAAAGGTTTTATTAAGGATGCAGATATTTTCTACCGCTCAGCGCCATTAAGCTCGAGTAGAACGGATGTTTAAAAAACGTCCTGATCCATTCCGTACAAAGGCCATACCCAAAACAGCAAGCGAGTAATTCGCGCGATCACGGATGATCCGTTGCAACTTAATATCTTTGGGCCGATCAACGATTAAAATAGTTCTTCTTTCTTTTTTTAATCTAGGCATGCTACCTCCCTTTTAAAATTTAATTATAATACTTTTTTCGATAAATTTCAAGCTTCAATGCTGGAAAGGATTTCGCTCAATGAAATATTAACCAGGTATCCCACGAGATGTTCCTTCCACAACTCGATTTCTTCTGCTAGAAACATATCCGACTTGTTAGAATCCAAACAGAGTACTCCTTGCATTACTTTTTCTTCCCTTGTATCACGATAATACACTGGAAGTTGCAGCGAAGAAGATAAGCTACGCTCATTTTCTTCCTGACTTGAATCAAAATCAATCCATTCTCCTGCTTCTCGGGCCGCACGCACGCACGAAGTTACCCTAGGAGCCTTTATTCTGAAAGCATCGCACAACTGATAACGGCGGTCATCGACGCTCAACGTTCGATGTGGGTTACTCGGCTTTTCACCAACGGGATATCGATGGCTTACCATAGTAATATACTCTCTATCTGACTTCATACTGTAACGCCAATAAGAAATCCTAAATTTATACTGTACAAATGACCTTCTCAAATAG
>MGQF01000050.1:139192-144058 GCA_001797745.1 Deltaproteobacteria bacterium RBG_13_52_11
GTGATTGCATTTCGAGCCGCTACATTAATCAGATGATTAATAATTTGATCTTTCAGATAATTCCACTCATCTTGAGTGATTTCGGACAGTTCCTCGCCAATTTTGAAGATATCATGGGATTTTGGTTTGGGCGTGGCCCTTAAACGATGTAAAATCGTTGTAATTGAACCTGCCTTTACTTTTGCATATTGTTGAAATTCTTTTTTTTGGTCAGCACTCAGAACGCGATATAATTCATCAGTTATGAAAATTTCATCAATTTCGGGAGCAAATTTTTTTTCGAATTTAATAAAATCATCAAATGACGCGGGATCGGCGGAATCAAGGGAAGCATCACGCGCTATATATATTTCTCCGCGATGGGCCTTAATCCGAAAATTTCGATAAAAATTGCTTGCATTAATTGCTCTTGCCGCTTGCGCATTTAGATCAGCAAGGTTATGCAAAAAATCCTTTGCAGCAAGTACCGACCTACCATAACGCCTGTCACTTGGGAAAAAAGCGAAACCCCCATCGCCAGCCCAACTACGTAGCACGCCCTTGTTATTTTCACAGCATTTGCGGAATTGTAGTTTTAGTAGTCTCTGAATCCCAGCCTTTTCCGCGGGATTCACCCCGTAATTTAAATAGAGCTGACGAGATTCTTGAGTGTCGATATGCAGGATTTCAACTATTCTCGATCCGCCCTCCTCGAGGGCAACCCCTTTACGTCCTGCCATGTGAAATTGTCCAATTTCTCAAAAAAAGCAAGCTTGGCTTTTCAATCAATTTCAGACTCTCTTATTTTCTTTGAAGATTCTTATCTGCGCCTTCTCTCTCTGAAAACCTCTGGCATGCCTTGGCCAGCGCCGATTATCTGATAGTAGCATCATCTAACCTATCTGCTTGGTGACCATGCCGCTATGACGTATCAATCGCTCTAGCTTTTTACGGGACAAGGGATGTTGTTAAAGCATCCACTTTTCTTCTTGCTTATTCTAATTTTTTTATTGTCTTGATAATCGCCGTGGTACATATTCGTAAAGATCCTGCTATCTCTAGCATCGGCACCCCAATAGTCCGATGCAACTGATGTACTTTTATATAATATACTCGGTTTGTCAAGGATTTTTTAGAAGAAATTCTGGAGACACCATACTAAATTATTGACATGGACCGGACCCGGAAGGTCAGGTCTGTGATTTTGGCAGATTCGCAGGGCGAGCCGGTGGACGTTGTTCCCGACATTGCAAAACCCATCTTCGCCTCCAAAGAATCATGCTGTGTCGTTTTGCGACATCCCGTCAATCATATTTTTATACAAAGTGGGAGGGGAGTATTGACATTTTGTGAAAATTAAGTATAATTGGGCTGTTTTGAGGGAAAGTATTGGGAAGTCAGTGATCTAAACACGAGGCCCACGGGAGCAGGGCATGATAATGAGGGGGGAAATTTTTAAGGGTTAATCATCAAGGGGCACAACCGCCCCTTTTTTTGTTTGGTGAAAAACAAGGCTGACTAATAGGGAAAAGATTTTGAGAAGAAGATAAGGCAAATATTGAGACCTGGCTTCACAAGTTTCTTGAAATGTCACTAAGGAAGACAGGGCACTACCTCGTCGTAGAGGGATAAGACTATTTTAAGGAGGAAATCATGGCAGAAGAAAAGTTCAAATTACCTCGATCCTCATACGAAGAACTTTGCAAGATAATAAAAGCATATGGTACGCTTAATAAACCCATCCCCCTAAATGAAATTACAAGGGCAACAGGAATCAATAGAACAATTGTAAGCAGCAACAATGCTTTCTTATCAAATGTCGGAATTATTGAAGGCGGCATTTTAAAAGGCGTAACCGGAACGGGGAAGAGCTTGGCTCAAGCGTTGGAATATGGTTTGCCAAAAGAAATTGCGGCGGCCTGGCAAGTAGTAATTAGAGGAAATGACTTTCTCAATAAGATGGTATTAGCTGTGCGCATTAGAAAAGGGATGGAAAGTTCGAGCCTAGAAGCACACATTGCATATTCAGCTGGACTGCCAAAAAAAGAAGCAGTAATGACTGGGGCCAGAACCATAATAGATATTCTGCTTAATTCTGGTATGGTGACCGAAAAAGATGATCGCATCATCCCTGTAGAAGGACCCATCTCAGCCTCAGAAGAAAAAACAGTTCCTCCCGAAATAAGAAATTCTGCTACGGAAGTCTTCAATCTATCAGGTGTTAATCTTAATATTAATGTATCTATTAATGTGGTACCTTCTGAACTTGAAGGCTTAGGAGAAAGGGTGAAAGTTTTAATAGAAGAACTTTTAGATATCGGAAAGAAAAGAAAGAAAGACGCAGAGGATGCTGAGCAGGAAGGATAAGGCCTATGTCCTTCGAAGTTTATCAAACTACAGCTGAACACATTATAGGTGCAACTGATGCGGCATTACAGAAAAATAATGGAGTCGATAAAAACCTTGTTGCTAATTTCTTAGATATACCTGACGAAAGTGCTCAAAACGCCCTTTGCATGGCAGAACAGCTAAAGTTGGTTTTCAAAAATAAAACAGGGAAATTTATGCCTTTATTTCCATTTGCTATCTATCTTGTAACGAGTGTTCGCCAAAACAAAGCAGCCATCCTTCGTCTTGTACTTGAACAATATACTCCTTATAAAACTTTCAAATTTCGCCTAGAATTGGATGGACTAGCACCTGCTGCGGCGAGTAAGGTGCGTGCTCTTTATAAAATTAATGCACATCGTGATGTCATACTTGGATCCTTTATAGATCTTGGAACATACACAAATTCTTTGATCTCAGAAGGCGCAGGGCTCTATCGGCCCAAGAAGGGTGAACCAACTGAATACCTTTCCGTGGTTGAGGAGGTTATCCAGGATCGCGAAACTGCTGCATTACACGTTAGACGTAGGATTGGAGCTGAAGCAGCAGACTGGGTTGATGAAAATGAAGTATTGGATCATCTAATTACTGCATACCAAAGAGCCGCACAGGTTCATGAAGATCAGCGGGCGCCAATTGTTCACGCAGCTAATGCCGTTGAATCATTTCTAGCTCAGCTGGCAGATCACTATACAGTAAATGTTAAAAATGCTGATGGTATCAATGCGAAGGCAGAAAAGCTGGCTCAGGAGAACCACTTAACAACCAAACACAAGTTTATGTTGAAATACCTGGGCCATGTGCGAAATGCAGTAGATCATGGGAAAGACCCAGAAATAGGACAAACCTGGGAAATATCTAAAACTACCGCGATAGAATACGTCCATGTAGCACAGTCGGTAATTTCAGCGTTGGTAGCTTATTCACAAAAAAAATTTGTGGTATAGTTTGCACCGGCTTTTAATCAAGGATGGTCAGAGGGTCAGGTCTTTGAATTTTGCACTTTCGCGGGCGAGCCTATGGTCGTTGTTAGCTCCATTGCAAAACCCCGATGATGGCAGCTTCTTTCTTCCCAATCAAATACGGAATAAACAGCCCGGATAGAACTATCAAGGCTTCGAGGTCAGGCCAAGCCCCTTTAGCAGCTTTTCCATATCAATGTGCTCGGTGAATATCTGGGCCAGGAATGCCCTGTTCCCCTTTACCCCTGCGTAGTCCCTCAGATAAGGAAAGGCCCCCAGCAAGGGGACCCCGCTGAATTGAGCGATGACCTGAGGGTTGCTTGCCTCGGAGAGATCCGCATCCGGCGTTGACTTGCTTGTGATCAAGCCGACCACATCGAGGCCCTCTTGTTGGCAGTACGAGAGGGATAACAGGGTATGGTTGATGGTCCCCAGGGAGGACCTGGCGACCAAGAGGAGGGGGAGACCCAAGAGCTTGATGAACTCCGGTAACAAAACACCCTGAGCAATGGGCACCAAGAGTCCGCCGGCGCCCTCTACCACCATGAATTGGTGGCGTTCCTTGAGTTTCTCGTACATACCCTTGATCCTCTGCAGATCTACCTCCACCCCTTCCTGCTCGGCAGCCACTCCAGGGGCAAGCGGTGCTTGGAAGCAGTAGGGGTTGATCAGATCGAGGTCATCATGAACGCCGGCAATCTCCTTGAGATAAAGGGCGTCTCTTGGGATGGGAGAGGACTTAAAAGAGGGAGCGCCACTCTCGAGAGGCTTCATCACGCCCACGTCGATCCCCTGGTCCTGCAGCGCAGCCACCAGGCCGGCGGCGATGAGGGTCTTACCCACGGCGGTATCCGTGCCAATAATGAAAATACCTTCTGCCCTCATGGACATATGAGACCCCTTCAATCCGTCTTATCTTCTGTCGTACCTTCGGTACGACATTCGGTCTTACTTTCGGTGCGACATTCCGGCTTACCTTTAAATACGACCATCGGTTTAATCTTCGGCGCGCCGGAAGAATTCCCGCACCATCTTGATGGCGCAGAACTTGCCGCACATGGTACAGACCTCATCTATCTGTGGCCTGCTCTCCTCCCGGTACCGCCTGGCCTTATGGGGATCGATAGATAATTGAATCTGCCGCTCCCAATCAAGGGCCTTCCGCGCCCGGGCGATATCATCATCCCACTCCCTGGCCTTTGAAATACCGCGGGCCACATCGGCGGCATGCCCCGCGATGCGTGTTGCGATCACTCCCTCTCGCACATCCTCAGGGGTGGGGAGCTTGAGATGTTCGGCCGGGGTCACATAACAGAGGAAGTCCGCCCCGTGGTAAGCGGCCAAGGCCCCGCCGATGGCACACACGATGTGATCATAACCAGGGGCCACATCGGTCACGAGCGGCCCCAGGCAATAAAAGGGGGCACCTTTGCACAGCTTCTTTTCCAGCCGAATATTGGTCTCGATCTGATCCAGTGGGACATGGCCCGGTCCCTCGATCATCACCTGCACCTCCTCTTTCCACGCCTGCTCGGTC
>MGQF01000050.1:144070-150227 GCA_001797745.1 Deltaproteobacteria bacterium RBG_13_52_11
AGGAGGAGCTCTTGAATCTGGGGGCGGTCGGTGGCATCGGCCAGACAGCCGGGGCGGAGTCCATCTCCGAGGCTCAGGGTGACATCGTATTGTTGGGCGATCTCCAGGAGTCGGTCGAAGTGTTCATAGAGGGGGTTTTCCTGTTCGTTGTAGATCATCCACGTGGTAAGAAAGGCCCCTCCCCTGCTGACGATATCCATGATCCTCCCCTGGGCCTTGAGTCGCTCTAAGGTGTTCAGCGTCACCCCACAATGGACTGTGATGAAATCCACCCCGTCCTTGGCGTGGCGCTCGATGACCTCGAAGATATCGTCAGAGGTCATCTGGACAATCCCGCCCTTACGCTGGGCCACCTCAATTGCAGCCTGGTAGATGGGGACCGTCCCCACCGGCAGAGGGGAGCGCTCAAGGATGAGCCTCCTGATGGCATCGATATCTCCCCCGGTGCTCAGGTCCATAACGGTGTCGGCTCCAGCCTCAATTGCCGCCTCCAGCTTCTGGAGCTCCTCAACGGGATCGGCGTGATCCGATGATGTCCCGATATTGGCATTCACCTTGACAATCAGCCCCTCCCCAATCCCTGTAGGCCTGAGCCCTCGGTGCCCCTTGTTGGCGGGAACAACGACCTTCCCCTGAGCCACCCCTTTCATGAGGGCTTGGAAATCAACCCCCTCCGCGCGGGCAACTGCTTCCATTTCCGGGGTGACTTCTCCCCGGCGTGCCTTAGCGAGTTGTGTCTCTATCATTGGATGCTCCTGTTGATCTCGATAACCTTCTGGACTACCTCCCCTGGATCCCGGCCCAGGATGCGGATCATGGGCTCCTTCCCCCACCCACCCTCGTCATAGATCACATCGGGCACTTCGTCAGCCCTGCTCAAGGCATCCTCGACCCCCCATTCTAGTGAATGCCCTTCCTCTTTTCTGACCTCCTGCGGTTCCTTTTCCCGGTCGAAGCCGAGGACACGTAATCCCCCTTCCTTGCAGGCCTGCAGCACAGGGGGGGAGTATTTGATGTTCATGGCTGAACGGAATAAAGGGTCATACCGCATAACGGTGAGGATAACCGAGGCGATATGCTGTGAAGCGCCAAAGGCAGGGGCATCGATTGTCGCAATGGTCTCTCGCACCCTCATGATCCTCCCGGGGAAGGCGGCTACATCCCCTTTTGCCTGGGCAAAGGGGATGGCATAGCCGAGATTGGAGGAGACCTCGGGTATGAGCGCCCCTATATGCCCCTCCCTTTTCAACGCGGCAACGGCCTCCTGCAAGGCCTCGATCACTTTATCCCGTTCCCCTTCCGCCGCACAATAGGCATGGGGATTAGCGAACCGCCTCCCTTTGCCGATCGTCACGGCCGCCTTGATGCTCGCGATGGTCACCTCTCTGCCTCGCTGCACGGCCTCCTTAAGAGAGGACCCCGTGGCCAGCTCCGTGGCGATGGCGGCGGAGAGCACACACCCCGTCCCGTGGACATCCGGGACAGCCATCCGTTCTGAACGAAACTCCGTGAACCCCGCCTCATCGAGGAGGATGTCCGTTGGATCTTCTTCCAGGTGCCCTCCTTTCACCAGGACGGCTTTAGCACCGTATCCGCGGATCCGTCTGGCGGCCTCCCGCATCTCTTCAACCGTCCCCACCTCCATCCCTGCCAGCGCGGCGGCCTCAGGGAGGTTCGGGGTCACCAAGGCGGCGAGGGGGAGTAGTTCCCGCCGCAAGGCCGCCTGCCCCTCCTCATCGAGGAGGGTGGTACCATCTGTGGCGGCAATAACGGGGTCTACCACGAGCCTGTTTATCCGAAAACTCGCCAATTTTTTTGCGACGAGCTTCACCACCGCCGCCTCCCAGAGCATTCCGGTCTTGGCGGCATCGGCCCCCATATCGGAGAAGACCGCATCCATCTGTGCCTCGATGAAGAAGAGGGGGATTGGATACACCGATTGAATCCCCACGCTGTTCTGGGCGGTGAGGGCGATGATCACGCTCATCCCGTGCCCTCCCAAGGAAGCAATGGTCTTCAGGTCCGCCTGGATCCCTGCCCCGCCCCCTGTGTCGGAACCGGCAATGGTCACAACCCGCTTCATCGTCCCTGCTTGAGCCTCTCGGCGATCAAGGCCGCTGCCTTTTCTCCTGAGAGCAGCATGCCACCGAAGATAGGCCCCATCCGATAGGCACCGAAGGAGGCGTTGGCGGACATGCCCGCCACAAAGACCCCGGGGAATACCTCTTTGGTGTTCTCCAGGGTGCTGCGCTCCGCCTTCTCCGCCCAGAGCGACCTCTCCCCCATGACCCTTCCTGTGGGGGTGAGCAGGGCGGCGTCTACCTTGCGCTCAATGACCTTGACCACCTCAGTCGCGTGCCCAGTAGCATCGATGACATACTTGGTCCTCATGGTCAACGGATCCACGTGGAGGCCAGCCGTCTCGACCGCCGTCCAATTCAAAACGAGCCCTACTACCCGTTCTTCGCGTACCACCACATCCTCCACGCTCATCAAGTTGAATATCTTAACGCCTGCCTGTACGGTCTTGGAGCAGAAGGTCGAGATGGACTCGACCGCATCGGCCGTATAATACCCGTCGCGGTATAGCTCACTCCTGATGCCGAATTCATCGAGGATCCTTTTGCTCTCCTCCTGCACCACAATCTCATTGAACATCATCCCACCCCCCCACATCCCGCCGCCGATGCTCAGCTTTCGCTCGAAGAGGGAGACCTTATAGCCTGATTTGACCAGATAGTACGCCGCTACCAGCCCTGCGGGGCCTCCCCCCACAACGGCGACGTCTACCTCGAGGGAGTCGTTGAACTTCCTCAGAAACCTCTCGATAATGGCCCGTGAAATGATGACTTCGTCTAGAACCATACCATTAATCCTCCTTACCTATCACATTTAAAAGACCTATGACATATAAAAGGCCGTACATCCCACCATGGAAGATACGGCCTTTTACTGTAGCCTATGCCGCTTCCCTTCGCTGGAATTACCCATACAGGTTCCCAGGGTCACCCCGTAACCGGAGTTTCTCAGCCCTTGCGAGCTCCCCTAGCGATCACTATTCAGTTTTTATCTATAACATAGTGTATACCCCCTGGAGAGAATGTCAATGAGAAACTGCCCTTAAAAACGAAGGAGGAAACATGGCATATATAACGAACGTTCCGCAAACGGCCGAAGCAACCGCCTATAATCCGCCGGAGTGCCCCGAAGCGAAAGTGGACACGGCGGCGCTACCGACAGGACTGCGGTTGTTCTGGCCGTTGCGTGTTGGTGGATGTGCTGCCCGTTCTTTTTGGTTTTCAGCGGCGGTGTGCTCATCATGTGTTATTGTCCTGGGCGATGAATATCAAAGAGGGCGGCGCTTTTCTTAGTGCCTGTTTTCCGAGTATTGACAACCACGAATCCACCCTTTCCGAAACCATCAAGAACTGGATATTCAGCATCGGCTAGATCAAAAATAGTCTGCTTGTATTCAAAATAACCAAATCCAGTTGCACGTAAGATGGAAATGAGCTCATTGGCAGTATAAAAATGAGCGTGGCGATAGAATCGACTTGTAAATCGTTTTCGCTCATAGAGCTTGCCTAAAAAGCTATCTCTATCAATGAATCCAATTATTAAGTTGCCCGAATACTTTAGAACGCGCCTTGCTTCAATGAGCGCCTGCTTAGCGTCATAAAAGAAACAAATCGACGTTACCATGACTGCGTAATCAAAGCCAGAACTTCGAAAGGGCAGTGCCTCTGCGACTGCAGAAACCACGGATACACCCCTTGATTTCGCAATTTTTAGTGCGGGGAATGACGGGTCAATTGCATGTGCAACATGTAATGGGAGAACAAAGCGACCAGTACCGGAACCGATGTCAACGCCTTTCCCTGTACGAGGAATAAATGCGCGGACAGCATTAAGTTCCGACCTGAAAATGAGCTGATGGTCTGTAAACCATTCGTCATATTCTTGCGCGAATTGGTCAAAAGGAAGTTGCTCTCCCATCACAGCAAAATCAGAAGGTGATTACCTTATCCGCCCATTCAACCATTTTAACACAGTCTACCATTGTTGAAAGAGGGCATGCTTCTGTGTCGTTCATTTGTCGTGATTTGAGACATGTACCGCATGCCAGAATCGTACCACCAACACCAATAAAGGCACGAAGTTGACCTGCAACATCGTACTTCTCGTGCGTGAGATTCTCGCATTCCACGGCTTCTCCCATCAGGAAAACCTGGACATCATGCCCACTCTTTCTGGAAGTAGCCGCAAACCTGAACGCGTTCCACGCCTTCTCAAATTCTTTTGTCTCCAAGATGATGCCGATCTTCATGCTGTCCCCCATTCTTAATATGAAAGTGAAAAGATTAAATCGTATGATCGATGGATTTTTCGACCAAAGTGGATAGATTCTTCAGAACGATTTCAAGTTCGTTATCGGTTGTATAGCGACCAAGGCTGAAGCGGATTGTGGCTGCTAATTCGCTATCGCTAATTCCCATAGCTCTTAGAACCGGCGAAAGAGAGGTTGACCCGGAATGACAAGCTGAGCTGGTAGAAACGGCGACACGACCTAACGCTTTCATAACTTCGGATGTCTCAAAACCCAGAAAGCTAATATAAAGCGTGTTGGGAAGGCGGTTCTTGGGATGTCCGTTTAATCTTATCCTATTTCCAAAAAGGGACTGAAGGGCTTTATAGAATTTGTCGCGATGCTCACGAATAGTATTGTCTGTAATCCAATCAGAGGCAATTTCGCACGCTCGCCCAAGTCCAACATTAAAAATGACATTTTCCGTACCTGCTCTCCTACCGTTTTCATGGCCTGCTCCATGTATCAGAGGTTCAATCTGGATGCCGTCTCTAATGTAAAGAGCTCCCACGCCTTTGGGAGCATAAAGTTTGTGTCCTGCCACGGAAAGGAAATCAACCCCTAAATCATCAATTCGGGTTGGGATTTTACCAACTGTTTGTGCAGCATCAGTATGAAAGAGAACTCCCTTTTTGCGGCAAATGCGCGAAATAGCGGAAATCGGCTGGATTGTCCCCGTTTCATTGTTCGCATGCATTATGGTAACAAGGATCGTCCTGCTTGTAATAGCTTTAGCAAGATCTTCTGGATTTACAGTCCCAAAGCCATCAACTGGCAGATAAGTTACTTCGTAGCCATTTTTCTCAAGAAACTTGCAGGGATTCAAGACCGCGGGATGCTCAATTTGCGAAGTAATAATATGGTTGCCTCTTTCTCGAAATGAATACGCAACCCCCTTGATGACCATATTGTTTGATTCACTGCCGCCACTTGTAAATACAATTTCCTTCGGATTCGCATTCAAGAGACTGGCAACCTGCTCCCTTGCGCTCTCGACGGCTTTCTGAGCCGCGATTCCGTAATCGTGACTGCTCGATGGGTTGCCATAGTTCCCCTGAATATAAGGGAGCATTGCATCTGCAACCGATTTGTCAATAGGTGTGGTCGCATTATAATCAAGGTAAATCATACTCAGCCTCATTTCTTGAACTGTTTCAGCGCCTTTGCTTCTGCTTCAAGTTTGCTGATAAGAACCTCTCGCATTATGTCGCACGCTTTCGTGATTCTATCGTCAGAAAGGCGGTAAAAAATGTTTACCCCTTCGCGCCTTGAATGAACTACACCTTTCTGTATAAGGACAGCCATGTGTTGTGATAGATTTGCTTTGCTGATTTCGATTCGTTCCAGAAGTTGGCTTGCGGACAATTCAGAACCATCTCTTAAGGAATTAAGAATTTCAAGACGTTTTGGATTTGCGAATGTTTTGCAAATGTCAGCGTGTCTCACAAACAAATCGGACATACGGCATCTCGTTAGCAGTCGACCGGGATGGCCAGGTTGTTGGCCTCGGTGCCACCCGAGGTGAAGAGGATTTCGTCGGGGTGGCAGGTCAGCAGAGAGGCGACCTGCTCGCGAGCGCGCTCCACCCCGCGCTTGGCGCGTTGTCCGTACATATGCCCGCTCGACGGGTTCCCGAAGTGCTCGCGCAGGTAGGGGAGCATTGCCTCGACCACGGCGGGATGCAGCGGCGTCGTCGCGTTGTGGTCGAGGTAGATGGGACTTGGCTCCCGACTCAGTTTTGCCTCCTCAATCTCCGACGCCGGCTTGATCGCGCCGGGGGCGATGGCCTTC
>MGQF01000050.1:150242-153607 GCA_001797745.1 Deltaproteobacteria bacterium RBG_13_52_11
CTCCCGGCCAACAGTCCGGCCGGGTCGCGTTTATGCTCGGTGAACCAGATGACACAGGCCGTGCGGAACTTGCAATAAGCGTCCGACGAGAAGCAACGGCTGCCGCACTCATCGCAGAACCACCGGTCCGTCTTCTGGCAATATAAGCGCGCCTCGCGCTCCGCATGCCTTACGCACTTCATCATGCCCCGAAGCCGATGAAGGCGCTGAAGACCAGAACGCCTATAGCGAACTTGAGGCACGTTTCGCACAACGCTTTCCTCCTGGCGCGCGTCTGGAAGAACTCCTTTTCGCGCTCCGGCGGGGGCGCTTTGCCGGCCTCGAAGGTGGCGAACATTTCGCGCAGGCGCGGGTTCAGACCGAAGAAGATCTGCCCCATGATAACCATCATGGCGAAGACACAGGCGAGCTTGAGGCCGACCGCGACCCAGGCCACGGCGTGCAGCTCGCGAAACGCTCCGTGAAAGAAGTAATGATTGAGCGGTATACCGATGCCGGTGGCAAAGAGCACGGCGATGAACACCATGCAGTAAGGCGCGTTGCCTTGTAAAGTGTCCTCTACCACCTTGTCCAGCTCGTAGTGCAGTTTCGGCCCGTAATGGCCTCGCTTGAGCACCAGGGCGCGGTTGTAGAAGGGAGCGGCGGCGCAACCGACCAGCGCTATGTTATGCAACGCTAATAGGACGGAATGGATGATCTGCTCAATCATGGAGGTCTCCTTTCAGAAAACCATGACCTTTTATATGTTTATTAATTAATAAGTTTATAAACCTATTAACAATATAATATATTTTGCCATCGATGTCAAGTCTTTTCATTGCCTTTTCATTGACCTTTCATTGCCCTTAAATCTTGACATTTCCTCCTTATTCTATAATAATCATCCCGAAGGGCACAGAGATGTTGAAAAACAGGGAGATCATACTGGGTGTGAGCGGAGGAATCGCTGCCTACAAGTCGGTGGAACTCCTCCGTGAGATGACCAAGAAGGGGGCGAACGTCCATGTGGTAATGACCCAAAATGCCCAACAGTTCGTTACCCCCCTCACCTTTCAGACCCTCTCAGGCAACCCTGTCCTCTGTGATATGTTCCGCCTCTTGGAGGACTCTAAGATCGGCCATGTGACCTTGGCCGATATCGCCGATCTCATGGTGATCGCCCCCGCCACAGCGAACATCCTGGGCAAGATAGCCAACGGCATTGCCGATGACTTCCTTACCACCATGGTCATGGCCACGAAGGTGCCTGTGCTCTTCGCCCCCTCTATGAACGTGAATATGTGGCACAGCAGCTTTGTGCAAAATAACGTGGAAAGGCTCAAGGCCCACGGATATCAGTTCGTAGATCCGATAGAAGGGGATTTGGCCTGCGGGAGCGTGGGCAAAGGGAAGTTGGCCGATATCGAAGAGATCGTCGAAAAGATCGAGGATATCTTTACCAAGAAGGACCTCTCCGGCCAGCACGTCTTGATTACGGCCGGCCCCACGTTGGAACCGATTGATCCGGTCAGGTATATCACTAACCGCTCCACCGGGAAGATGGGATTCGCCCTGGCAAAGATGGCCCGCAGGAGAGGAGCAGAGGTAACCTTGATTACAGGACCCCATTACCTCTCGCTGCCCCGAAGGGACATTCCGCAAATCGTGGTCAACGATGCCCGGCAGATGCACGAAGCCGTCAAGCACTATTTTGAAGATTGTCACATCGTGATCATGGCTGCGGCTGTGGCCGATTTCCGTCCCCAAGATTGCCTCACGGAAAAGATTACCAAGAGGAAAAACGGGACGTATCTCTTAGAGATGGATAGAAATCCTGACATCCTGAAAGAGCTGGGAGAAAAGAGGCGTAACCATATCCTCGTGGGTTTTGCTGCCGAGACCAGTGAACTCATGGAGAATGCCGGGGTAAAATTAAAGGAGAAAAATCTCGACCTCATCGTAGCCAACGACGTCACCCAAGCAGGGGCGGGGTTTGGGGTGGATACCAATATCGTCAAGATCTTAGACGCCCAAGGGAAGGTCAGAAAAGTCCCCATCCTGAGTAAGGATGAGGTCGCCGATATTATCCTGGATCAAGTGGTAAAATTGGTGAAGAAAAAGGAGAAGGACCTCCCCTGGCCCCGGAACTGGTGAACTGGATTAGGCCATCCCCCACGTCAGTTCAGTACCTGCAGCACCTGCCAACTTCACCTTCAGTTTTCTCAGGGCCTCACCCTCAATTTGCCTGATGCGTTCCCTGGAGATATCAAATTGATCCCCCAACTCCTGCAGCGTCAAGGGGTCGTCGGCCATAATGCGATGACGGACGATGAACCTCTCCCTCTCACTCAGGTCCCCGAGGGCCGCCTCTACTTCATCCTTGAGGACCTCATCCTCTTCCCGTTCTCCCAGGAGATTCTCCTGGTCAGGGGAGAGATCGGGCAAGAGATCCAAGAAGGTGGTACCTTGATCAAGGTCCAGCTTGGCGTCTAAAGAGAGGTCCCGACCAGCAAATCTTTTCTGCATCTCCTCGATATCTGAACCGCGCACATTGAGCTCTTGGGCCAGCTCCTCAATTTTTTCTTCTTGGTGTTCCTCATGAGCGAGGCCCTTGATTTTCCCCATCTTGTAGAAGAGCTTCTTTTGAATCTGGGTGGTCCCCATCTTAACCAAACTCCAGGACTTGATGATGAAGTTTTGGATGTATGCCCGTATCCACCAGATGGCGTAGGAGATGAATCTATACCCCTTATGGGGATCGAACTTTTTCAAGGCCACCATCAGGCCTATGTTCCCCTCCTGAATTATGTCGAGGAGCTTTAGCCCGTAGCCCTTGTACTCCAAGGCCACCTTGACCACAAACCTGAGGTTGGCGGTGATGAGCCTGTGGGCGATCTCCACATCTTCTGTCTCTTTATACCGTGCCGCCAGAACAAACTCCTCCTCCGGGCTCAAAATAGGATACCGATTGATTTGGGCGAGATAGTGGCCGAGATTATCACTTACTACTGGGAGCTTCTCTTCCATTGTCATACACTCCATTGTTTATTAGCACTCATTTTAAACGAGTGCTAATAAAATAGCAAGGATCAGAACATCTTGTCAAAGGGAGAAAATGGCTTTCTAGGATAGATAGAGCAAAAATCCAGCAATTTGCTCTTTTTTTTATTTTAAATATTAAAATATCTTCTTTTTATCCAAGGTAGAACCCTTCTGATTGCCGATCTGTAAGGAAGATTACAGGTAAAAAAGATAATTCCCCTCCGCATCTTATCCGCCCCCCCCTTCTCAAGGGGGCGATAAGACCGCGAGGGAAAAGGGGTGTGAGGTATCTTTCTCCTTTATCCCCTCCGTGGATAGGCGGCGATCACCACGATTTCAATCTC
>MGQF01000051.1:0-2874 GCA_001797745.1 Deltaproteobacteria bacterium RBG_13_52_11
AAGGGCATCCTAGCATGCCTAAAAAAGGACATTTCTACATTGGCGAAACAGGACATTATCATTTTGGGATAACAGCAAAATCTTCCGAAAACTACTCCCGAAAACTCTTCTTCCACTCCTCAACCCTCTCATTCCCGTAGGCCCGCTCCCAGGCCCGCAAGATCAGATCCAAGGGGACATCGGCAAAGGTGCCGTGATGCCGAACATACTCCACGAATCTTCGGCCTTCGGCATCGAGGGAGGGGAGGATGGCGTCCTCTCGGCCGTTGAACTCCACCAGAGGATACCCCTGTTCTCGACACAGCTCCTTTTCAAAGGATGGAGTCACACGCACCCAGCGACCCCCTAGAAACCACTCCACATAGCCATGGAAGACAAAGAGGTTGGTCGCCATCATCCCCGCCAACTTTTCTGGTACTCGGTAGTTGCGCATGTCGGCGAAGACCAATCGTGCAGGGATCTGGGCAGCCCTCGCGAGGGCGATGAGCATGACCGACTTTTGGACACAATATCCCCTGCCCCGACGCAGCGTAGTGGTGGCCTTGTAGTGCTCCATGAGAAAGAAGGGAGAATAGGGGTTATACTTTATGGTATCCCGAACAAGATCGAAGAGCCGCCGTGCCTTCTCATGCACATCCCGTGCACCGTGGATGACCTGGTAGGCCAGATCCCGAATCTGAGGATGATCGCAATCAATGGCCTCGGTGGCCTCAAGAAAGGAATTCATTGGCTCACCCCCTTATCTTCCGCTTCAGCAGGGCCACGGCCTTGGGGAGGACCTTCCCAACGCCCTCGTGAAAACGCAGGTGTGCGTGCTTGTCTAAGGGTGTTTCGCCATGGTTGATGATCACCAACTGAGCCCCTGCCCTCAGGGCCACGGCAGGCATGTTGGCCGCGGGTGTGACCACCAGGCTGGAACCAATTGCCACAAAGAGGTCGCACCGTTCCGAGTGGTAAAAAGATTCGCTCAGATCCTTCTCCGGGAGGGATTGTCCGAAGTCCACCACGCTGGGAACCAACCTCCCTGCACAGCTGCACCGGGACGCCCCGGTTGCTTTCTCCACCTGCTTCCCACAGCGCTGGCATCGGAGTTTGGTGATGTTGCCGTGCAACTCTGCCAGCAGCTCCTGACGGATCCCGGATTTGAGGTGGAGGTTGTCCACGTTCTGGGAGATCAGAAATTTCAGCTTTCCCAAATCCTGGAGCGCCCGGATGGCATAGTGGCCTTGATTTGGGTCCATCTCGGACCAGGGGCGCTGCATAGGGGGCGGCGGGAGCCCCTTTTCCTGACGCGTCCAGATCCCATCAGGCCCCCTGAAATCCGGCAGCCCCGACTCCGTACTCACCCCAGCCCCGGTGAAGACCACCAGATATTTCGACTCATACACCCATTGGGCCAGGGTTTCGATTCTTGTTTCTAACCCCCCCTCCATCTCTCGCCTATAACTCATAATGTCTTACCATATATCATCTTTACGTACAGTCAAAAAAGGTGTATCCCTCTCCCAGCAGTTTCTCCATTAATATAACCTTTTTGAATTTAAACACAAGAATCCTATCAACCTAGCTTTGCAAAGGGGAGAAATCCCTTGGCACGCATAATAAAGCGACAGTATAATCTTTTTGTGTGAAACTATGAGAAACGGAGAGAAACATGCTTAGATTAGAGAGTATTCCCGTAACCAAGCTCGACCTGGAGGATACGACCTTTCTCATCACCTTTATTGCGGATCTGGAGCCCCTGCTGGCCTCCCTCAAGCTGGTCGGCCTCTTGGAACCCCTCATCCTGCGGGAGAGGACAGACGAAACGTATCAGATCGTTTGCGGCTTCAAGAGGGCCGAGGCTCTTCGTCGCCTCGCTATCACCGAGGCAGAGGCTATTGTCTATCGGCAAGGCGAGCTCGATGACCTCCAGGCCCTGTTGATGACTATAGGGCACAATCTCACCCGCCGCCTCAACCTCGTGGAGAAGGCCCTAGCCCTCGAAAAGTTGCTCTCTTTTGGGGTACCTGAAAGGGAGGTGATAGATTGCTACCTCCCCCTGTTTGGCCTTCAACCCCACATGAGGATGTTGCGGCAGGTAACCGCCCTTTTGGGATTGGAAAGAAAAATGCGTGAGTACCTGGCAAGGGAGGCCTTCTCCCTCTCCACTGCGATCCACTTCCTTCACCTCGACAAGGATGGTCAAAAGGCCATCCTCCCTCTGGTGGAGGCATTGAGGCCAGGGGAAAACCGCGTCAGAGAGATTATCTCCTCTCTGCGGGAGATCTCCTTGAGGGATAGAATGCCCGTCTCCTCCTTGCTTGCCAGGGGTGATATCGTAGAGGTCCTCGGCGATTTGGAAACCCCGTGTCCTCAGCGGCTCGAGCGGCTGAGGCGGATCGTGAAGAGGATGAGATTCCCCCTGCTTGCGGCGAAGGAACAGCGATTCGCCGACTACAAACAATCCATTTCCCTCCCCCCACAGATCTCTTTTCTCCCTCCACCTTTCTTTGAGGGCGAGGTGTTCAAGATGGAGCTTAGGTTTAAGGATTTCAGGGCGTTCCGTGAGCTGGTCACCAGGCTCCATCAGATCGCCGAGCGTGAGAACAAGGATACAGACCCCCTACTGGATCTGAGCCACGGCCGTTGATCTTTAATAGCGCTTCTGTTATAGTGTGGGCACTGTCATAAAGAGAGGGTTCGAAAATCGATGAAAAGGATCAAGGTCGGGGTTCTAGGCGCTACCGGGATGGTGGGACAGCGTTTTATCCAGCTTCTGGAGGGACATCCGTGGTTCGAGGTCACCGAAGTCGCGGCCTCGGAGCGCAGTGCCAATCGTACCTACGCTGAGGTGATGCAGGGAAGGTGGAAGGTAGAGGGTGATATCCCCCC
>MGQF01000051.1:2941-3105 GCA_001797745.1 Deltaproteobacteria bacterium RBG_13_52_11
CTCGATTCCAGTGTGGCCGGCCCCCTGGAAGAAGCATTCGCCCAGGAGGGATATGTGGTGAGCAGCAACTCGCGCAATCACAGGATGGACCCCGATGTGCCTCTTTTAATTCCCGAGGTAAACGCCGACCATCTCGACATCATCCCCCGGCAGAAGACCCGCCG
>MGQF01000051.1:3157-7160 GCA_001797745.1 Deltaproteobacteria bacterium RBG_13_52_11
CAGTGGAAAGTTTATCTTCGCCGACCTCCAGATTAGCGCCTCCTGCACCAGGGTGCATGTTCAGGACGGCCACCTGGAGAGCGTGAGCGTGGGGTTGAAACAAAAGGCGTCACTTGACGACCTGATCGATGCCTGGCAGGAATTCGATCCCTTGAACAGCCATAAACTCCCGTCGGCCCCCTCCCCTCCTATTATTTACCGGAAGGAGGACGACCGCCCCCAACCACGCCGGGACAGGGATGAAGGAAACGGGATGACCTGTGTGGTGGGGAGACTGAGGAAATGTTCTATCCTCAACTACAAATTCTTTGTACTCAGCCATAACACCATCCGGGGGGCGGCCGGGGCGGCCATCCTGAACGCCGAGTACCTGTACAAAAAAGACCTCTTATAAACATGGCATCTAAAAACAATAGAAGGAAAGAGCAGAGGGAAGAGCCCTCCTATGCCGAGCAGATCAGGGCCCTCTCTGAGATCAGCAAGGCCATCTCATCCGACCACTACTTGGAGGACATCCTGAGGCTCATCGTGACGGTTACAGCCAACGTAATGGACTCTAAGATCTGCTCCCTCTGGCTGTTGGATGAGGACGCAAAGACCCTCTCTCTGGAGGCCACCCAGAGCATAAGCGAGGAATACCTCAAGGAGCGGGTCCTGCGGCTGGGTGAAGGGATGGTGGGCCGAGTGGCTGAGGAAAAGAAGCCCTTCAGGGTCTACAATGTCCTTGAGGAACCCCGATTTAAGGAAAAGGAGTTGGCACGCAAAGAGGGCCTCTGCTCTCTCTTGAGCGTCCCCATGGTCGTGCGGGGTAACGTGATCGGGGTGATAAACTGCTATACATCCTACCCGCACCACTATACCGACACCGAGGAGGCTGTTCTCACCACGGTGGCCAATCAGGCGGCCATCTGTATTGAGAACACCGAGTTGATGGTGAAGACCAAGGTGATCCAGGAGGAGCTGGAGACGAGGAAGCTCGTGGAGCGGGCCAAGGGTATCTTGATGAAGGAGTCCAAACTTGACGAGGGAGAGGCCTTCAGGCGCATCAGGAAAAAGAGCATGGACACCCGCCGCTCTATGCGGGAAGTAGCTGAGGCCATCATCCTCGCCCACGAGATAGGATCGTGATAATAACGGAGGATAAACGCTTTTACTTGAACCCTGGAATCCTCCCGCTTTGCGGGATCCCGCAGTCCATAAAATCAGAATTAAGGAGCGGGATGGAACCCTTGAACCCTTTTACTAACGAACCACAGGCCTCTCCCGAAGGCAAAGGTTTTTCTCCCATTCCTCAAGCGGGATAATAAGACGGTGCACCATTGTTTAAGATCCTCCTCATCAGTAAAGAGGTTGAAAAGGGGCACGCGATAGCAGGCGAGCTCGCTGCGCGGAACATCGTCTGTGACCACATATCGCCTCATGAAACCGTAGACGAAGAAATCGCCGACAGGGCCCCTGACCTCGTCATCCTAGCCCTCGAAAACCCCATTGCCGCCTCTCCCATAATCGAGACAATAAGGAAGCTGGGGCGAGAAAGACCAATCCCAATCTTGTCCCTCATACCCAAAGGAGCTCTGAAAAAGACCAAGGGGATCCTTTTCGCGGTGGATGATTTCGCTATCGAACCGTGCGAAATGGAAGAAATAACCCTCAGGGTAGAAAAGGTCCTGAAGGAGACATACGCGGTCGATAGCAAAGACCTGATCAGAGGCGGTGACCTGGTGATCGATCTCGCTCGCAGGGAGATCACCCTCGAGGGAAAAACCCTCACCCTCACCTTTACGGAATACGAGCTCTTGACGTTCCTCGCTGCCAACAGCGGCAGGGCCTTCACCCGCGAGGCCCTGCTCAACAAAATATGGGGGTACGATTACTACGGCGGCGACAGAACGGTGGATGTCCACATCCGCAGGCTCAGGGCGAAGCTCGACTGGGGGAAGCACTCCTTCATCGAGACGGTGAGGGGGGTGGGATACCGGTTCAAGAAGTCGCCTGACTGATAGGGGGGCAACGGGCGACGTTGCTTCTGGATAAAAATTAGGCTACCTTATTTTTAGCAAGCAACTCCCGCACAGCAGGAACTAGTTCATTCGGAATCTCAACGAAAGTCTGGGATGCATTTTCCCAAGCAGCTTCGTCTTCGGCAACCGCTTCATCCTCAGTCTGAGCTTCGTAATGTTCAAGAACGCGCCTGACGCGCTCTTCGTCCCATCCTTTTGGGAACTTATTTTGTTTCATCGTTTTTGTCTCCTTCGGCTTCGACGCCGATACGCTTTAAGAGGTTTTCCTACCAATTCATATGAGGTGATTACAAAAACACTGTCTGGCTCAGGATCGGGGACATAAATAACTCGAAGATATCGTCCGCCCCGTGTCTATCCGACAGCGATTCGAGAGTTCTCCTTGCCCGGACGATCCTCGCCGGGTTTTTGGAGTACATCCTCGACCTCATCTTCCCGCACCCCATGTCTGTAAATGTGCGGAAGCCCGGATTCTTTATCAATATAAAAACGAATCTTCATCAATTATACCAAAATTAAGTTTTCAGTCAATTTTTGAAGTAGCGTCCTTTTCTCCTTTGATTAGACCGCGCTATCCCCGTGAGGGCATTGCCCTCCTTATTAAGTGCTTAAACCCTCTTTTTCATCTCAAAGAATATCATTCTAAGTCCTTCATAAGCACCATAATTCAGCCCTTTTGTCTTCCATATCGAATAGTTACCTAGGTCCGACCCCAAATCTCGGGCCGTGGCTATTAGCCATCCTCTGGATTCGATTGTTGGGCATTACACACATCCTAATGGATTCAATGAGCCCACCATAGAGAGGACAGTAGTAGAGTTTCCAGAACAATAGCGATGATACCCCCTCCGAAGAATGCGGCCTGCCGCATGTGTCCCTTCAGTACACCATAGCGATATGAAAGATAGAGAATAACAAAGAACATGGGGCTTGTCACAAGACCAGGGGAATACTCCTTGAAGAAGAGTGTCCAGCCAACATGCCAGAGACCGTTCAAAGAGCGCTCCCACACCAAGACCAGAGGAATGACTGCAAACCAACCGCCTCGCCAGTCATAGAGCAAGTTAACGATTGCTATTAGAATCAGGTAATAGGCGTTTGCTGTAAAGAAGTCGGACATTGTAAAGCCAAGCCAGAAGTGCCTCTGGATGCCGGCCACAAAGCCACCTCCCATAAGAGTTTCATCCAGTATATGCACTGAAAAAGCAGCGAAGTTTGCCCAGAATAGAAAAGTGAGGATATCGCTTCTTTCAGTTCTCATGTGTCTCCTCCATTGAGATGCCCAACGCCTCCGACGGCTGGTTGGCAGTTCCTTTCAATTCCATTAGTGGGGCTACAGGAGTTCAAACATTCTAACAGATACGGCTACGTAAATGAAGGCCGGAATGCTGCAGAGGAGGCCAAAGAATATGTTGATGGGGTCAGGCCGCCCAGAGCGGAATTGGGCAATCGACATGATCGCCCCGCCTGCAATGACGAACACCAGCACGGCGAATCCGACGAATCCGCCGAGGAGGGGAGTGAAGTCTCGCGAAAACAGCAGCACGACGAATCCCGCCAATACGACATTGATCAGTGCGGACAGCACGGCTTCGCTGATCGCGCGAGCGACTAGCGTTTCCTCCCGCTGGCGTTCGCGGGCCTGCATTTTTGCGGCTCGCGGCCGAGCCTTCTCGATCTCCCTTGCCGACGTGGCGGCATGGGCGGCTCTTAGACGATAGCGCCATGCCCTGAAGTCTCTGAGGAAATCTCTCTTGTGAATGATGATCTGGAGAAATACACCGAGCAGGACTGTGTAGGCGACAATCACGGCATTCGCCGTTAGGGCTGACGAGAATACGCCGCGGATACCGGAAAAAAGATACCAGTTCGAACAGACCAACACGATGCGCTGTGACCACAGGACGTATTGTTGACAGAGAGGCTCCCAAACCTTCTCATGGAACTCAGTCTTCTTCGGTTCTCTGGGACGCCACATGGTC
>MGQF01000052.1:0-5394 GCA_001797745.1 Deltaproteobacteria bacterium RBG_13_52_11
GCTATGAGGCATACTTCCGACAAGTGAGACAACGCAACCACGCCGTTACCCTAAACCCCTGGTTGCCGCGAGCGCCCTATGTCCTTCAGTCACACGGCGCAAACCGGCCTTATTGGCAAAAATGCCAAGGCGGAAGATTCAGGTACTATTATTGCCAGGAGAAACTATAGGAGGTCTCGATGAAAGAGCTATTCCAAATACTCTCCAAGTATAACGCCAAAACCAATACGGAGATGGTTGGGATCTTGGAAAAACTCACTGCCGAGCAGATTGCTGCGGATGCCCGTTCATTCTTCGGTTCCATCCTTGGTCTTCTGAATCACATTCTCGTCGTCGATGTCATGTGGTTAAAGCGGTTTTGCAGCCAATTTCCGGAACTGGCAATGATCAAGCCAAAACTGCCGGAATTTCAGATGAAAGGGTGGAAAGAAATCATATGGCCGAGCCTCGCCGTCTTGAAGCCGATCCGGCTTGGTGTGGATGAGGCTATCCAGCAGGCATGTGAGCTGTTATCAGAGAAGCAATATGATTCAGTAATGGAATATAAAAGCTGGGATGGGAAAGATATGAAAAAGACAGCGTGGCTGGTGTTTCTTCACCTGTTCAACCATCAAACCCATCATCGCGGTCAAATATCCCTGATACTCGATCAGATGGCCATAGATAATGACTATTCGGGCATTGTCAACAAGTTCTAGTATCCTTTCCCCCTCCACCTCCACCCTCACCCTTACCCTCCCCCATCAAAGGGGGAGGGTGGCAAATTGAATTTTCATTGTTCGGGCGCGACGTTCCGCTATTATGTGTTACCCGAACGAAAGATGCTCGCAGAGCCCGCTGACCCAGTGCGTTAAAAGTGTTACACTGAAGTCCATAGGAGATTTGAACTCATGCCGACAAAAAATCCAAGGATCAATGTCGTATTAGAAGAGCCCTTATATACGGCTATTAAGCAGCTCGCCAAAAGAGATAAGGTGTCATTGTCGCTGAAAGTGCGTGATCTCGTAAAAGAGGCATTGGAGATTGAGGAGGACGTGGCCCTGTCTGCCATTGCGGAGGAAAGGGATAAAACACTGAGCAACGCCGCCGCCTTGAAACATGATGAGGTCTGGTGATCTTGTAATTTGAAATCAGATACCATGAGAAAGAAGGTTGTAAGATGAGAAAGCAAGCACATTTAGAGAAAATAGAAAAGGTTATTGAAAGCCTAACACCCCACGAACAGTTAAAGTTGGTTGAAAAACTTGCCCAACGGCTCAGGAAGACCGGCCTCGCTTCTAAAAAAAGGCTTGACTGGAATAAGCTGTATGGGCTTGGGAAGGGATTATGGGGAAAGGAAGATGCACAAGACTATGTCAATCGGCAGAGAGAGGATAGACTCTGAATCTCTCGGATGACATTGCGCAGATAAACACTATTTTTATAGATACAGCACCAATCATCTATTACATAGAGGCCCATCCACAGTTTGGTCCCCTCGTAAAAACCATCATAGATGCCTTACAGACAGGCAAATTCTTTGCCTTTTCCTCGGTAGTGACGCTTACTGAGGTTCTGCCTAAACCGATTGAGGCTGGGGATGAGTAATTGGCCAGAAGATTTGCAGAATTCCTCAAATTCGGCAGGAATATCAGTCTCATAGAAATCTCTGAAAGTATAGCCGATAAGGCAGGCAAGTTGAGAGGGAAATATCCGAATCTCAGAACGATAGATGCTATTCAGGTTTCCGCCGCTCTCGATATCGATGCTGACGTATTTCTGACAAACGATGCCACCCTTAAAAAGATAAAAGAAATCAACGTATTGGTTCTAAAAGATTATTTATAACAGAACGCCCCTCTTATCTTCTCCCCTCACCTCATTTCCCCTTGCCCCCCTATCTAATTTCTGGTAAAATTAAACCAAATAATAGGATAAAAAGGAACCCATACATAGTGACCAGCATCAAGAAAAAGGAGACGGATACGGTCCGCAAAAAGATCGATGTCCTGCATAAGAATATAGGCCGGGTGATAAAAGGCAAGCCCGAGGCCATTTCCCTCGCCATCATCACCTTACTCGCCAGGGGGCACCTCCTCATCGAGGATGCCCCTGGGGTGGGAAAGACGCTCTTGGCCCAGAGTCTGGCCATGTCCATCCATTCCGCCTTTCAGAGGATCCAGTTCACGAGCGATCTCCTCCCTTCGGATATCTTAGGGGTCCCCATCTATAATCCCCATACAGGCACCTTTGAATTCAAGCCGGGACCCATCTTCACCAACATCGTCCTGGTAGACGAGATAAACCGCACCTCCCCCAAGACCCAAAGCTCCCTCCTGGAAGCGATGAACGAATTTCAGGTTTCGGTGGATGGCCAGACCTATCCCCTGCCCCAACCTTTCATGGTGGTAGCCACCCAAAATCCCTTGGAGTATCAAGGTACCTATCCACTCCCTGAGTCGCAATTGGATCGCTTCATGATGCGGACCCACATGGGCTACCCCCCCTTAGCCGAGGAAAAGGAGATCCTCACCCACCCCAGGATAGAAGAAGAGGTCAAGAGGCTTCAGCCGGTGATGTCGGGTCAAGAAGTGATCGATATGCAGCAGCTGACGGATGAGATACGGGTGGATGATGAGATCCTCACCTACGTCATGGCAATTGTGACAGCCACCAGGACTTCCGACCATCTCCGCCTGGGGATCAGCCCCCGGGGAGCCCTCTTCCTCATACGGGCCGCCAAGGCCAAGGCCTTTATGGAGGGGCGGGACTACTGCATCCCCGACGACGTAAAATCGCTCGTGCTCCCCGTCCTCGCCCATAGGATCATCCCGGCATCCGGGTATGGGACAGACGGTTTCCAGGGGGAGGCCGAGAGGGACCTCATGGAGATCCTCGACCACATCCCCGTACCACTGTAGTAAAGTAACGGAACAAACACTACCAGTTAAAGAATGGGCCTGCAAATCTCCATCATCAACCGCTTTCTCCGGTTTACACCGGAAGGGCGAAAATTCATCCTCATCACTATCGCCATCGGTTTTGCAGCGGTAAACACCGGGAACAACCTGTTATATCTCGTCTTGGCGATGCTCTTGAGCCTGATCATCGCCTCCGGCTTCCTCTCCGAATGGGGGGTAAAGGGGTTAGAGGTCAAACGCACCTTTCCTCCTTATATTTTTGCCCGCACTCCCTGTAGAATCCTGTTGAAGGTCACCAACAAAAAGAGATACCTCCCCTCCTTCTCTCTGGAGTTGGAGGAACAGGTAGATGGAGAAAACAAGGGGGGGTTGGCCTATCTCTTCCGGGTCGGCCCCCAAAAGACGCAGACCCAGGTCTATCGCCTCTCCTTTCCTCGCCGCGGCATTTATCGGCTCCATGAACCCCATCTCCTCACCCGCTTCCCCTTTGGGTTCTTTATCAAGGGTGCGCGAATAAAGGAATTCCGCGAGGTCTTGGTCTACCCGCCATTGCTGCCCAGAGAGGAGCTTCTGCTGGAGCAAGCTCACGGGGATGAAGGATCGAGGTCCAGGCCGCGCAAGGGAAGAGGTGAAGACATCTTTGCTGTACGGGAATATCTCCCCGGCGACACCTCGCGGGACATCCATTGGCGTAGCACTGCCAAACGCTCCCAGCCAATGGTGAAGGAATTTGAGCGGCCGGCCATGAAGAAAGTACACATTGTCCTTGACACTGCCGTGCCAAAAGAAGCTACCCCTTCAGACCTAAACCTCTTTGAGGAAGGCGTCTCGAAGGCAGCCTCTCTGGCGTATCATCTCTTAAAGAAACAAGACTTCTTGGTCGGACTCTCCCTGGGAGCAGAGGTTATCCCTCCCCAAGGGGGTGATAGCCATCTGCACCGGATGCTCAGGGCCTTGGCCTTGGTGGAACCCCGGCGAGGGGAACGGAAACAAACCGTATCCCCTTCAGCTGATGCCCTAACGATAGTCTTGGGGGTAGGGAGGTAAAAGATGGTCAATGGAGAGAAGAGGATTGACCTCCTGCTGCGCATCACCTCCCATGCCCTGATCTTATGCGGGCTCATCTGCGTCATCCTCACCAATGAGATCCCGGTGCCTCTATGGCTCCTCACCCTCGCGGCCCATCCCCTGAGCATCCTCTGGAATCCAAAAGAGGGGAGATATTTCTTTAATATCATCGTAATCCTCTCTTTCGGTTACTTCCTGTTCTTGTTTTTGATCCTCCAAACCCCTTTCCTCGTTGCTTTTACCCAGTTCCTCATCGTGGTCCAGGCAGTCAAGCTCTTTCACCTCGATAAGGCCAAAGACTACTTCCAGTTGGCCGGCCTGGGTCTCCTCACGGTGTTGGCCGCGGCGGTATTGACCTCCCAGTTCTACTACCTCTTCTTTCTCTTCATCTTGCTCCTCTTCGGGATCTGGTTTCTCTTTCTGCTGCATCTCAAGAGGGTAATGGAGCAACATCCTACCCTGCCCCATCCTCCCCGCTCTCTGACCTCACCCTCTCTCTTTCTGGGCATCACGGGGGTTGCCTTTGGCTCCTTCCTCATCACCATCCTTCTCTTTTTCACCCTCCCCAGGATCACCCTCAGTGTCAGCGGAAGGGAAGGATGGGGAGGAACATCGTCGGGCTACGCTGACGTTGTGGACCTAGGCACTGTCGGACCCGTCAACTTGGATAATCGCGTGGTGATGAGGGTAGAGCTTCCTCAGTTTAAACAGCGACCTGCGTTCCCTTTCTATTGGCGGGGAATGAGCTTTGCACGGTGGGATGGTCGTACCTGGGAGAAGGAAGATGCTGTGGAGAAGATCCCACGGATGAAAGGAAGAGTTAGCCTCCATCGGGAGATGGGGAGCACAGAAGTTATCTATCAGATAATTATGCTGGAACCCTTGGGGACCGATATTCTCTTCTGCCTTCACCCTGCCCTTGAGATTCGCGGTGACTTCTCTCATCTGCTCATCGATAAAGGAGGGGGCCTCCACCTCCCATTCCCACCGCAGGTAAGATACAACTATGAGGTCTACTCAGCCCCACAACCATGGGGGCAAGGGTATCAAGGATTTGCTGAGAGGCCGGCAGAGGTCTATCTCCAATTACCTGAAGGGGAAAAAGCGGTTTTGGCATTGGCCCAGGAGATTGTTGCGGGGGCGACAGTGCCCAAAGAAAAGGTTCACCGTGTGATCACCTATCTTCTGAACAATTATACGTATTCCCTCAACCCAAAGCGGGATGGACGTTTCCCCCCCCTGGAAGATTTCTTGCTGCACGATCGAGAGGGTTACTGTGAGCACTTCGCCACGGCAGCAGCCCTGCTGCTGCGGCGGGTGGGAGTACCCACCCGCCTGGTCAGCGGTTTTGTCCAAGGCGAATGGAACTCTCTCGGGAGATACTTCATGGTGCGCCAACGAGATGCACATACGTGGATTGAGACCT
>MGQF01000052.1:5421-7305 GCA_001797745.1 Deltaproteobacteria bacterium RBG_13_52_11
TTGACCCCACACCAGCTACTGAAGCCAAAGCCTTTCCGCCTCTCGTATCCTCCCTCTATAGGTATTACGACTTTCTCAAACTCAAATGGAACCGCTATATCATTCAGTACTCTCGCAGGGATCAAATCAGGCTCCTCTTGGCCTTTCAGCGGAAGGTAATGGACCTACGCCTTTTACCCCATTCCCTTCCGTTGCAAAGGGTCAGGGAGAAGACTGCTCAGTCCCCCGCTTACTTCTTAGCGGCCTTGGCTGCTGTTGTCTGCATCCTGTTGCTTGCCTGGGGATTTAAAAAGAGGAAAAGGACGCTCGGTGCGCATCGGGTGGGCGAAGTCCCCTACGAGATCTCTTTTTATCTCAAGATGTTAAAGATCTTCGAAAAGAAAAAGATCACCAAACGGGCTAATGAAACTCCTTATGAATTTGCCAAGAGGGTGGGCCGAGAGGAAAGTAATCTCTCCCCCTGGTTGGAGAAGATTACCTCCCTCTACTATCGGGTCCGTTTCGGTCAGATCCCCCTCACCCCTCACGAAGAAGAGGAGACATCGAAGATCATCAGGGGCCTGAAAAAGAGAGGCCCTCTTCTTCCTCCCTCTCAGTAAAGCCTGGAACTATTTTGGACTTTTAAAAAGGCCCCTCCACGAACGAGATGATACAATGATAATAAATTCAAAAAATATAAAAAAGCCCCCTAGCGCAACAGTCCTTGCAAAAGATAAGGTCGGGACTTCCCCCTTCTAGCCTCCGCCCACAAGGGGAAGTATGAGGATCTCATCTCCATCCCGAAGTTCGGTCTCCATACCATTCAGGAATCCTATGTCCTGCCCGTTGACCAAGATGCGGATCGGGGGGAGATGACGGCCATGCTCTGAATCAGCAAAATAGGGGGAAAGTCTTGCTCCCCATTTATCGACCATTAAACCTAGTAATGCCTTGACAGTGCTTCCCTGTGGGATGGGAAGCTCAATAACCTGTTGGCCCAGAATTTCTTTTAATTCTAAGATCGTGTGAATCTTGACTCTGACCACGGGGATGTCTCCCTCCTTGTGCTTTCGAGACTCTTGTCCTCGTCAATAACCACTTTTTATAAGCTGCGTACCCTCGGATATCCTACCTCCATACTATAATTATACAACCACTATTTACAAAAACGGAAGCGAACCTATAGAATTTTCCTCATCTGACAGGAGAAAAACAAGCCCGGCCCCTCTTTGGACCCGGAGGGGTGACCCGGGAAATCATCAGGGGGTAAAAAAGAGCCCCCCTTTCTTTTTTTCTATCGCACGATTTTAGTAAACTTCGCACCTTCTATGGCTATATTTGCCATGAGACACCTCTGGCCAAAGAGAAAGCCGACGATGGGATCCTTGATGTTGGTCGTATCAACGGATTTCTCCTTCCCTTTGTCAATAAAGACTACCGTGCCATCCACCCCCGCCTTCCAGCCGGAACGTGCACGGAAATTCTTAAGGGCCTGCTCCTGCATAAAGATGAGAATGAGATTCACCTTCTCAGCTCCGATCTGGAATCCGATCGAACCCGCTGCAAGACTGTAATAAGCGACTGTTTTATCGCCAATCCTCAGGGCTCCTTGACCATACTCCCCTCCCACACCGAGACCTGCTTTGACGATGTTGGGTACGACAAGCGCACCCTTTGCAGCCTTGAGAAATTGACTTCCGCCTTGCACCTGCTGTGCGAACAGCTTCAAAGCGGCATTGACCTCCTTATTAATCTCCTTGGCTGTTTTGGCATGGGAATCTGTGGCGGGTAAAAAAGCAAATATAAAGGTCAAGGTTACGAGCACCAACAAGGTACTTCTAATGAACCGTTTGATCACCCTCATTTTCTCAACCCTCCTTATTGTAATAAAAATGCTTGTTTGCT
>MGQF01000052.1:7414-7587 GCA_001797745.1 Deltaproteobacteria bacterium RBG_13_52_11
CCGGTACCTGGCTGATGAGGGATACAAGGTCCTGACCATAGACGCCGACCCAGATGCCAACCTCGCCTCAGCCCTGGGCTTCCCCGCGGAACTCCTCAAGGGAATCACCCCCTTGGCGGAGATGACCCCTCTGGTGGAGGAACGGACCGGGGCCCAAAAGGGGCAGTTTGGCG
>MGQF01000052.1:7648-9570 GCA_001797745.1 Deltaproteobacteria bacterium RBG_13_52_11
CGGGGTGAAGCTCCTTATCCTGGGGAATATCCCCCAGGCCGAAGGCGGGTGCTTCTGCCCGGAGAACGTCCTGCTCAAGGGGTTGCTCCACCACATCCTGGTCAAAAGGGATGAGGTGGTCATCATCGATATGGAGGCAGGCCTGGAGCACCTCACGCGGGGCAGCACCAAATATGTCGATGCCTTCATCATCGTGGTGGAGCCAGGGCAGCGGAGCATCTCCACGGCCCACCAGATTTGGAGATTGGCCCAGGACCTGGGCGTGCAAAAGGTGTACGGCGTGGGGAACAAGGTGACCTCCCTCGAGGACCGGGCGTTGATCGAGGAGGGCCTCAACGAGATACAGTTCTTGGGGCACCTCTCCTTCAATCAAAAGGTCATAGAGGCTGACAAGAGGGGGATGTCACCCTATGACCTGAACGGCGCCATAAAGAAAGAAGTAAAAGCGATCATCGATCGTTTAAGAGGGGAAGCATTTGCTTAGGACGGTATTTGTCTGGTCGTGCATTGTGCTCTCCACCGTGGTCCTGGGGGCCATGGCCTTCGTGACCTTCCTCTTTGACCGTCAAGGGCGGGTGATACATCTGTATGCCAGGTTGTGGGGTTGGCTGATCCTCAAGGCCAATGGCGTGAGGGTGCAGGTCACGGGATTGGAGCACATCGATTCCAGGAAGCCCTCTATCTACATGTGCAACCACCAGGGGAGCTTTGACATCTTCGCCCTGCTGGCTTACCTCCACGCGCAGTTCCGCTGGCTGGCCAAGGCGGAGCTTTTCAGGATTCCGATCTTGGGGTGGGCCATGAGCACGGCGGGGTATATCAGCCTCGACCGCTCGGAGAAAAAGAAGGCCTACCGGAGCATGGAGATCGCCGCCCGAAAGATCAAGGAGGGGACCTCAGTAGTCATCTTCCCGGAGGGATCCCGCTCCCTTGACGGGGTCCTGCAGCCCTTTATGAATGGGGGATTCACGCTGGCTATTAAGGCAGGGATACCCATCTGCCCCATCACCATCGATGGGACATGGGCGATCATGCCGAGGACTACCCTGAGGATCAAAAAGGGAGCAATACGGATCGTCATAGAACGACCCATTAAGACTACAGAATTCACCATGAAGGATAGAAGACAATTGATGGAGGAGGTAAAGGGAAGGATAAGTGCTAACCTCCTTCTTCCTGTCAGGAGGCATGCCGATGCAACATGATGGTCTGCGGTTGATCCCCTTGGGAGGATTAGGCGAGATCGGCCTCAACATGATGGTCTTGGAGTACGGCGATGACATTATAGTCATCGACGCGGGTCTCATGTTTCCCGAGGACTATATGTTGGGGATCGACATGGTGATCCCCGATATCACCTACCTCCGTCAGAACAAGAATAAGGTGCGGGCAATAATCCTTACCCATGGTCATGAAGATCACATCGGGGCCCTCCCCTTCATCCTCAAGGAACTGAAGGTCCCGGTCTACGGCACCCCTTTTACCCTGGCCCTCGTAGGGGAGAAATTGCAGGAGCACGAGGGGGTGGGAAAGGTGGATTTCAGGAGGGTGCGGCCACGGGACCAAGTGGAGATCGGCCCCTTCCAGGTGGAGTTCATCCGGACGTGCCACAGCATCGTTGACGGGACAGGGTTGGGTATCACGACGCCGGTGGGGATCTTGATCCACACCGGAGATTTCAAGATCGACCAGGCCCCGGCTGGAGGGGAGTTGACTGATCTGAGGAAATTCGCCGAATACGGGGAACGGGGAGTATTGGCCCTGCTGTCCGACAGCACCAATGCCGAACGGGAGGGGCATACCCTCTCAGAGCGTGAGATCGGCCAGAGGCTGGAGGAGATCATCAGGGTGAGTCCAGGGAGGGTCATCGTGGCCCTCTTCGCCTCCAACATCCAGCGTATCCAGCAGGTAATGGATACCGC
>MGQF01000052.1:9585-20020 GCA_001797745.1 Deltaproteobacteria bacterium RBG_13_52_11
CAAGGTGGCCCTGATAGGGCGAAACATCGTGAACAACACCAGGATCGCCCGAGAACTCGGCTACATGCGCTTTCCTCCCAGTGGGGTGATCGACAGCAAGAAGATTGACCACTACCCGCCGGAGGAACTGCTGCTGTTTACGACGGGGAGCCAAGGAGAGCCCCTGTCCGCCCTGAACCTCATCGCCACGGACAGCCACAAGGACGTCCAGATCAAAAAGGGGGACACCGTTATCCTCTCCTCCCGCTTCATCCCGGGCAACGAGAAGGCCATCACCCACATGATCAACCACCTCTGCCGTCGGGGGGCAAATGTCATATACGAAAAGATCTCGGCCATCCATGTCTCAGGCCATGGCTACCGCGAGGAATTGAGGATGATGCTCAACCTGATCCGCCCCGAGTATTTCATCCCCATTCATGGTGAGTATCGGCACCTGGTCCAGCACATCCAACTGGCCAAGGAGGTGGGGATAGCCGAGGACAAACTGCTCCTGGCCGAAGATGGCGATGTAATCCTCTTTCAGAATGGAACGGGGAAGATCATCGACCGGGTAGAGGTCGGAAAGGTCTTCGTCGACGGCAAGGAGGTAGGAGACGTAGAAGACGTGGTCCTGAGGGACAGAAAGCAACTCTCCGAGGACGGGATGGTAATCCCTGTGATGGTCATCAATGAAAAAACCGGGGAGGTGGTGTCGGGTCCCGACATCATATCCCGGGGGGTCCTCTTTGAGGAAAAGATGGGGAAGGTCTTAGAGCAGGCTAAAGCGGTTATTAAGGAGGCCCTAGAGGGTGTTCCGCTCGATTCCAAGACTGATGATCTCGCGGTGGAGGATGAGGTGCGTCGCGCCCTCAAGCGATTCTTCCGCAAGGAGATGGACCGCCGACCCATCATCATCCCCGTGATCATCGAGATGTAGGAGGGCCTAAATGTCCAGAAAGGAATTGGTCAGGGAGATCGGCGGCCTCATCGCTATCGGTGGGGGAGGCTTCCTCATCCTGTGCCTGTACTCCTTTCACCCCCACGACCCCTCCTTCAACCTCTATCAACCCGTCCCATCTCAGCTCCACAATTTGGGAGGATTGGTCGGTGCCTATATCTCCGATATCCTCTGGCAGGTCTTCGGCTGCTCTTCCTTCCTCCTCCCCATCGCCCTCCTGGTGATGGGGATCTCCATCTTCGCCAATAGAAAACCCGAGGCCAAGGGGCCCCGGAGGGTGGGGTTTTGCCTTTTGCTCATCTCCACCGCAGCCCTTCTGGACATCTTCTTGGGTGAGGTGAAGGTCTTCTCTTACGAGGGGATAGCCGGGGGGGTCTTGGGAAAGGTCGTGGGGACCTTTTTGGAGAAATATCTCAGTGTGGTCGGGACATCCTTCCTGGTTATCCTGATATTTATCTCCTCGACCATACTGACCACAGGCATATCCCTCAGGAAGGGGTTGAAGGGGCTGGTAAAGGCGGTGCAGGTGTTCTTCCGGTGGGTAATACGGATCAAGGACCTGTACTGGGGGAAATGGAAAAAGAAGAGGGCCCTGAAAAAAAGCCAGAGGATCAGACAGGGTCCCTCCCACCCCCCCATTATCCTATCCCAGAAGGTTGAGCAGGATGTCGAACCGCAGCAGGAATCCCTCCCCTTTCCCACACAAGCTACCGGGACTTATCAACTCCCCTCCCTCTCCATCCTGGAGGACAGGAAGGACAAAGGGGTAAAGGTCTCGGAGGATGTCCTGTGGGCCAACTCGCAGATCTTGGAGAGCAAGCTCAAGGACTATGGCGTGGAGGGGCGGGTGGTGGGGGTGAGACCCGGCCCCATCGTGACCGTCTATGAATTTGAGCCTGCTCCGGGGGTCAAGGTCAACAGGATCCTCAACCTGGATGACGACCTGGCATTGGCCTTGAGCGCCCTCAGCGTGAGGATACAGGCCCCCATCCCCGGCAAACCGGTGGTGGGGATCGAGATCCCCAACCCCGTGCGCGAGGTCGTCTGTTTGAAAGACGTGGCAAGCTCCGACCTCTTTCAGGGCAGCGGGTCGACATTGACCCTGGCCATCGGCAAGGATATCTCCGGCAACCCCTTTGTAATCGACCTGGCCCGCCTGCCACACTTGTTGGTGGCCGGCTCGACAGGCTCCGGCAAGAGCGTATCCATCAACGCCATGATCTGCAGCCTCCTGTTAAGGGCCACACCGGACGCCGTCAAGTTTCTTCTCATCGACCCCAAGATGTTGGAACTCCCCGCGTATGAAGGAATTCCCCACCTCCTGTTGCCCGTGGTGACGGATGCAAAAGAGGCGGCCATCGCGCTGCGATGGATGGTGGAGGAGATGGAACGGAGATACACCAGGATGGCAGAGCAGGGGATCAAAAACATCGAGAACTATAATCAGAAGATCAAGGAGGGCTTGATCCGCCCCACTGAAGGAGAGGAAGGGGTGATATCCCCCAAGCGGCTCCCGTATGTGTTGGTGGTGATTGATGAGCTGGCCGACCTTATGATCGTCTCGGGCAGGGAGGTGGAAGAGTCCATCATTCGCCTGGCCCAGATGGCCCGGGCCGCGGGGATCCATCTGATCCTCGCTACTCAGCGCCCTTCGGTGGATGTCCTCACGGGGTTGATAAAGGTGAATTTCCCCGCCCGGATCTCCTTTCAGGTCTCCACCAAGATCGACTCCAGGACCATCCTGGACACCCAGGGGGCCGAGCACCTTTTGGGATCAGGCGACATGCTCTTTCTGCCGCCCGGAAGCTCCAAGCTGCTGCGCGTCCACGGGGCCTATGTCTCCGAGGGAGAGATGAAGAGGCTCGTGGAATTCTGGCGCCAACAAGGGGGGCCTACCTATGATCGGAATATCCTGCGGGAGCGAAGAGAACGCAAGGAACTCGAAGATGAGGAGCTCGATGAAAAATACGATGAGGCCGTGGCCTTTGTGGCCAGGACCGGCCAGGCATCCGTCTCCCTCATTCAAAGAAAAATGAGAATAGGATATAACCGGGCGGCGAGGATCGTCGAGCGGATGGAAGAGGAGGGGATCGTTGGTCCCTCTGATGGCGTTAAGCCAAGAGAGGTCTTAATCCATAAGATATAAAAAGGAAAAACCATGCCTACCCCTACCATGCAGATCACCATGGAGTCGATGAGGAAGCCGCCCCGACTCCTTAACATACATCATTGATTGAGATGCAACTGCGCAAGACCGATGCCGTGGTAATCCACCGCGTCGATTTCGGGGAATCCGATCTGATCGTCACGCTCTATACTGCTGATCTGGGAAAGGTCAAAGGGATCGCTAAAGGGGCCAAGAGGAGCAAGAGGCGGTTTGTCAATAACCTGCAGCCCTTCTCCTATATCAGGATCGTATTCTCAGAAGGACGAGGGGGGTTGATCAGATTGGATGAAGCTGATATGATACAACCCTTTTTTCGGATCAGTGAGGATATCTCCAAGGTCCTCTATGGGAGCTATTTCCTCGAGATGGTCAAGGAGATGACCGGGGAGAAGGAGTCAAACCCCCAACTCTTTGATTTATTGGTGACCTTTTTGACCTTGCTCAATGGCTCCCCCCCCCGTGAGGAGTACCCGCGGGTCTTTGAGCTGCGGTTTCTCGACCTCTTGGGTTACAGGCCCCGGGTGACGGAGTGCAGTATCTGCAACCAGCAGCTCCCCTTGGCTGAAGGGGAAAGTGCGTGGTTCAGCTTTCGCCATGGCGGAGCGGTGTGTAAGGAATGCCACATCAATGCCCAGGGGGCAGTCGCCATCTCCGGGGAGACCTTGCAGGTCATGGAGCAGGCCATGAGGATGGATTTGGCAAAGCTGGAGGGGATTCGGTTCTCACCTCAGGTCCTCACCGAGGGGAGGGAGATCCTCCCCAGGTTCGTACAGCACCAATTAGGCAAGGGACTCAAGTCATTGCGGGTGATGGAAGAGGTGCAGGGGGGTTAGTGTCCTGTTTTACAATTAAAATGAATAAGTCGCGACGGCTCTTGATAAGTTTTTATTTTCCAATTCTTTGACTTTAAAGAGGTTATTATCATGCGTGTCAATAACAGAGGCCGATTTAGCCGGGGACTTATTCATTGAATTTCTGAGACACGACATTAGGAGAGGAGCAGGTGACCTTACAAGAGTTGATCTTGGCCCTGGAGCGTTTTTGGAACGAGCAGGGGTGTATCATCCAGCAGCCGTATGACATCGAGAAAGGGGCCGGGACCTTCAACCCCGCCACCTTCCTGCGGGTCCTCGGGCCTGAGCCCTGGAATGCCGCCTATGTGGAGCCCTCGCGGCGCCCTGCCGACGGCCGCTACGGCGAAAATCCCAACCGCCTGCAGCACTACTATCAGTATCAAGTCATCATGAAGCCCTCACCCCTCGCCATCCAGGAGATCTATTTGGATAGCCTGCGCAGCTTCGGGATCGACTCCATGGCCCATGACATCAGATTTGTGGAGGACGATTGGGAGTCCCCTACCCTGGGTGCCTGGGGGCTGGGCTGGGAGGTCTGGCTCGATGGGATGGAGATCACCCAGTTCACCTACTTTCAGCAGGCAGGGGGGATCGATTTGAAGCCCGTTGCGGTGGAGATCACCTATGGCATCGAGAGAATCGCCATGTACCTGCAAGAAGTGGAGAACGTCTTCGATCTCACCTGGACCGATGACATCAGCTACGGGGACATCCACCACCAGGGAGAGGTGGAGTTCTCCCGCTACAACTTCGAAGAGGCCGATGTGGGGATGCTCCTGCAGCTCTGTGATATGTATGAAGGGGAGGCAAAGCGGCTCCTGGAAAAGGGGTTGGTCCTGCCTGCCTATGACTATTGTCTGAAGTGCTCCCACGCCTTCAATCTCTTGGAGGCCAGGGGGGCAATCAGCGTCACCGAGAGGATGGGATTCATCCTCCGGGTGAGGGCAATGGCCCGCGGCTGTGCCGAGGGCTACCTCCGTCAGCGAGAAGAGATGGGATATCCCCTGATGAGGAGTAGCGAATGAAGAAGGGGATGCTGCTGGAAATAGGGACAGAGGAGATCCCTTCCCGCTTTATACCCCAGACCCTCGAGGTGCTGCGGGAGATGCTGCACAAGGAGATGGAAGCCCGGCGGGTGGAGTGCGGAGAGATGCTGGTAATGGGCACCCCGCGGCGGCTCACCATCTTTGCCGAGCTTGAGGATCAACAGCACCCCCTGGAGTCGGAAAGGATCGGCCCGCCCAAAAGCGTTGCCTTTGACCCACAAGGCAAGCCCACGAAGGCCGCCCTCGGCTTCGCCCAAAAGGAAGGGGTGCAAGTGGAAGACCTCGAGGTAAGAGCAACGGAGAAAGGTGAGTACCTCTGCGTGCGCAAGCATGAGGCGGGGAGACAGACCCGCGAGATCCTCTCCGTGGTCCTCCCGCGCTTGATCACCGCAATCCCCTTTACAAAATCGATGCGCTGGTCCGATTTGGAGCTGCGCTTCGCGCGCCCCATCCACTGGATCCTGGCGCTCTTTGACATGGAGGTGATACCCTTTACCCTGGAGCACCTCAAAAGCGATCACCTTACCAGGGGGCACCGCTTCCTACACCCTGAACCTTTCACAGTAACGGGGATGGCAGATTACCTGGAGGGGCTCCGTCAGGCCTGCGTCATTGTGGATCCGGAAGAACGCCGGGAATTGATCCTTCGCGAGGTACAGGAGGCGGCCCAGAAGGCAGGGGGGACCCCCCTCGAAAACAAAGAACTTTTAGAGGAGATCACCTATCTTGTGGAGTACCCCGTGGCAATGAGCGGCGGTTTTGATAAGGGATACCTGGAGCTCCCCCGGGAGGTCCTCATCACCGCCATGCAGCACCACCAGCGGTATATCCCCGTCGTAGATAAAAAAGGGCGCTTGCTCCCCTCCTTTGTCGCCGTGAGCAACACGCGGCCCCGGACAATGGAAGTAGTCCGGAAGGGAAATGAGCGGGTCCTGCGGGCCAGGCTCGCCGACGCCCAATTCTTCTTCCAGGAGGATCAAAAACGCCCCCTCGAGGAGCGCGTTGAGAAACTCAAGGGGGTAATCTTCCAGGCCAAGCTGGGTACCTCTTATGAGAAGGTCATGCGAATTCAGGGCTTGGCAGTAAAATTGGCCCAGGAGTTGGCCCCTGAGGTCAAGGAGGTAGTGGCTCGGGGGGCCTTGCTCTGTAAGGCGGACTTAGTCACCGATATGGTGGGTGAGTTCCCCCAGCTCCAGGGGGTCATGGGGAGGGAATATGCACTCCTTGGCGGTGAAGACCCGGCTGTGGCTCAGGTGATCTTTGAGCATTATCTTCCTCGCTTCGCCGGGGACGAGCTCCCTTCCACCCCGGCAGGAGACATAGTCAGCATCGCCGACAAGATGGACACCGTCATCGGCTGTTTCGGTGCCGGGTTGCTACCCACAGGCACCTCCGACCCCTTTGCCCTGAGGCGCCAGACCCTCGGTGTTATCAACATCATCCTCGGCAAGGGCTATTGCTTCTCGCTGCGCAGGATCATCGAGATGGGCGTTGATCTCTTGCGGGAAAAGATAGAACGACCCCCTGAGGAGGTGCAGGCCGATTGTCTCGCCTTCTTCCGGGGGAGGTTTGTCGGTCTGCTGGTCGCCCAGGGATATCCCGTCGATTTAGTGGAGGCAGTGCTGGCTGTCCAATGCGATGACCTCGTGGATGCCCGCGCCCGCGTCGAGGCCGTAGCCAGGTTCAGGGGGCGTCCTGAGTTTGAGCCCGTGGCCGTGGCCTTTAAGCGGGTGGCCAATATCCTGAAGGGGGTTGATCATAAAGGGCGGATCGATACCGCTTGTTTCGAGGCCCCCGAGGAACAAGCACTCCACGGCCAGTACCAGGAGATCGAGGGGAAGTTCTCCGCATCGATCAAACGGGGTGACTATGAAGGTGCCCTTGCTGAGCTCGCGAAGCTCCGCCCCCCGGTGGATGCGCTCTTTGAGCATTGCATGGTCATGGCCGAGGACAAAAAGGTGCGGGCCAATCGCCTGGCCCTGTTGGGTGAGATCGCCGGGCTCTTTTCCCAGATAATCGATTTCTCCCGGCTGGGGACGGGGGAAGAAGGCTAAGTATTCATCCCCCAACAGGAAGGCCGCAGAAAACGAGGGAATGATCTTCAACTGTTGTTGGAGATGGAACAGTTATGAGAATTTGCCTAGGGAATTCATTTCCTCTCCCCATTGGGGAGAGGATGAAGGTGAGGGGGAAATCGTCCAAAGGCATACCTACCCTCACCCCTCGGCCTCGCCCTAGCGAAGCCGAGGGCGGGCCTACCCTCTCCCATCCCCGCCACAATGACGGCGGGATCTCCGACAGGGAGAGGGTGAATGAGAGGTATTTTCCCCGTCACGCCCAGGCGTGGCGGGATTCATGGGTAGCGCGACACAACGAAAAAGTATAAAGATATGAGGAGGATATGATGTCCAAGTACGTCTATTTCTTCGGTGAGGGTAAGGCCGATGGTAAAGCCGGGATGAAGGACCTGTTGGGTGGCAAAGGGGCCAATCTGGCGGAGATGACCAATCTCGGCATACCCGTCCCCTCTGGTTTCACCATTTCAACGGAGGTATGCGGTTATTATGAAAAACACGCTGGGGGGTATCCCCCTGAGCTGGAAAAGGAGGTGGAGGCGGCCCTCGCCAAGACGGAGCGGGTCATGGGTGCCAGGTTCGGCGACCCTGAGAACCCGCTGCTTCTCTCGGTGCGCTCCGGTGCTGCCCGCAGTATGCCCGGGATGATGGACACCATCCTCAACCTCGGGCTCAATGATAAGACAGTGCAGGGCTTGGCGCAACGCACCGGTGATGAGCGGTTCTCCTATGACTGCTTTCGGCGGTTTGTGGCCATGTACGGCGACGTGGTCCTGGGGCTCAAACCCGATGGGAAGGACGAGCAAGACCCCTTTGAGGTGATCCTGGAGGCCAAAAAGGAGGCCAAGGGTGTCCACTATGACCATGAGCTGAGCGCCCAAGACCTCAGGGAGCTCGTCCAGGAGTACAAGAGAGAGATCAAGAAAAAAGTTGGGGCCGATTTCCCCGAAGACCCGAAAGCGCAGCTCTGGGGGGCCATCGGCGCGGTCTTTAACTCCTGGAACAACCCCCGGGCCATCGCCTACCGGGAGCTCAACGCCATCCCCGATGATATGGGGACAGCGGTGAATGTCCAGTCCATGGTCTTCGGCAACATGGGAAAGACCTCGGGGACCGGCGTGGCCTTCACCAGGGACCCCGCCTCAGGGGCGGACGTCTTTTTCGGCGAATACCTGATGAACGCCCAGGGGGAGGACGTGGTGGCAGGGATCCGCACCCCGCAGCCCATCAATAAGCGGCAGAAGGGGGGCAAAGATGTCCCCTCCCTGGAAGAAGAGATGCCCCCTGTCTACCAGCAACTGGATGAGATCCGGACAAAGCTCGATCGCCACTACCGCGACATGCAGGACATCGAGTTTACCATCCAGCAGGGGAAGCTGTGGATGCTCCAGACGAGGAGCGGCAAGCGCACAGGCTTGGCCGCCTTGCGCATCGCCGTCGATATGGTGCGGCAGGGATTGATCACCAAGGAGGAGGCCCTGCTGCGGGTAGAGCCCGATCAGCTCAATCAGGTCTTGCGGCCGATCTTCGATTCCCAGGAGAAGCGCAAGGCCATCGACAAAGGCAAGCTCATTGCCCATGGCCTCAACGCCGGTCCTGGGGCGGCGTCAGGCAAGGTGGTCTTCAATGCCCCTGATGCCGTGGAGTGGGCTGCCCGAGGAGAGGAGGTCCTCTTGGTGAGAATCGAGACCTCCCCTGAGGACATACGCGGGATGAACGCCGCCCAGGGTATCCTCACCGCCCGCGGCGGGATGACCTCCCACGCCGCCTTGGTCGCGCGCCAGATGGGGAAGGTCTGCGTGGCAGGGTGCGGCGCCCTGAACATCGACTACAAGAAGCGGCAGATCCAGGTAGACAGCCATCTCATCAAAGAGGGGGACTTTCTTTCCATCGACGGGACCACCGGGGAGGTGATCCTCGGCAAGATCGCCACCCGGCCCTCCGAGATCCTCCAGGTCCTGATTGAAAAGAGCCTGAAACCCGCGGAATCCGAGATCTACCGATACTATGCCGAATTGATTGCCTGGGCCGATGAGGTCAGGCGCCTTGGCGTGCACACCAATGCGGACGAGCCCGACCAGGCCCGGATCGCCATTGCCTTCGGGGCCGAGGGGATCGGCCTGTGCCGCACCGAGCACATGTTCTTCGAAGGGGATCGGATCGATGCGGTCAGGGAGATGATCCTGGCCGAGGACAAGGCCGGGAGGGAGCAAGCACTGGCCAAGCTGCTGCCCATGCAGAAGGAGGACTTCAAGGGGATCTTTCAGGCCATGGGGGAGCGGCCTGTCACCATCCGTACCCTGGATCCGCCGCTGCACGAATTCCTCCCCCATACGCCTGAGGAGATAAAGGATCTGGCCCGCAAGATGGGGGTGTCCCCGGAGCAATTACAGGCCAAGGTGCAGGCCCTGCACGAGGCCAATCCCATGCTCGGCCACCGCGGGTGCCGCCTGGGGATCGTCTACCCCGAGATCACCGCCATGCAGGCCCAGGCCATCTTCGAGGCGGCCTGCGAGAAGGCCCAAGAGGGTATCAAGGTGCACCCCGAAGTGATGATCCCCCTCGTGGGTGATGTCCGCGAGCTGGCGAACCAGCGCAAGGTGGTGGACGAAACGGCCAACGAGGTCTTTGCCCGCTATAACGCCCGGGTGGAGTACAAGGTAGGGACCATGATCGAGGTCCCCCGCGGCGCCCTGACCGCCGACCAGGTGGCGAAGGAGGCCGAGTTCTTCTCCTTCGGGACCAACGATCTGACCCAGACCACCTACGGGATCAGCCGGGACGACGCAGGAAAGTTCCTCAATGCCTATTTGGCGGCCGACATCTGGGATGCGGACCCCTTTGAAAAACTCGACCGCATCGGCGTCGGCCAGTTGATGGCAATCGCCGTGAAAAAGGGCCGCTCGACCAGGCCTGGTATCAAGATCGGGATCTGCGGTGAGCACGGCGGGGAGCCGAGCTCGGTGGAGTTCTGCCACCAAATCGGGCTCGATTACGTGAGCTGCTCACCATACCGGGTACCCATCGCCCGCATGGCCGCTGCCCACGCGGCCCTCAAGGAACGATCAGGGGATTGAAGGCGTTAATCCATATCTGCTGCGCCAACTGCCTCATCCACCCCCTCAAGGTCTTACAGAAGGAGGGGTGGGAGGTGATGGGGTTCTTCTACAACACCAATATCCACCCGTATCAGGAATATCAGCGCAGGCTCACGGCAATGCGGGAGTATGAAAAGCAGGCCGCCATCCAGGTGATCTACCGCGACGAATACGATTTGGAGGAGTTCCTGCGCGGGGTGGCCTTTCGCGAGGATGAGCGGTGCCGGTTCTGCTACCACCTCCGGCTGGAAGCAA
>MGQF01000052.1:20064-20177 GCA_001797745.1 Deltaproteobacteria bacterium RBG_13_52_11
ACCCTCCTGCACAGCAGACACCAGAACCATGAGCTTATCAAGGCCATCAGTGAGACCGTGGGCAGGGAAGAGGGGGTGCAGTTCCTCTATCGGGATTTTCGGGACGGCTGGAA
>MGQF01000053.1 GCA_001797745.1 Deltaproteobacteria bacterium RBG_13_52_11
AATTAAAAAGGCTATTGATGCCCTGCCCGAGGATGATTATGCGCAGTTAAGGCAATGGTTTTCGGAGAAGGACTGGCGCAAGTGGGACAGGGAAATAGAGGCAGACTCCGGTTCAGGTAAACTGGATTTTTTGGTCCGAGAGGCCCTTGACGACTACGAGGACCTCCGTTGTCTGAGAGAAGCCAAACAGGAGGAGAAAGATTCCCCAACGATTGGAATGGCTGAAGTGAAGAAGCAGATCGGAAGGAGATCAAGCCGCAGCAGTCGATTCCGGTAGAAGGCACGGCTGAATTTTGCCATCGGTAGACAGTGATACTATTCGAAATAACATGAAAATCTTGAAGCGTTCCAACCGGGTCTATGACACCTCGCGGTTCGGCCAACCGCAGATCCGCCTCTGGCATCGAAGGGGCAAAGGCAAAAAAACTCCGTGTTACACGCTCCGGTGCGGCTGCTGCGACCAGAAGTTGGAAGTTTACTACTCAGAAGACGACTTGGAGATCGGCGGCGTAAATGGTGCCATTGATGATTGGCGGGAGATTCTGCTTCCTCTTCTCATGGTTCAGCGCAGATACGAACACTTCGTTGACGTCAGACAGCGTAGCAAAGTAACTGTCAAAAAGTCGCTTCAGCGAAGGGCGCCGCGCAGTCGTTCAGCTCGTTCTTCAGACCCTAGCTGGTGAACTTCGAGAGGCAGAAGGAGGCGATGTTATACAATTTCCAAAAACTCGACGACATGGCCGGAATTTAATAGTTAAGTAAAAACATCTTTCTTGATCCGTCTAAAAAAGGGGGTGGCGCGATGAAAAGAAAGAGGATTTTAGCCGCAATAGTTATTCTAGCACTTTTCTTAGGTGCCTACTTAGCGTTCGCCACAGATTACAAGTATGTCGGTTCCTCAAAGTCCAGCAAGTATCACTATCCTACCTGTCAACGGGCAGTAAAGATCAAACCTGAAAACCTGGTGACGTTTAAGTCAGCCAAAGAAGCGTTGGAAGCAGGTTATACTCCTTGCACTGTTTGTAAGCCGCCAACTGAAGATTAAAGACGGTAGGTGGGGGGCGTCCATAAAAGTATAAATTGCCCTTGCCGCATCGTCTTCGATCTTTCAGGGTGAGTTTGAGGAGATGTTGCAGGCAAGGGGTTTTTCGAAGTTGACGGAATGATAAAAGAATGTTAATAAATAGACATTTGGCGGCCGAATAGTGACGGACGGAATTGGAATATTCGCTGTACCACAACACATTTAAGAGGAGGTCTGCTATGAACGAGATATATGTGGTCAATCTGGTATTGAGCGCGGTTATCCTGATCTTCGGTCTCATTGGCTGGCGCAGATCGGGGAAGGTCTTTCCGCTTTACATCGGCATTGCGTTTGGTCTCTTTGGGCTCTCCCACCTGGCAATGCTCCTTGGACTGGCGGCATCGCTGGAGGTGGCGCTCATCGTGATAAGGACGGTGGCGTACCTGATCGTGGTGTATGCGGTGTACAAGGTGGCATTCGGCTCAAAATAGGGAGCTGCGGGCAGCCAGAATCATAGCACCAGGGGACGGTTGCGGGCACTTTCCTGCCAGCGTGATGCTATAACAATTGGCATTAAGGAGCATGTCGCATGGAGAAACTATTACAAGCGTGGGCAAAAGGGTTGAAACAGGGGCTCGGCAATAATCTGGTGAGCGTCATTCTGTACGGGAGTACTGTGCGCGGCGAGCATGTTCCTGCCCGCTCGGATCTGAATCTGATGCTCGTATTCAAAAAAATTGATTTGGAGCAGATAACCAAAGTCGGCGAATTGATGCCCAGGAAGGTGCGAAAACAGTCGCCGCAGCTCGTTTTTTGGACCGAAGAGGAATTAGAAAACTCCTGGGATGTCTTTCCCCTGGAGTTTGAGGATATTAGGGAAAATCACCGATGCCTTGTGGGCAAGGACCTCTTTAAAAAACGACGCATCGATAAAAAACACATGCGTTACCAGATAGAGTTTGAGCTTCGTTCCAAGCTGCTCAATCTGCGGGACAGCTGGCTGGGCATAAGCCGGGACAAATATGCGCTCGGGACGTACCTCGTCAAGGCGGGCAATTCATTCGACTACCTCATCCGCAAGGCGAATACCGTCCTCGGGAAAAAGATAGTAATTCCTCGGGATATCTTTGAAAAGATCAAAAAACTTAAAAAGAAGGAGATCCGCTTAAAGCGCAGCGAGCTTCAGCATCTCTTTCATCAATTGCATGAGGCCGTGGAATCGGTAGTCAGAAACATTGATGCAGCGTAATTCACACGGAGAGTTGTTTATGAATCGGGTACGGCGAATCGTCCTCGTGGTCGGTTTGATGTTTTTGGTTGCTACTCCGTACACATGGGCGGCGATGCCTGCAACCCCGCAAGGCTGGGTCAGTGATTTCGCCGGCATCCTGTCTGACAATACCAAGACCCAGATCAACGACCTGTTCACTTCTATCGAGAAATCCACGGGCGCCGAGATAGCCGTGGTGACCATTCCCTCATTGGAGGGGATGAGCGTTGAGGAATACGCCGTCAAGCTGTTCAATGCCTGGGGGATCGGGAAAAAGGGGAAAGATAACGGCGTGCTCCTCCTCGTCGCGCCGAACGAGCGCAAGGTGAAAATCGAGGTCGGTTACGGCCTTGAGCCCGTCATAACGGACGGCCAGGCAGGCGATATTATAAGAGAAACCGTATTACCCTTTTTCAAGGCAGGGGATTACGACCAGGGGATCTTACAAGGGAGCATGCAGATTGCGGCGTTGATTGCCGGCAAGGATTTTGTCCCAAGCGTCCCAATACCAAGGCCTGAGCCGCAGAAGGATTCAGAGCCGTGGACGGTAAAAGTGGGCGTCATGCTCTTTTTCGCCCTTTTCATTACTTTGGGATTTCTCGCCTTTGGTTCAGGGCTGCGCCAGAAAGGCCAGGGTTTTTTCCTGATCTGGGGCGCAGGTTTCGGTGGCATTCCCTTGTTCATGAGCATCGTGTTTGCCGCTGTGATGGGATTTCCCATATATATTCTGCCGGCATGGGCTGTTTTCATGCTCATCATCGGTATGCGCTATGGTAAAAAGTTTCTCAATTCAGCCCTGTCTTCAGGCTCCTCATCATCCAGGGGAGGAAGAGGTTTTTCCGGCGGCGGTTCCAGCTCCGGCGGATTCAGCGGAGGGTCCAGCTTCGGCGGGTTCAGCGGCGGATCATCAGGCGGAGGGGGAGCAAGTGGATCGTGGTAACTGTGCCCTTGTCTCATCTTTCGTTCAAAATTTCTCATTGTCCATTGAACTCAATGGCCTTTTAAACCCCTGCCAAATGATGTATAATCGCATTACGATGTTAGAACAATAAGGAGAGATTATGACGAACGGGCCAGCACAAAAATTAGCCGTATTAATTGACGCGGACAATGCCCAACCCTCCATCGTAGAGGGATTACTCGCAGAGATAGCGAAATATGGAACCGCAAGCGTCAAAAGGATCTATGGGGACTGGACCGGCCCCCACTTAAAGAGTTGGAAAGAAGTCTTGCTCCTGTATTCAATCCAGCCGATACAACAATTTCGCTATACAGTAGGGAAAAATTCTACCGATGCCGCCATGATCATTGATGCAATGGATTTGCTCTATACAAATAAATTTGATGGTTTCTGTATCGTTTCAAGCGATAGCGATTTTACCAAATTAGCCTCACGGATAAGGGAAGCAGGGCTTGTCGTGTATGGGTTCGGGGAGAAAAAAACACCGGAACCTTTTGTTTCCGCCTGTGACAAATTTATATATACAGAGGTTTTGCTTACCAAAGAAGATGACCGTCTACCCATAAAACGAAAATCTACGAATGAGTTAAAGCAGGATACGAGGCTGGTCAATCTATTAAGGAATGCCGTAGAGTCATCATCAGACGAGAGCGGATGGTCTCATCTCGCACCGGTAGGAAGCAATATTGCCAAGCAGGCCCCTAATTTTGATCCGCGAAACTACGGTTACACGAAGCTCGGTGAACTGATTGCTGCAACGAGACTCTTTGAAATAGAAGAACGCCCGGTGGGAGACGGGCACTCCAAGTCGGTTTATATAAAGGATAAACGCAAAAAGTAACATGGCCCTCTTCTCGCCTGCCCATGCAGCCGATTTCCTTATTGCTCGCGGCTGACCATTATATATGATTTAAAATTATTCCGAAATGCGTGCAAGATTCTTATCGCAACTGAAAAGTAATGAGGTGACCCCTTTTATTCCCTTAAGCGGAGAATTCCCTTCCCCTTTTCCCCTTTGAGGGCACCATTGACCTCTCGGAACCCCTGAGAGTAAAATTTTTTGAAGGGCTTTGAGATGGAAATCCAAACCAACGCTTCAACAACCACCCAGGTGGCCAAATCGGCCGGATCGGTTGGCATCGCCGTCTTCTTCAGCCGTATTTTGGGGTTGGTAAGAGAGCAGGTCATGGCTGCCCTTTTCGGAGCTGGGTTTTATATGGATGCCTTTGTGGTGGCCTTCCGGATTCCCAACTTACTGCGAGACCTTTTTGCCGAAGGTGCCCTTTCTGCAGCCTTCGTCACTGTCTTCACTGATTACGATCAGAAGAAGGGTCAGGAGGCTGCCTGGCGCTTGGCCAATAATGTCCTGTTAACCTTAACCGTGCTCCTTTCCCTGATTACCCTTCTGGGAATGATTTTTTCCAAAGAGATCATCCAGGTCATGGCCTCTAACTTTGGTCGGACCGCGGGTAAGATCGCCCTGACGCAACTTCTCACCAATATCATGTTTCCTTTTTTGATCATGGTCTCCCTGGCCGCTGCAGTCATGGGGATGTTGAATGCCAAGGGGCGGTTTTTCATCCCGGCCATGGCCTCTACCTTTTTTAATATGGGCTCCATCGTGGGAGGGGTCCTCTGCGCGTGGTGGGCACCTGCTTTTGGCCAGCCGCCTATTGTCGGTATGGCTGTGGGGACATTGATTGGAGGGATTCTTCAGTTAGCCATTCAGTTACCTTCTCTGAAAAGAAGCGGTTTTGCGTGGCGGCCTCATATAGGTCTCAAAGATGAAGGCTTACGTCGGATCATGATCCTGATGATCCCGGCGGTGATCGGCCTTTCAGCCACCCAGATCAATATTTTTATCAATACCAACTTTGCTGCCCGTTGTGCTGAGGGAAGTGTTTCCTGGCTCAACTACGCTTTTCGTTTGATGCAGTTCCCCATTGGCATCTTTGGGGTAGCCATTGCCATTGCTACCTTGCCGGTCATTTCCCGCCAGGCCTCACAGGGAGACATAGGGGCCTTGAAAGCTACCTATGTATCTTCCTTGACTATGGCGTTTTTGATGACCATCCCTGCTTCCTTTGGGTTGGCATTTCTGGCTAAACCGATTATCCGTCTTATCTTTGAACATGGCCGTTTCACGAGCATAGATACCCTCCATACGGCCGAGGCCTTAGCCTATTATTCAGTGGGCCTCTTTGCCTATTCTACCATCAAGATCACGGTCCCGGTCTTTTATGCCCTCAAGGATACAAAATATCCTGTGATATCCAGTTTCTTGGCCGTCGTGACCAATGTCCTTTTTATTTCTCTCGCGCTGGACGCATTTCAGCACAAGGCCATTGCCTTTTCTACCTCTATTACCATGATCATCAATTTTGTTTTTTTGAGCGCAGTCCTTTATAAGAAGGTGGGCGGATATGACCTGCGCTACCTGATAGGCGCTTTCATCAAAATCACCCTCGCCTCGCTGGCTATGGGCCTGTTGGCCTATTATCTGTATCCAATTATCGGCCAGATCATGGATCAACGCGTTCTCCTGAATCAAATAATTTCTCTAATGGTGGCCATTACCCTGGCGGTTTTGGTTTATTTTGTTTTGATCCGCTTGCTGGGCATAAAGGAGTACCAGGAGGTGCTGGGAAGTTTAAAAAGGCGATACTCGGGGAAAATATGAAGGCCGATTCTCTTATTCACTTGTGTTATCAATTAAGAGCTGCCAAAATAGAAAGGTCAAACATAGATTTGACCCGTCTTCTTTTCTTTTTGCACCACCTCCTCAAAATTCTGCCACGCGAGACAGATTCCTGCCCGATGGGACTTCATCCCGTCTCGCAGGACGATCTCAGCGGTTTGATGACCTCGCACTACTCGACCATTTTCTCCTTGAATAAGCTAAAGAAAAGGTATATTCTTATTTGTCCGCGGCTTATCACTTGTTGGCATGATTCTTGTTATATATTTTGTGCACGCCTTGCGATTCGCCCTGCCTCCCGGCCGCACAAGACAAGCTCGGCCAGGTTCAAGAACCACGCGGATGCGGCTCGCAGTGAACACGGTGGTTGCCGCCACTCATCATGAGCGTGCAGTTGCGGGGAGAATGGCTCCCCCCATAGTTACAATAGATAAAACTTCTTCGAGGAGGTGAAG
>MGQF01000054.1 GCA_001797745.1 Deltaproteobacteria bacterium RBG_13_52_11
CCATCAACTGATATTTTGATAAAAAATCGCTAGCATAATAAAAAGGACATGTCAACGTGTAACCATCACAATCATCTCCCTTGAGCACCTTCTTCACCACCCCATCTTTGACCCGCAATACTACCCGCCCCCCATCCCCCTGAGCCAATCCTCCATAGCCGAAGACGATAGAATCTCCTCAAGCCCAATTGCCTCCGTCAAAGCATGATCCCTCCGTATCTCCCGCACATTCTCAATCGTCTCCCTACCCCCATACAACGTCATCGAAAGAGGCTTAATATAACGAATGGCCTCAAACCCCCTTCCTGAATCAAGACAAGGCATATGCCGATCCACTAATTCCTTAACCCCCATGGCCTCATAAACTCCTCATAAAGCACAAGACTACCCCTCGCAGTAATCTTCTCCTCGGTCCTTTTTAACTCGAAAGGCAACACCGTCAGCCGTATCATACCCCCCCCTTTTTGGTTAATTGGGCTCACCCATCGGGTGAAACCCATGCCTTGCATAACTCACTATACCAAAGGGGGGTTTTCTTTTCTGCACAAATCAATGTCTATTTTGGGGTTCATCAAAATCCGCTGAGCATGGCTGGAATGGTGCACGAATCTCTACCACGATTTCGCGAGAGTGATTGCTGCGCCTTCTGGATAGGGCAATACTGGATATAAGAGCCGAATACGTGGTGAATTTGGCGCTGCAAAACGGACTCATAACTTGACAGTAGAGGGTCCCGTCCTTATATTAACAAGGTCTGCAAGCAGCAATTCCGCTGACGTAACATCAGGAAATACATTGTTCTATTTGGGCTTGACAAGGAAGATATTGTTTGCTACTAGAAAAGCTTGTTAATTTTTTAACAAGAGCAGGTGATGGAAACTATCAATGCCGAATCTATCGATAGGGATTTTATACAGGCCGTAGAGAAGGAGAGCGGCCAGTATATATCCCACTGTTATCAATGCGGTAACTGTACCGCGGGCTGTCCTCTCAACTTTGTCTATGATATCCCCGTGCACCAGATCATGAGGTTGGTCCAGGTAGGGCAGAAGGAGAAGGTATTACGTTCCCATGCCATCTGGCTCTGTGCCACCTGTGAGACATGCACCACGCGGTGCCCCTGCGAGGTCGATGTTGCCCGGGTCATGGATGTCCTGAGAATTATGGCCAGACGAGAGGGAACGGTCTCTGAAGAGGGGGTGCAGGCCTTCTATGACGCCTTTCTCGATTCGGTGAAGAGTCATGGCCGGCTCTATGAGCTGGGAGTTATTATGAAATATAACCTGCATACCAAACGCCCCTTTACCGATGCCGAACTCGGCCCCAAACTGTTGGGTAAGGGGAAAATACACTTCGTGCCAAAGAACATCAAGGGGGCTCGCGCCGTTAAAGAAATCTTCGGGCGTTTCGCTAAAAAGAGGGGTTCATGAAGGCCAGGCGGTACGCCTATTATCCCGGGTGCTCCCAAAAAGGAACCGCCGTGGAGTATGAGATGTCCGCACGGGCAGTAGCTAAAGAGCTAGGGATCCAATTAGTCGACGTCGAGGATTGGAGCTGTTGCGGCTCTACCCCTGCCCATACGGTTGATCACCTGCTCTATGGGGCGCTCGCCGCCAGGAATCTCGCCATTGCCGAACGGATGAAACTTGGTACCGTGGTTACCCCCTGCCCATCCTGTCTCATCGCCTTTAAGAGCGCGCTGGCGATGGCTCAGAACGCGGAAACGCTTGAAGAACTGAATGAGCTCATCAACCTCCCCTTTAAGGGAACAATCACGGCAAAGTCTCTTTTGCAGGTTATCTTTGAAGAGATAGGGGTCGATGTGTTGGCGGAAAAGGTCGAAAAGCCGCTCACAGGTTTGAAGTTCGCTCCTTACTACGGATGTATACTTACCAGACCGCCCGGGCTCGCGCAATTCGATGACGCGGAAAATCCCGTCTCGATGGATAAGATACTGGCGGCCCTCGGTGCAGAGGTCCCTGACTTCCCTTTTAAGACCGAGTGCTGCGGGGCGGCATTCGGGCTGTCGAGGCGGGATATAGTGCAAACGCTCAGCGCCAAGGTCCTCGAGATGGCCGAGGCAATCGAGGCCGATGCCTTGGTAGTCGCTTGTCCGCTCTGCCATCAGAATCTCGATCTACGCCAAGACCAGATTAACTCCTATCGCGGTTCCCGCAGGGAGATGCCTATCTTTTACATCACGCAGCTGATCGGCTTGGCCCTGGGGTTTTCCCCCAAGGATATGGGGATGGACAAGCATGCAGTCTCCAGTGAGGACGTCCTCAAAAAATGGGAGGCCAATCTGAAGGAGCGCACGGAATGAGGATCGGGGTATTTGTCTGCCACTGCGGCACCAACATCGGCGGCATGGTTGATAGCCATCAGGTGGCGGAAGAGGCCAAACAGTTCCCCCATGTGGTCTATGCCACCGATTACCTCTATACCTGTTCTGAGCCGGGGCAGCAGGAGATTCAAGAGGCCATCAAAGGGCATGCCCTGGATGGGGTGGTGGTGGCCGCCTGCTCCCCTCGGATGCACGAAAACACCTTCCGTCGCACCATAGAACGGGCCGGCCTGAACCGGTATATGTTTGAGATGGCCAATATCAGGGAACACTGCTCCTGGATCGGAGAGAACAAGGAGGCCAACACCCGCAAGGCCATCGAGCTGGTGAGGATGGCCGTGGCCAAGGTAGCGAATAATGTGCACCTTCATTCCTCGCTTTTCGATGTGAACAAGCGGGTCTTGGTCATCGGCGGCGGTGTGGCGGGGATGCAGGCCGCCTTGGACTGTGCCGACGGCGGATTGGATGTGATCCTTGTGGAAAAGAAGAGCAGCATCGGCGGGAGGATGGCCCAGCTTGATAAAACATTCCCTACGGTGGACTGCTCGATCTGCATCTTGGGTCCTAAGATGGTTGACGTGGCGCAACACGACAACATAAAGCTCTACACCTACGCGGAGATCGAGGAAATTGCGGGGTATGTCGGCAATTATACCGCCCGGATCAGGAAAAAGACCCCCTATGTGGATTGGGCAAAGTGTACGGGCTGCGGACTCTGTATGGAGAAGTGCCCGAGCAAGCAATCCTTTGATTATCACAACGAGGGCATTACCCCAACAACGGCCATCAACATCCCCTTCCCGCAGGCCATCCCGAAAAAGGCAAAGATCGACCCGGAATACTGCCGCCAGTTCACCAAGGGGAAGTGCGGCGTCTGCGCCAAGGTCTGCCCGGTGGGTGCGATCAATTACGAGATGGAGGATGAGATCATCACCGAGGAGGTGGGGGCTATTATAGTCGCCACAGGATACGGCCTCCTGAATATCGAAGAGCTGGGGGAGTACGGCGCGGGGAGATACCCCGATGTCATCACCGGGATCCAATATGAGCGGATGTTAAACGCATCAGGGCCTACTCAGGGGCACGTCCAGCGCCCCTCCGATGGTGAGGAACCCAAACGGGTGGTCTTTATATCCTGCGCAGGCTCCCGTGATGTCTCCTTGGGCCGACCATACTGTTCCAATTTCTGCTGCATGTACATTGCCAAACAGGCCATCCTCACGAAGGATCACATTCCCAACTCTGATGTCTATGTCTTCTATATAGACATACGCTCACCCGGTAAGGGGTATGAAGAATTCACGCGCCGGGCCCAGGAGGAGTACGGGGTGCAGTATATTCGGGGGAGGGTCTCGCGCGTCTTTCCCAAAGGCAAACGAATAGTTGTCAGAGGTGTGGACACCCTCTTGGGGGGCCAGATGGAGATCGAGGCAGACCTCGTCGTCCTGGCCACGGCTGCCACGGCTGCACCCGGGGCCGAGGAGCTGGCGGAAAAGCTGCGGATCTCATACGACGGGTATGGCTTCTATATGGAGAGTCATCCCAAGCTGAGGCCTGTTGAGACCAACACCTCGGGTGTCTTTCTGGCCGGTGCCTGTCAGGGACCGAAAGACATCCCTGCATCAGTAGGACAGGGGAGTGCGGCGGCCAGCAAGGTCTTGGCGCTCTTTTCAAAAGACCAGCTTGCATCCGATCCCCAAATCGCCCTGGTGAATGAGCGCAGGTGTATCGGGTGCTTCAAGTGCGTGGACACGTGTCCCTTTGGTGCTATTGAGGAAAAGGAGCTTCGGGATGGGCAGAAGGTGGCCCATGTCATAGAGACCGTTTGCCAGGGGTGCGGCCTCTGTACATCAACCTGTCCTCCTGGGGCGATACAGTTACAGCAGTGCACCGATAATCAGATTATTGCGGAGGTAGAGGCGTTATGTCAGGCATGGAGGGAAAGGAGCTCAGGGTAGTCGGGTTCCTCTGCAACTGGTGCTCCTACGGTGGCGCTGACACTGCCGGGGTGTCGCGCTTCAAGCAGCCGACCGATCTCAGGATCATCAGGGTCCCCTGTTCCGGAAGGGTGGACCCCCTGTTTGTGGTCAAGGCCTTTATGGAAGGGGCTGATGGCGTCCTGGTCTCCGGCTGCCACCCTCGGGATTGCCACTATGCGGAGGGGAATTTCTACGCCCGGCGCCGCCTGGAGGTGCTCAAACGCTTTCTTCCCTTTATGGGGATCGAACCTGACAGATTTGCATACACGTGGGTTTCTGCCTCGGAAGGGGCGAGGTGGCAGAAGGTGGTGACTGATTTTACCGCGCAGGTCCATGCCCTTGGACCACGTCGCGCGTTCGGTGAAGGAGCAGGCAGTGGCGGTACTGGCTAACATCAAAGAGGCAATTACACGGGAGCTGGAGGGGCTTGCGTTTGTTATCGGCTGGGAGGAGGGATACGACCCTCTGCATGCAGCTCCCTTCTTTGTCCGCTCTCTGGCTGATATCGAACGGCTCATATGGAACCCGCTCTGCGTCCACAACCTGACATCGTATCTCCCCAAGCTCAAGGGGCGAAAGGTGGGGATTATCTGCAAGGGGTGTGACAGCCGATCCATCGTCCAACTCCTTCAGGAAGGGCTGATCAAGCGGGAGGAACTCGTCATCATCGGGATACCATGCCGCGGTGTGGTGGATATGGCCCGGATAAAAGCGCGCGTGGATTGCTCACAGATCACGGATGTCTCGTTTACGGAAAAGGCTATTGCCATCAAGACCCCTGATGGACGGCAGGAGATCCCCCTTGACGAAGTCCTGGCCACCAAATGCCTCTCCTGCCAATACCCCACACCGCTCGTCTATGACCACTTGGCCGGCGCCGCCTTCTCCGCGCAGCGGCCAGCTGCCGCCCTCTACGCCGAGGTGGAGGAGATTGAAAAACTGGATCTCAAAGAACGCCTGGCGCACTGGGAAAAGGAACTTGATCGCTGCATACGCTGCTATGCCTGTCGGAATGCATGTCCCCTGTGCGTCTGCCAGGATCAGTGTGCTGCCGAGTCAAGGAATCCCCATTGGTTCAGTCAGCGAACAGGGGTCAACGAAAAGGTCATGTGGCAGATCATGCATGCCCTGCACCTCGCCGGCCGCTGCACCGATTGTGGGGAGTGCGAACGGGCATGCCCCATGGACATTCCGATCCAGCGGATCCGTCGCAAGCTCAACAAGGAGATCAAGGAACTCTTCGAATATGAGGCGGGAATAAATCCGGAGGATACGCCGCCGTTATATACGTTCAAGGTGGAAGAGCCGACCATTAAGGAGAAAGAGTGGTAAGCCTGAAAGTGCTTTTTTTGGCAGAAGAAAAAATACCTGTATTACTGAAGAGGCTCAGCAAGACCTCCCAGGTTTTTGCGCCGGTGCAGGTCTCTGACACGGTGGTGGTCTTTCAGGAATTCAGCAATGGCGCCCAGGTGGTCTTTGATAAGCAGGCCTCGATGCCGCCCAAAGGGGTCATTTTCCCGCAGACGGAACAGTTCCTGAGCTATACATACGCGAAAGACCCCGAAAATCTGACACGATCCACGGTCCAGCTTGACCACCAGGTGGAGGCCAAACCGACGCTCCTCTTCGGGGCACGTCCCTGCGATGTGCAGGGGTTAGCGGTTTTTGACGCGGTCTTCACCCAGGGCCAATGGCAAGACCCCTCTGTCAAGGCCCGCACAGACGCCACTACGATTGTCACCCTCCTCTGCGTGAAGCCGGAGGGCACGTGCTTCTGCACCAGTGTCGGCGGCAGTCCGACTGCCACCGAAGGCGCTGATCTCGCGCTGACCCCCGTGAGTGGCGGGTACGTTGCCGAGGCGATCACCGAAAAAGGTAAGACGATGCTGCAGGATGAGGCCTTCACCCCGGCGAAGGACAAGCAGGTCAAGGAGGCCGAGCGCGTTCGCGCCGCAGTAAAAAAACAAGATACCCTGCCGTTGAAGCAGATCGAGCAAAAGCTCATCAAGCTCTTCAGTACCGAATTCTGGGAGCAGATGAGCGCCCCCTGCATTAGCTGCGGCGCCTGCACCTATGTCTGTCCTGCCTGCTACTGTTTCAATATCACCGATGAGCCCGCCGGAATGGGCGGCGAACGGATTCGAACGTGGGATTCATGTATGTTCTACCAGTATACCTTAGAGGCAAGCGGACACAATCCTCGTCCCACTAAGGCGGAACGGTACCGCAACCGCATCGGGCACAAGTTCAGCTATCACCCGACCAACTATAAAGGCCAATTCGGCTGCAGTGGTTGTGGCCGTTGTATTAAGGCATGTCCGGTATCCCTTGATATCCGCCAGGTGCTGCGGGAGGCAACAACCCATGGCTAACGCGATTAACGCCTTTCTCCCTGAAATCGGTACGATCATCAAGGTCATCGATGAGACACCCACTATCAAGTCCCTTCAGGTAGTTCTGGACGACCAGGGGCGCATGCGATCCTTTCGTTTTGAACCTGGCCAGGTAGCGCAACTCTCGATATTTGGTGCCGGGGAAGCGACCTTTGTGATCAATTCACCACCGACGAGGGTGGAATACCTCCAGTTCAGCGTCATGAAGGCGGGTGAGGTTACCGAGAGAATCCATCAGTGCAAGGAAGGGGATCTCGTCGGGGTGCGAGGCCCCCTCGGAAATTGGTTTCCTTATGAAGATATGAAAGGAAAAGATATCTACTTTATCGGCGGCGGCATCGGCATGGCACCCCTTCGGACATTGCTCCTCTTTATGCTCGATAACCGCAAAGACTACGGCGCCATCACCCTTCTGTACGGCGCCCGTTCTCCGCAGGACCTCTGCTATCAAGAGGAGCTTAAGGAATGGGAGGCCCGTGATGACATGGAACTCATCCTTACTGTTGACCGCGAATTTCCCGCATGGGACAAACGGGTCGGGCTTGTGCCCAATGTGCTCAAGGAACTCGCCCCTTCCCCCAAGGGAAAGATTGCTATCACCTGCGGTCCCCCTATTATGATCCGCTTCACATTACAGGCCTTGGCCGAGCTGGGGTACAAGGACGAGCAGGTTATCACCACGTTGGAGCGGAGGATGAAGTGCGGGATTGGGCTCTGCGGACGCTGCAACATCGGCACGCGCTATGTCTGCGTCGACGGCCCGGTCTTTTCCCTAGCCCAGCTCAAAAAACTCCCCCCTGAGCTGTAATCGCCCCTCCACGAGTCCTCACAACCCTGATTGGTAGAGAGCCAGTGGCGCTGGTGTACCAACAACTTCCTCTTCACGAAGTGGTGATGGTCATGACATTACAAAAAACTTCCCCTTGATCTGTAATCTCAATCGGCACTGGTTGTACGTTCTTTAATGGTCTTTGCTTGTGGCAGTACGAGAGATGGTTTTTTCTGAGATATCGTCTTGAACATCTCAACAGGGGTCTGCAGGGTCCTCTTGAGCACTCCCCAGAGGCCGCTTCTCACTGCTTTGGGGGGGAGGAGCATTACCGAGGGATCATCGAGGGGGCCTTTGACGCTAAAGGGTACCGAAATGAAGACACCATCCTTGCCAGTCATGATTTTTCCCACCACGGGTATATAGCTCAAGATGGTATCAACCGTCTTCAAGGGCGCGAGAAGCACCACCATGTCTGCCTCTCCCTTTACCAGGTCTATCTTCCCCTCACCGACGATCTTCATCGACGGCCCATCAATCACTGCCTCCTTCAAATAGAGATTGCCGTCGCGCAGCTCTCCCGTTATGGTGAATGTATCGTACTGAAAACCCTTTTGGGTGAAGTCGGGGTGATCACCTTGGACGAGTCCGATGATGTTCAGCGTGCCGAAGAGTTGAGACAGGAATGTCCACCGGTAGATCCTCCCTTTTTGGGATCTGAAATAGATCGTCCCTTCAGATGCTTCTCTGAGGGGGTCCTCCCTCCCTTCGGCCCACATATCCCCATCCAGGAGGAAGTTCCCTTCAATACGGGCATCCATACCCACCCCCCACAGACATCTGATGGCTGAAGAAAGATCGGCCTCCTCTGCCCAGAACCGAAAGGCGTGGGTGACGGTCCCAGCATGTGAGTCCATACTCCCTTTACACTGAAGGCCGCAGAAGTCTGCCTGCGCGACGGCGATATTGATCCCTTGGTCTCTCAAGGTAATCCCCCCCGCGGCATTCTTCCATCGGAACTGCTTCCATGTTATGGTATCGGCCTGCCACACGCCCTCCCCGTCTTTGAGAGAAAGCTGACCTTCGTCAACAGAGATTCTTCCAGGGGAGGAGGCATGATGGAATGAGATCTGAAAATCCTTGACCTCCACCTGTGGACGGATGTGGTTGATGTTCTCCCCCAACACGAGCCTTCCCTTCCCCCACCCTTGCGCCTCTCGGAAGTTCTCTAGTTCTCTCATCAATCCTTTATCCTTGATGACCAAGGGGAGATAGCGGACAAGGTCTTCGGCGTCGGCATCAATCAGACTTTCCAAATGGAAGGCTTCCCGTTTGGCTATCAGGCCCACCAGCAGCTTACCCTTTCTCCCCGTTGACCTGCCCAGGTGCAGATCGATGTCCCAGCATTGTAACACCGCTTCTTCGATCTTGAACTCTCCCGATACTTCCTCCAAAGGAAGGGGGGCCGGCGGCGCCAGTATTTTTCCGTGAACGAAGGTGCCGCGGATCTTTATATTTCGCTCGAAATCCAAGGCCTCCTCGAAGCTACTTCCTTCCCCCTGAAAGGTAATCCGAGAGAGATTACCACCCTGAATGATACTGAAGACTTCTTGAACCGTCTCATTCTTTCCGAATAGCTCGAGGACGAACCCTCTGACCTTTTCTACCTTCACCCCTGTTCCCGTGGCGAGCAGGGAATAGGGCTTGCCCTTATTATCCTTTGCCTGGTTTGAAACCTTCAGTTCTATCCCCTCTGCCCAGGGAGAGGAGAAGCGGAGGTCTAATCGCCCCCCCTTTTTCGAAAACGCCATATTCCCTGCCACACCGTGCGCCGTAAAGAATGGCTCCTTCTCTTCCGGCCTCAAGAGATTAACCGTTCCCCCCTCTACATCCAGTGAGGGGGCCATACGCATCACTGTCTGCTCGATGTTTGAAAAGATATCTTTCCCTTGCTGTATGCTCTCCTTACGCAGGACAAGATCAACGATTAGCCCTTTAATCTGAAGCCTCTTAACCAAAACCTTTTCTTGAAGGAGAGAAAAAAGCCGAGGATATATCCGTATCTTTGCCGCGGCAAGTTTACCCCACTGGGGGGATGTGATCTTTACCCCCCTCAGGGTGACATGGGGATAGGGCAATAGGGAAAAGTAGGCACGGGCAATCACCACCTCCCCTTTGAGCTGCGATGATACCTCTGCAGCAATCTTCTGCTTGACGCCGTTAATATCTATCTTTATCAAAAGTAAGATGATAGTGAGGGCGATGAAAACGATGGGGATCAGAAGAATGAGCCTCTTTGTGTTGCCTCTTTTCTTGACGGTTCTTCTGGTAAATCTCATTATACCTCTATTACCCGGGGTATCGTGCGATCACGCTCATTCACACGCCACATGATCGCGATGACATTTTATGTTTGGTGGTAATCAACTGGCAACAATCAGCGTTACCGCAATTAGCGCCAGCCTGGTACGGACATCTTTGCATAGTCTCCGGGTATCTCAAAGAGGGAGTCCGCGACCTTGCCTTCTATGATGTTTTTGTACTCAATAAGCGTATAACCTGATGGTGCGTTGTATTCTGATTTAATTGGGTAGCTGAGCTTTTGCGAAAACCATTGGGTCACAGAACCCATAGATTTGTCATTGTATATGTATTGATATTTTTCACACATATAGCCGTTTACCTCTTCCTTGCCGAGGTATTTTTTCACGGCCGTGTCCTTTATTTTCTGGTCTAATCGAGGGTCACTAGCAGTGCCCTCGCGGCTCGAGCTTTCCATATAGATCTTTTCCGCCGGTATCAGGACCCACACAATCCCTTTGTCAAACCGCGAAATCATCACATATTTTTCTTCTTTTTGTAGATATTCTTGTCTTGTTTTATCTCCTTTAACATATACCTTGCCGGTGATGGTCTCTCTGGCTTGTTTTAAAAGCAGATCAGCAGAGAATTCAGCGGCGAGACTTCTACCGGAGAGGATAAAGATAAACGCAACAGCAAACGCCATGCACAAACCTAAACATACCCTTTTCCCCATTTTTCGACTCCTCCTCATTTGTGTATTGTTTTCCCCTGTACTCCCTGTCAGCGCCTCTTCTCACATTATATTTTTTATGCGCAGGCATAGGAATCGGGTGGCTGTTTCAATGGCAAAGGAAAACTATCGCTACAACAGGGATACAACCTACCGAAACCTTGTTCGCAGCAACGGTGCAGTGATATCGTAATTCTACGCAAAAGTGGTGCAGTGGTCAAGGGAATTCCTTGACCACCAATCAGGCATCAGGAGATGATGGTTGCGATATGCCTCAGCGACCTTTGCCCATGAGCCCTTGATGGATTTGAGGTAACATGATAGATTAGCCAGGTTAGTACCGCGATAGTAGTAAGGATTATGCAGCGCATGAGTGTACAGGGAGATCGCAAGACGAAGGGGTCGGAGCGGCTCTTTAAAGAGGCGCAACGATATATTCCTGGTGGGGTCAACAGCCCGGTGCGGGCCTTTCGGGCAGTAGGGGGAAGCCCTCTCTTTATCCAGCGGGCCCAGGGCTCGCGAATCTGGGACGTAGATGGTAATGAATACATCGATTACGTGGCCTCGTGGGGCCCCCTGATCGCGGGGCATGCCCATCCCAGGGTGGTGAAGGCCTTGCAGCGTGCTGTTGAGCGGGGGACCAGCTACGGGGCCCCCACGGCCCTGGAGGTGGAGCTTGCTGTACTCATCGTGGAGGCAGTCCCTTCGGTGGAGTTGGTGCGGATGGTCAACTCCGGGACCGAAGCGGTGATGAGCGCCATCCGCCTGGCCCGGGGCTATACCAAGAGGGATAAGATCATCAAGTTCGAGGGGTGCTACCATGGCCATTCTGATGGACTCCTGGTGCGGGCGGGCTCCGGGGCCACCACCTTCGGGCAACCGGACAGCCCCGGGGTCCCTGAGGATTATGCCCGCAATACCCTCCTGGCACCCTTCAATGACCTGGATGCGGTAAAGGGTCTCGTTGAGGCTAACCCAGGACAGATCGCCTGCGTCGTCCTGGAGCCCATCGCCGGGAACATGGGGGTCATCCCACCACAAGAGGGGTTTCTCGGGGGCGTGAGGAAATTGTGCGATCAAGAGGGGATCGTCCTGACCTTCGATGAGGTGATCACTGGCTTCCGAGTTGGATGGTCAGGCGCCCAGGGCATCTACGGGGTAATACCTGATCTCACCTGCCTCGGCAAGATCATCGGCGGGGGGCTGCCGGTGGGGGCCTTCGGCGGCAAACGGGAGATCATGGAGGAGTTGGCTCCAGCCGGAAAGGTCTATCAGGCCGGAACCCTCTCGGGGAACCCCCTGGCGATGACTGCGGGGATAGAGACCCTGAAGCTCCTGAAAGAAAAGGGGGTGTACGAACGTCTGGAGAAGAAGGCCGCCTATCTGTGCACCGAGGCCGAAAAGATTGCCCGCTCCTCAAAGACCCCGACGTACTTCACCCGGGTTGGCTCCATGTTCTGCACCTTCTTCACTTCAGGGCCGGTAATCGATTATGCCTCTGCCAAAAAGAGCAATACCGAGGCCTTCCGTCACTACTTCCGGTCCCTCCTCGAGCAGGGGATCTATGTCGCCCCCTCTCAGTTTGAGGCGGGTTTCCTCTCCCTGGCCCACACAGACGCGGATATTGAAAAGACCCTCGCTGCCCTCCATGGTGCCTTTCGTGCAGTCTCTTAACTAAAAATTACCTGAAAATTCACCTCGCCCTGCAGCCAGTCTGATATCATGGGCTTCGTCCTCTGCAAGACCCTCAAGATCTTTGCCCCTGTGAGTCCCCACGGAAAATTTGCAGTTGAAACATGAATCAAAATGATTAAATTTTTATAAAACAGAAAAGGAGGGAAAAGAGATGAACAGCATTATCAGATTAATACCGAGAGGAGAAAGGTTCCTGTCTGTGATCCCGGAGATAGATGTATTGAGCCGGTTTTTCGATGGCAGAGGACTTCCGGAAATCTTTGGCAAAGAAGGGGAGATGGTACCTGCCTTTGATATCGCTGAAACGGA
>MGQF01000055.1:0-13915 GCA_001797745.1 Deltaproteobacteria bacterium RBG_13_52_11
CCCCTGCCCGCCATAGGTGTCGACGATGATCTTGCGCCCCGTCATCCCGCAGTCAGCCAAGGGGCCGCCGGTTACGAACCTGCCGGTGGTGTTGATGTAGTATTTGGTATCCTTATCCCTCAGCCCTTCAGGTATGACGTGTTTGACCACCTCCTCGATGATCCCCTCTCTGAGCACTTCGTTCTTGACATCCGGCGTGTGCTGGGCGGCGATGACGACGGAGTCCACACGCTGTGGTTTCCCGTCGATGTACTGGACCGTCACCTGGGACTTGCCGTCAGGGCGCAGGAAGTCGAGGATATTTGTCTTGCGGGCCGTGGCCAGCCGCTTGGTAAGTGCATGGGCAAAGGCAATAGTCATGGGCATGAGCTCAGGGGTTTCATTACAGGCGTAGCCGACCATGAGGCCCTGGTCGCCGGCCCCCTGCTCCTCTCCGTTGACCCCCCTGGCGATGTCCGGGGATTGCTGATCGATAGAGGTAAGTACCGAGCAGGTCTCCCAGTCGAAGCCCATCGCCGAGTCGTTGTACCCGATCTCCTTGATGGTTCCCCGTGCGATGGCGGGCATGTCCGCGTAGCACTCGGTGGTGATCTCCCCGGCTATAAAGACGAGCCCGGTGGTCACGAGACATTCACAGGCGACCCTCCCGCGGGGGTCTTCTTTGATGATGGCATCGAGAATGGCGTCGGAGATCTGATCAGCCACCTTGTCGGGATGCCCCTCCGTCACCGACTCGGAGGTGAACAAAAAGTTGGTCATAGCCATATACCTGTTCCTCCTTTTTCCTTCTTTATTCCGTACATTGAATGAAGTCCTCTGGAAATCGTTCGGCCATCTTCTCCCGGATGAACTGCTCGGTTTCTCGAGCAGTGGAAAACTCCAAGACCTTCCTCAGGATACCATCGCCTTCGGTACGGGTGGATTGCCGCAGGACCTTTTTCACCCGGGGTATGGCGATGGGGTGCATACTCAACTCATCGAGTTCCAATCCCAAGAATATGAGGGTGTAGAGTGGATCGGCGGCCATCTCCCCGCAGATCCCCACCTCAATCCCCTCCTCATGGGCGACGTCCACCACCCTTTTTATATTTCGCACGATGGCTGGGTGGAGGGGTTCGTAAAGATAAGATACATGTTCGTTTACCCGATCGATGGCCAGGGAGTACTGGATGAGGTCATTGGTACCGATGCTGAAGAAGTCGGCCTCGCGGGCGAGGATATCAGCGGTGATGACGGCAGAGGGGATCTCGATCATAACCCCCAGGGGGATCTCCGGATCGAAGGCGATTCCGCGGGTCCTCAGCTCATCTTTGACATCCTCCAGGATGGCCTTCACCTCTCGGAGTTCCTCCACCCCGGAGATCATGGGCAGCAGGATCTTGACCTTGCCATAGATACTGGCCCGCAAGATACCCCGCAGCTGCGCCTTAAAGATATCCGGCTCCATGAGACAGAACCGAATGGCCCTCAGACCCATGGCTGGATTCATCTCCTCGGCCAGCTCAAGGTGGGACGCAAACTTATCCCCCCCCAGGTCGAGGGTCCTGATGGTGGCAGGGTACGGAGCGATCTCCTCGGCCAGTCGTCTGTAGACCTGAAAGTGCTCCTCCTCATCGGGGAGGGTCTTTCTGTTCAAATAGAGGTATTCGGTGCGATACAGCCCTATCCCCTCGGCTCCGTACTGGATGACGGCGGGGACCTCTTCGATGAGTTCTATATTGGCCTGCAGGGTGAGGTGGTATCCGTCTTGGGTCTCCGCTTTGAGAGGCGAATACTTGAGCAGTTCCCGCTCGAGATAGCGGTAGTGCTGTTGTTTGATGTGATATGAATTGATGGTTGCCAGCGAGGGATCGACGATGACCACCCCTTCGGTCCCATCGACGATGATCGTCTCTCCCCCGCGCACATAGGTCGTGATGTCTTCCAACCCCACGACCGCGGGGATCTCGAGGGAGCGGGAGACGATGGCCGTATGAGATGTCTTTCCTCCTATATCGGTGACGAAGCCGATCACCCTTTGGAGGTTTAACTGAATGGTATCCGCGGGGGAGAGATCGTGGGCCACGACGATCATATTTTCCTTGAGATCCTCGATAGCCCGGAGTTCCCCTCCAATGAGGTTCCTGAGAATCCTCTCCACCACATGTTTGATGTCCTCTTTCCTCTCTTTCAGGTACTCGTCTTCGATGGCGTCGAAGGCCTCGGCGATCTTGTCCAAGGTGGCCTTGAGGGCCCACTCGGTGTTCACGAGCCGCTCTTTGATCATCTTAATGGTTTCATCCCGCAACATCCGGTCTTCCATCAACTTGAGGTGGACATCGAGGATGTAGGAGTGTTGTCTGAACCCCTTTTCCACGATCCGCTGCTTGACCTCCTCCAGTTCCCCCTTCGATTTTTCGATGGCCGCTTCGAACCGCTTAACCTCGGAAATCACCTGATCCACCGTCACCCTGCGGGGGATGAACGTTGTACGCTGGCGCTCCAGGGGCGCGGCCTTTCCGATGATGATCCCCGGGGAGACCCCGATCCCCTTAAGGACCTTCTCTTCGCTAGTGGACAGTGTGCTCTTTTTCACCAAATTTACCCTCGATCAGTTTGCTTATCTCCTCAATGGCTTTTTTGGCATCCCTTCCCTTGGCCCTGACCACGATCTTCGAACCTTGCCCGGCGGCGAGCAATAAGAGACCCATGATACTCTTCGCGTTGGCCTCGATCCCATTTTTATCCACCGTGATGGTGGACTCGAAGTTGCTGGCTACCTGGACCACCATATTGGCTGCTCGGGCATGGAGGCCCAGTTTATTCTTAATAATGAGAATGCGTTCCTCAACCAACTCCACTATTGCTTCTCCCCTGCTGTATTGCGCTCCATGATCTCACTGGCCAGGTGGATGTTTTTTTGCCCGTACGATTTAATAAACGAGGCCAGCTCATCGAGCGTCTTTTCCTCCCGCAGGGTGGACAACTTGATCAACATCGGGAGGTTGAGCCCCGTCACGATTTCCACCTTCCCCTTCTCCTGAAAGGAGAGGCTGATATTGGAAGGGGTGCCTCCGAACATATCAGTCAATATCAAGACCCCTATTCCCATATCCACTTTTTTGATGCCCTTCTTGATCCTCTTTTCCACCTCTTCTATCTGATCGGAAGGATCGATGGAAATGGGCTCTATCCCCTCTACACTGCCGACGATCTGTTGCGTGGCCATGAGGAACTCATCAGCCAAGGCCGAGTGGGTAACGATGACGACCCCAATCATCTTTTTCATATCAACCTCGTTCTATATCTCGGTGTCTGACCGTGACCTCTTTGCCCTGTTGGCCCACCATGGAAGCCAAGTGCTCGGTGATCACAACCGAACGGTGTTTTCCCCCGGTACAGCCGATGGCGATGGTCAAGTAAGACTTCCCTTCCTTTTCATACAGGGGAATGAGATATTCGATCATCTCGCTGAACCGGTGGAGAAACTCGGTGGTCTCCTTCTGCTTCAGGACATAGTCCCTGACCTTCTTATCCTTGCCGGTGAGACCTCGAAGCTCCCTGATGAAAAAGGGGTTGGGCAAGAGACGAACGTCCATCACGATATCGGCCTCTACTGGTAATCCATAGCTGTAGCCGAAGGAGAGGAGGGTTGCCTTCATCCCCTTGGCCGGTGAGGTCATCAGACGCTCCATGATGATACCCCGCAGTTGGTGGACGTTGAGGTCCGAGGTATCGATGACTTCATCGGCGATCTCCCTGAGAAAGGCCATTTCACCCCGTTCCTCTTTCACCGCATCAGGCAGGGTAATACCCTGCTCCTTTTCCACGGGATGGCTGCGCCTGGTCTCGCTGTAGCGTCTGATCAGCACCTCGTTCGACGATTCGAGAAAAAGTATCTTTATCTCATGTCCTTTTCCCCTGAGGTCTTGGATGACTTTTTGAAAATCTTCCAGAAATTCCTTTCCCCTAATGTCCACTGCAATGGCCACCCTCGAGAGCCCCCCCGTGGAATGCTGACAGAGTTCGATAAAGGTGGGAATAAGGATAGCCGGCATATTGTCTATGCAATAAAATCCGCTATCCTCCAAGGCCCTCATCGCCGTAGACTTGCCTGACCCCGAAAGGCCGCTGATGATCGTTATCTGCAGCGGTTTCACACCGTGCTCTGCCAAAGCTGTATGTTCGATTCTATCCCCTCTTTTTAAGGTTCTTGAGGAGTTCCCGTTCGAATTCTCTGGCTGCATGATATCCCCTCTTCTTGAGGAGGTAATCCCTGGCAGCCACCTCCACAATGGCAGTCAGGTTTCTACCCGGCCTGACAGGAATCCTCTTACGGGGGATCTCCACCTCCATGATCGTATAGGTCTCCTCCTCCAACCCCACGCGGTCATTGATACATTCTTCCGTGTCCACCAGTTCGATGACGAGTTCGATTTGTTTTTTTTCGCTGGTGGCTGATATACCAAAGAGCTTCTCGATATCAATGATACCAAGCCCCCTGATCTCCATGTGATGCCGGCCCAGTTCGTGGCTGAAGCCATAGAGGGCTCCTTCGCTGTCCTTCTCTATCTGGATAAGGTCGTCCGCCACGAGGCGATGTCCATGCATGACGAGGTCGAGGGCGCACTCCGTTTTGCCTACGCCGCTCTTGCCCATGATGAGGACCCCCACCCCAAGGACATCGACCAAGACACCATGCAGACTGATGCGGAGGTGTTTGCCCTGCGCCATGATCCTCCCTTATGGTAACTCGTAGCGCTTATCCTCTTCGGCGATGAGGCGGTAGAGCTCTTCCTTGGAGGTGGCCTCCATCAACCGCTTCCTCAATCGGACGTCCTTTAAGAGTCGTGATAGCCTGGCCAAGGCCTGGAGGTGCTCGCCGGCGCTATCTTGCGGGGCAAACAATAAGAAGAAGAGATGGGATGGTTTTTCATCAATGGACTGAAAGTCAATGCCTTCTCTTTTGCGGCCAAAGGAACAGATGACTTTCTTTATCTCCTTCAGCTTGCCATGGGGGATGGCGATGCCGTCCCCAATACCCGTACTGCCCAACCGCTCTCTTTCCAGGAGGACCTGCACGGGCCTCTCTTTGTCCGCCAGCCTGCCGTGCTCGACCAAGACAGAGACCAGCTCCTCCAAGACACCCTTCTTATCCCGGGATGTGAGTTCCTCTACGATGGAGTCCGCGTCCAATATATCCGTTATTTTCATCGCCTCCCCTTGTTCAAGGTGACCACGGTTGTCGTCTCTTCGGACGTTTTGACTTGTCCAATTGCTTCTTGATTTGACGCTCTATCTTATCCACGACACTATCGACAGCAGCATGGATGTCCTCCATGTTCTCTATCCCGTGTATGGTAGTACCATTGCCGGCCACGATGTTCACTTCTATTGTATGTCTGAACTTTTCCGTTGAGATGACCACATGGGCCTCCACAGGTTCTTGGAGATATTTTCTTACCTTTTGGAGCTTCTCTCCGATATATGCCTTTAAGGGAGGTGTGGGCTCCGTGTGTCTGAAGGTTATATTGATCTGCATCTGTACCTCCGTTCGTTCGTGTTCGGCATTTGTTGTGAAACTTAAAATCTTAGCTAAAGAGGGAAGGGTTGTCAAGGCAATTGCCTCCCCAGGCACAGTGATCTTACATCATCTTTTTTCTCTCACTGGAGGAGAGGATCTTCATCATCTCCCGATACTTTGCGACGGTACGGCGGGCTATGGTGATATTGTGTCTCTCTTTGAGCAGCTGGCATATCTTTTCGTCGCTATAGGGCCTACGATTGTTTTCTTCGGCGATGGCCTGTTTAATCAAGTTTTGTACCCGTTTAACAGCCACCTCTTCTCCATGCCCCCCTACCTTGCCGCTGAAGAAAAACTTCAACTCATAGACCCCCCGTGGCGTATGGGCATATTTGTTCGTCGTCACCCGGCTCACGGTGGACTCGTGCATCTGGATATCGTCGGCCACCTCCCTCAAGATCAGGGGTTCTAAATAATCGATCCCCTTGTCGAGGAAATCCCTCTGAAACTTGACGATGCTCTTGGTAACCTTGTACAGGGTCATCTGCCTCTGCTGGATGCTCCTGATGAGCCAGAGAGCGGATTTCATCTTTTCTTTGAGATAACTGCGGGGGACACCATCTTTGTTAGCGTCGATCATCTCACGATAATAGCTGTTGATACGCAACTTGGGCAGACCATCATCGTTCAAGACGACCATATAGTTCCCTTCGTCCTTATAGACGAAGACATCAGGAATAATGGCCCTCGCTTCTTCGAGGCTAAAGGGGCGTCCTGGTTTGGGATCGAGATGAGAGATGATCTCGACGGCCTCTAAGATCTGAGCGAGGGAGGCCTTTAGTTTCCTGGCCAATCCACGGTAGTCCCTCTTTTTGCAGTATGCGAGGAAGCCTTTCACGATCTCTTCTGCCAAGGGGTTTCTTTCAGGAAGGACCCGCAACTGGATGAGGAGACATTCTTGCAGATCCCGCGCCCCTACCCCCGGAGGATCAAAAGACTGGATGAGATCGAGCACCCTCTCTGCCCTCTTCGCAGGACAACGCGGTTCCGCGCAGACCTCCTCCAGGGATCCCTGGAGATAACCGTTGTCGTCGATATTGCCGATAATAAAAGTCCCGACCTCTTGCTCTTGATAGGAAAGGGGGCTCATTCTGAGCTGCCACAGCAGATAATCGGCAAGCGTGACCTGGCAGGCGATAAGGTTTTCCCACGGGGTCTCCCCTCCATCGGTCCTCGGCGGGGTATAGGTGCTGATGCTGTGGCCTTCCATATATTCTTCCCAGTCGTGATCCTTCATGGATTCGGGGGCATCTTCACGGGCCTCAGCCTCAGTGGCGACCTCCTGTTTGTCTCTCTCCTCTTGTTCTCGCTCCTCCAGACTGCTGTCCTCTTCCAGTACGGGATTTTCCTTAATCTCCTGGTCGACGATCTCCTGGAGCTCCATCCGAGACAGTTGCAGCAGCTTGATGGCCTGCTGCAACTGGGGTGTCATGACGAGCTGTTGGGTTAGTTTGAGATCCTGTTTGATCTCCAAGGCCACCGCTTCTACCTCTTTCTACCCTTCGTGGGCCGCGCCTCCCTCTTGGCGCGCCCCCTGTGCTCCAATCTGAAGTGCTCCCCGAGGTATATCTCGCGGGCCTTCTTGCTGGCAGCGATCTTCTTCGGGGTCCCCGTCTCCAATATCTTCCCTTCACTTAATATGTACGCCCGATCACACACGTGGAGGGCCTCACGAACATTGTGATCGGTAACGATCACCCCAATACCCTTTTTCTTGAGCTGGTGGATGATGTTTTGAATGTCGATGACCGCCAAAGGGTCAATGCCCGCAAAGGGCTCGTCGAGAAGGATGAGGTAGGGGGACAGAACGAGTGCCCTGGTGATCTCCACCCTTCGCCGCTCCCCTCCCGAGAGGGAGTAGGCTTTGTTCTTGGCCAGGTGGGTTATGTTAAGCTCCTTTAAAAGTTCTTGAAGTCTTTTCTCCTTCTCCTCACGGGCGAGATTCAAGGTTTCCAAGATGGCCAAGATGTTTTCCTCGACGGTCAATTTTCTGAAGACCGAGGGCTCTTGTGGCAGGTAGGTGATTCCACGCCTCGCTCGTTGGTACATGGGTAGCCCCCCGATATCTTCCCCATTGAACAATACCTTTCCTTGGTCGGGCCTGACCAAGCCGATGATCATATAGAAGGTAGTGGTCTTTCCGGCCCCATTGGGACCCAGCAGCCCCACTACCTCTCCCGCATGAATCTTCAGGTGTACCCGATCTACCACCACCCTCCCGTTATAGGCCTTGGTGAGATCGATGGTCTCCAGGGTATGCATTTCGTTGGCGCTCATTTTTTTGCCTCGCGCGGGATGATAGTGATCGTTACCCGTTGCGCTCCTTCTCCCTCAGCCACGCTCTTCTGTTCGTTGATGTAGTAGATGATCCGCTTTCCCCTGACCCAGTTGTCCCCTTCTCTCACCTCGGGCTCTCCCTGCAAGACCACGGTGCCTTCCTCGTGGTAATAGGTGGCCTCGTGAGAGGTGGCCTTCCTGTTCCCCTGTACCAACCGTACCTTCCCCTGAGCCACGATCTTTTCGATCCCCTCCCCCTTATCGTTGAGAAAGAGTATGAGTCGGTCGGCATAGAGAACGAAGTCCTCTTGCCGTGCCACGACATCACCGATAAAGGTGATCAGCCGTTTCTCATACTCGGCCTCCAACCGCTGGGAGGTGATGTGGACAGGCCCCTTTTTTCCCTTAAATTCTCCGAGCCCTTTTAGTTCTCCGGCCATCTGGGCCGAGGCCAGGTTCGCCAGTAGCCACATAATGATGATGGAGATGGTACACGTGAGCTCTTTCATCCTTTGATCACCGTCTGGACCTTTCTCAATATCGAGATTTTTTTCGTCTTCAAATCGACTACGGCCCCCACCCCCCTTACCTGCACCCCCTTCCCCTCGAGCATGACGGGATCTTCGGTAGTGATCTGTTGCTTCTCATTGTCATAGCGAAGGGAGTTGGTTTCCACCCGGTAGCCATCGCTGGAGGTGATTACCACATCCTCCCACACCTCAATCTCCTTCCGCCCTTTCATGGATCCCTTGCCACCCTTCAGGGTGATGGTTCGGCCCCCCTCGGCGTAGAAGGTGACTGTCAGGTCCTGTAAGATGGTGTAGTCATCCTGGCGAAAATGTTGGCCGGTCTTTGCCTTCAGCTCCCACTCCTTCTTTTTCCCCTTGGTCTCCACGTAGTGGATATCCTCGAGGGTGAGGTCAGCGGTTGCGGCCGCATCTTTTTTCACCTCTGGGATGGTCTCCTCTTCTTCGCCGTGTCCTCCGAAGATAAGATAGGCCGCGACTACGAAGAAGACCACCCCCATGCAGATGAGGATGATCTGTTTGGATCGTTTCATCCGTACCTCCTGAGGATTTTCTCCCATTTGCCCTGGGTCTGCAGGAGGAGGTCGCACACCTCCCGCACCGCCCCCCTTCCACCGGGGGCAGTGGTGACATAGAGGGCCAACTGCTTCGCCTCCTCAGCGCCATCAGCCACGACGATGGGCATTCCTACCCGTTTCAAGAGGGGGATGTCGATCAGGTCATCGCCGACAAAGCAGGTCTCTTCATCCTTGATCCCCACCTCGTGGGCGATCTCCTCATAGGCCGCTACCTTGTCAGAGACCCCTTGGCGAACCCAGAGGATCCCCAGATCATCGGCCCTCTTTTGGACCACGGGCGAATTCCTGCCTGTCAGCATGGCCACCTCGATCCCCGCCTCCCTGAGGAGCTTGATCCCATGTCCGTCCCGGACGTCGAAGGCCTTGATTTCCTTGCCCTCATGATCCATGATGATCCTCCCATCGGTCAACACCCCATCGACATCGAGGACCAGCAGTCTCACCTGCGCCGCCTTCGCCCGCAGCTTTTCGGTGTGTGCTCCTGCCATCTCAGACCACCCCGGCCTTGAGGAGGTCGTGGAGGTGGAGGATCCCCCGGGGGGTCCTCTCCCCGGCCTTGTCGAAGACGAACAGGGAGGTGATGGAGTACTCCTCCATACGCTGGACGGCTTGGGCGGCAAGGGTATCGGCCTCGATCCACTTGGGGTTTCTGGTCATGACCTCCGCCGCCGCCCTCTCCAAAAGGTCGGGGTATTTCTCCAGGCTCCTGCGTAGGTCACCATCGGTGATCGCCCCCACCAGCTCCTCCCGATCATTCACGACCCCCGTTATCCCCAGCCGCTTGGAGGTGATCTCCACCACGGCCTCCTTCATCAAGGCGTCCTCATATACCGTGGGGAGTTCCTCACCCACGTGCATGAGGTCACGCACCTTGAGCAGGAGTTGTTTGCCCAGTTTCCCTCCAGGGTGCAGCATGGCGAAGTCCTCTTTATTAAACCCCCGCTTCTCCAGGAGTGCAACCGCCAGGGCGTCACCCATGGCCAGGGCGACGGTCGTACTGGCCGTGGGGGCCAATCCCAGAGGGCAGGCCTCCTCCTGGACGCTCACATCCAATACCACGTCCCCAGCCCGGGCCAGGGTCGAGGTGGTTTTCCCGGTGAGGACGATCAGTTTGCTCCCATAGCGTTTGATGAGGGGGAGGATCTGTGAGAGCTCATCGGTCTCGCCGCTGTTGGAGATGGCCACGACGATGTCCTTCTTTTCAAGCATCCCCAGGTCGCCGTGGATCCCTTCGGTGGGGTGCAGGAAGAAGGCAGGGGTGCCGGTGCTCGCCAGTGTAGAGGCGATCTTTTGCCCGATGATCCCTGATTTCCCAACCCCTGTCACCACTACCTTCCCCTCACAGGCGAGGATCAGCTCCACCGCCCGTACGAACGCATCGTTGATCCGCTCTGCCAGCCGCTCTATGGCCTCGGCCTCGATCTGTAATACCCGCCTGGCCCGTTCGATGATCATCCTCCATCCTCCTTCGCAATCCTATCGATGGCCCTGAGCTGTTTCAGCAGTGGGAAGAGGGCATCAAGCTTCAGGGAATTGGCCCCGTCGCTGAGGGCCTGCTCTGGGTTCGGATGGACCTCTAAGAAGACCCCATCCACCCCTGCCCCGACAGCCGCCCTCGCCAGGTGGGGGATGAACTCCTTGTTCCCCCCTGAGGCCTTCCCCGCCCCACCAGGGAGTTGGACGCTGTGGGTGGCGTCGTAGATGACGGGATACCCCAGACCTCGCATGATGGGGAGCGCTTTTATGTCACTGACGAGGTTGTTGTAGCCAAAGGAGGTCCCCCGCTCGGTGAGGAGGATCTGCTCGTTCCCCGTGGAGGTAATCTTCTCAACCACGTGGGCCATATCCCAGGGTGCCAAAAACTGCCCCTTCTTGACGTTGATCGGCCTTCCCGTCCTGCCGGCCTCCACCAAGAGGTCTGTCTGGCGGCAGAGAAAGGCGGGGATCTGGATCACGTCCAGGACCTCCGCTGCCCGGGGTACCTCGCTGACGCTATGGACATCGGAGAGGATGGGGAGCCCCACCTCCTTTTTCACCTGCTGTAAGATCCTCAACCCCTCTACAAGCCCCGGCCCCCGATTGGAGGAGATGGAGGTGCGGTTGGCCTTATCGTATGAGGCCTTGAAGATGAGGGGGATGGGGAGGTTGCGGCAGATCTCTTGCAAGCCCTTGGCGACAGTGAGGGTGAATTCCTCCCCCTCGATCACACAGGGACCGGCGATCAAGACCAGGGGGGCGCCTCCCCCGACAATTATCCCACCGATGCGGATACCTCTGCTCACCGTCACCTCCTCTTCGCCTCGAGAGAGGCCCGGACGAACTCCCGGAACAGGGGATGGGGTTCCCAGGGCCTCGATTGAAACTCGGGGTGGAACTGGCACCCCAGAAACCAGGGGTGATCGGGGATCTCGATGATCTCCACCAATTCGTTGTCCGGTGAGACGCCGCTGATTCGCATCCCCTTCTGGGTGAGTGGTTCCCGGTAGCGATTGTTGAATTCGTAGCGGTGCCGGTGCCGCTCGGAGATGACCTTCTTTTTATAGGCGTCGTAGGCTAAGCTTTCCCTCACCAGGTGACAGGGGTAGGCACCCAACCGCATGGTTCCACCCTTTGCGCTTTCCTCATCCCTGCGCTCGACAATCTTCTTATGGTAATTGACCCACTCCTTCATGAGATAGATGACTGGATGGGGGGTATCAGGGTCGAATTCCGCGCTGTGTGCGTGCTCCAGGCCGGCCACGTTTCGGGCATATTCGGCCACCGCCAATTGCATCCCCAGGCAGATCCCGAAGAAGGGGACCCGGTGTTCCCGGGCGTGGCGGATGGCCTCGATCTTACCCTCGACCCCCCGCTGTCCGAACCCCCCGGGTATGAGGATGCCGTCGGCCCGGGAGATGCCATCCCCCGGGCCGTTGCGCTCGATCTCCTCTGAGTCCACGTAATCCAGGTTCACCCGACAATCATTGGCAAGCCCCCCGTGGATCAGGGCTTCGTTCAGGCTCTTGTAAGAGTCCCGCAGGTTGACGTATTTGCCCACCACGGCGATGGTCACCTCATCCGTGGGGTTTTTGACCTTTCGGCAGATCTCCTCCCACACGCTCAGATCCGGGGCCTTGGTCCACATGTTGAGGATCTCAACGATCTTTTCATCGAGCCCCTCTTGATGGAAGACGAGAGGCACCTCGTAGATGCTCTCCACGTCTTTGGCAGTGAAGACGGAATCGTGCTCCACATTGCAGAAGAGGGCGATCTTGGCCTTGATCTCCGGGGAGAGAAAACTGTCTGTACGACAGAGCAAGATGTCGGGCTGAATGCCGATCTCCCGCAACTCCTTGACGCTGTGCTGGGTCGGCTTAGTCTTCACCTCTCCTGCAGCCTTGATGTAGGGGACCAAGGTCAGGTGTATGTAGCAGACGTTCTCCTTGCCCACATCCCCTTTAAACTGCCGGATGGCCTCCAGGAAGGGGAGGCTCTCGATATCACCGACGGTCCCCCCCACCTCGGTGATGATCACATCCACACTGTCGGTCAACTCCAGGATGGTGCGTTTGATCTCATCGGTGATGTGGGGGATAACCTGGACAGTCCCTCCCAGATAATCCCCTTGCCGCTCCTTCGTGATGACCGTGTGGTAGATCTTGCCCGTGGTGCAGTTGTTCTTCTGGCTGAGTTTGGCGTGGGTGTAGCGCTCGTAATGGCCCAGGTCGAGGTCGGTCTCTGCCCCGTCGTCGGTCACGAAGACCTCTCCGTGCTGGAAGGGGTTCATGGTGCCTGGGTCCACGTTGATGTAGGGGTCAAACTTGAGCATGGAGATGGTGAGCCCCCTGCTCTCCATCAGTGCCCCGATGGAGGAGGCAGCCAGCCCTTTTCCCAGGGAGGAGAGCACACCTCCCGTGATGAAGATGAACTTGGTCTTCACGGCTTCCCCCTCACAAATCGTTCCATCAGTTGATACCCCTCGTCGATCACAATACCGCTCTTGGCAGCTGTTTGTTCGTCAAACCCCCTTCCCCTCGACGTGCCTTTGTCGTGGGAATCATAGATCACAAAGGGGACCGGGTCATCAGCGTGGGTCTTCAGCTCGATAGGGGTGGGGTGGTCGGGCAGGACCATGATCTTGTAGTCCTCCCTGCGCTCCATCCCTCTGACGATGGTCCCCACGACCTTCTCGTCAAAGGCCTCGATGGCCGCTATCTTTGCATCCAGATCCCCGTTGTGCGAGGCCTCATCAGGGGCCTCCACGTGTATGTAGACGAAATCATCTTTATCCAGTGCTTGCAGTCCATACTCGGCCTTACCTTGATAGTTGGTGTCCAAATAGCCGGTAGCACCGGGTACGGTAATCACCTTCAAGCCGGCATAGATGCCGATCCCCTTGATTAGGTCAACAGCCGAAATGACACTCCCCGTGAGACCAAACCGCTCGGTAAAGCTCGGCATCTGAGGGGCCTTCCCCTGACCCCAGGGCCACGTGGCATTGGCCTCTCGCCTCCCCTCCTCGTGCCTCTTGTGGTTTATGGGGTGTGCTTTCAAAAGGATCTGGGTGTCGGTCATGAGCTTGATGAGCTCCGCCGCACCCTCACCTTGGGGGAGGTAGCCCCCGATCTCCTGGGAGGTAATGTCGTGGGGAGGGGTGGTCACCAGCCCCTCTCCGCCTCCCTTCCAGACCAGGAGGTGGCGGTAGCTCACCCCCGGATAGAACCGGAAGACCGAGTCACCCAGCTCTCTGTCCAGATCCCTGATGATCTCGCCCCCCTCCTCGGTGGAGATATGGCCGGCGCTGTAATCCTCCATGATCACCGCCCCTCCGATGACCTCCAAGCTCACCAGGTTCAAGCGAAAGGCGCAATCCTCAGGGCCGAGTTTAACACCGATGCTCGCGGCCTCCAAAGGGCCGCGCCCGGTATAGTATTGCTTGGGGTCGTATCCGAAGATGGAGAGGTTGGCGATCTCGCTTCCCTTGGGAAATC
>MGQF01000055.1:13943-14741 GCA_001797745.1 Deltaproteobacteria bacterium RBG_13_52_11
CTCCCCGTGCTGCGCCAGGGCATCCATATTGGGAATTCGGGCGGCCATCAAGGGGGTCTTACCCCCCAACTCGTCCAAGGGACGATCGGCCATCCCGTCTCCGATGAGGATGAGGTATTTCATGGATGCGTGTGACATGCAACTTTTATACCTAAAACTAACTATATCAAAATGGGCCCAGAAGTCAAATTAAAAAGGAGGCCCTTGTACCGAGCCCCCTGTGGACCCACACCACAGTATACCACCACTGCCAGGCAAAGGATAGGAGGGAACTTTTAGAAAAAGGAGCCCCTGCCCGGATCAATCCCAATGGCTCGCGGATGTCACCCCTTGATCCGAGGGCCGCCGATGATGGCTATCTTCTTCCTGCACCGCGTGTGACCTTCTCAACCCTTCGACCATAGGCGATCCCTGTATGTTCAATTATATATGAGTATTAGGAGAGGGAATCGTCATGCAATCGGCAGGGAGGTTAGTAAGTTCAGAAGCCCCGGCTTCACCGGGGATGCTGGAGAACTGCGGGCGAATCTAAACGAGCAATCTTCGGCATAATTGCAACATATTTCTAGCCCCAAAATTAGTCACCTAGTAAACAACGTTGCCCTCCTTATACCCTCGTTCGCAGGGTTGTGAAAATCATTGTTCCGGCGTTGTAATGGTGGTATATTTTTATAAGCGCCATATATCTTGTGCGTCTGCTTTTCTCACCAAGGTTTTTCTATTTCACTTTTTGGTGATCGTTGCCGAATGCGTGGAGAAGAGATGACAAAAGAAAGAAACCAATGCTGGCCCTTTACG
>MGQF01000055.1:14762-15671 GCA_001797745.1 Deltaproteobacteria bacterium RBG_13_52_11
GCGAAAAAGGCCGGCGAAAAGGTGATACCGACATTCTGCGCCATGTGCGGGCCAAGCCCCTATGGTTGCGGTGTCTACGCTTTTGTCAAGAATGATCGGTTTGTCAGAGCGGCGGGCATGAAAGAGTCGCCTGTCAATCAAGGGGGTCTCTGTCCGAAAGGCCATGCAGCCCCGCAGTGGGTCTACTCCCCTGACAGACTGAAATATCCCCTGAAAAGGGTAGGGCAAAAAGGGGAGGGTAAATTTGAGCGGATCTCCTGGGCAGAGGCCATCGGGGGCGTCGCTGATACCTTGAAACGCCAGAAGCATACCTACGGCCCTGAATCGCTGGCCCTTTTATCTCCAGCCTTTAGGTCCTACAACGATTACCTGAAACGGTTCCTGACAGCACACGGCAGCCCCAATTACGGCCACAGCGGCATATGCGCCATGCAAAGGGCATTTTCCTTCATGTATACCCTGGCGGACTGGCCGGGACCGGAGATCAATACAAGCGACCTGATTATCTACTGGGGGCGGCAACCTATATTCTCTGCCCCTGCCATGGCCGGTCCCAGAATGCTGATCATGTCGAAAGAAAGAGGGGCGAAGATCATCGCCATCAAACCCTCTGTAGAGCCCGATGTAGGTATGGCGGATATCTGGGTGCCCATCAGGCCGGGGACCGATGCCGCCCTTGCCCTTGCCATGCTCAACGTGGTTGCCAATGAAGACCTCATCGATAAGGCGTTCGTGGAACAATGGTGTTACGGCTACGACCAACTGAAAGCGCATGTTCAACGATATACCCCTGAATGGGCGGAAAAGATTACAGGGGTCCCGGCGGAGCAGGTCCGCGAGGTTGCCAGGCTCTATGCCACAACAGAAAAGGCCTCCATCGATCTGGGAAATGGCGTTGAGCATGCCCCT
>MGQF01000055.1:15744-18482 GCA_001797745.1 Deltaproteobacteria bacterium RBG_13_52_11
ACCTCTTCGGCGGTCCCTTCGGTGTCCCCAGTACCATGCCCATGCCCCGGGACATTACCTTGCGGGAACGGTACACGGAGGAGTTGATCGATAAACTGGTCGGCCCCGAATTTCCAAAGGCCTTTCAGCCCTTTCTAGAAGGGTTGTCATCCGCCTATTTCCGGATCTTCGACAGTATCCTCACAGGGAAGCCTTATCCGATCAGGACAATCATCGCCCCCGGCACGCAACCGTCGGTGAGCACGCGGGGGTCCAAGAAGGTTATTGAGGCCCTCAAGAAACTGGATTTCTATGTAGTCGTTGACGTGGCCCGTACGGCTGATATGGACTATGCGGATATTGTCATCCCGGTTGCCACACCCTATGAGACGGATCACCCCTTTGAGGCAGGAAATGGCTGGATCATGGCGCGAAACAGGGTAATCGAACCGCTGGGTGATTATAAATCGATCTATGAATTCATCCTCGATCTCGGTGTGGCTATGGGATACGGCGCGGATTTCTGGCAGGGGAGCATGGTGGACGCCATGAACGACCAGTTGCAGCCCTTAGGAATGACCATCGATGATCTCAGAAAACACCCAACCGGCATTACCTACGAGCCCCTCCCCAGAACCTACGAAAATTATGAGAGGGCCTTTCAAAGGAAAAGCCCCCGGCTCTCCGGAGCGCCCTTCCTCCCCCACGGGAAAGTGGCGATTTACAACACCACCTTTGAGGAGGCTGGTTTCAATCCACTCCCGGAATGGAGGGAACCGCCTGAGAGCGTAACAGGCACACCGGAGCTGACGGATCAGTATCCGCTCATCCTCGCCGATTATCATACATCGAAGAGCTACACGGCGTCCTGGCAGAGGAATGTGCCCTCTTTGAGGGAAATTCAGCCCTATCCGGTGATCCATATCCATCCCGATACAGCCGCTGTGCGGGGGATTCACCATGACGACTGGGTCATCGCGGAATCACCGCACGGCTGGATGAAGGTAAAGGCGGAGATATATCCGGGGATACGGCCTGATACGGTTATGATACTTCACGGGTGGTGGCAGGGGTGTCAAGAGCTTGGCCTTGAAGATTATCCGCTTCTCGACGGGGGCGCCAACGTGAACGTGATGTACAGCGTCGACCCTGACAAGGCATACGATCCTCTTATCACGGCAATGAGCAGCCAAACGCTCGTACAGGTGAGAAAGGCTTGAGCACGGGGTGGGGCATGAGGGGTTGGAGGTTTAAATAGCCGGTTGTGCTTATTGAAGGAGTTTATGGTATGTCTACGGAATATGGCATTTCATTTCTGAAAGAAAAGTGTATTCAGTGCCATGGATGTGAAGTGGCCTGTAAAAGCTGGAGAGGTGTTGAATCAGGGGTCCGGTGGAGGCGGGTTGACAACATCTGGCACGGCAGTTACCCCATGGTCACCAGCGCTTCAGCCTCAATAGCATGCATGCACTGCGTTGAACCGGCATGTGTTGAGGTATGCCCCGAGGGTGCCATCGAAAAGCGGGCGCTGGACGGGATTGTCGTCGTTGACAGTGACGCCTGTTCCGGATGCCAGGTCTGCCTGGATGCATGTCCTTTTGAGGTGCCTCAATTCGGCGTTGATGGGAAGATGCAAAAGTGCGATCTCTGTATCAGTGCGATAGACATGGACTCTGAGACCCCGCCCTGTGTGGCGACATGTCCGACAAAAGCGCTGCTCTTCGGTCAGATGGAAAGTGAAGAAAAGGCAGGCGAAGAACGATCCATGAGGTCTGATCGCAGCTGATCCTTGCAGGCGTGTCCTCTATCCCGGAACCCCCCAGTTATACGCGACGCCAATCAATCTTCCCTGCCTATGTCACACTATTTCTTACATTCATCGGATTCATTCTGCGCCCAGTCTAAAAAGCGTTCATCACGATCTGATCATGGTGAGCAGCATTTTAAACCTTTTAACGGCTTTCAAGGCATGTGGTTCATGAGCAGGCATTATGATCATCTCTCCTTGTTTCACATGAAACGGTTTGCCAGAAATTTTAATCTCTACCTCCCCATCGAGAACTTGAACTAGGGCATCAAACGGAGCGGTATGTTCACTTAAACCTTGCCCTTGGTCAAACGCAAAGAGAGTAATTGTCCCGGTCTTCTTTTCGATAATAGTCTTGCTCACAACCGAATCAGCTTGATAATCAATCATGTCAACCAATATATGTGGTTTCAGATCATTATTCATTCTTCTTTTCCTTTCCGTATATATTTAAACTGTATTTTAAAACAAGAACATAACATTTACTTTTAAACTTATTCGACGGATAATAAAATCATAGAGTGGTAACGAGATGGTGTCAAGGACGCTCTGGTAAATCAGTTGGCATGTGTGGTAACTTTAATAATATAACAGAAAAAATCGGTGGAGGGACAGATGGATGACAGGGGAAAGCTGTCCATCATCATCAAGCACTGGATAGGGCATAACGAAAGCCACATCGAGGAGTACCGTCAGTGGGCCGAGAAGGCGGGGGAGATGGGCCTGGAAAGGGTCAAGGCCCGGATCCTCAAGGCCATGGAGGAGATGGCACAATCCAACAGCCTTCTGAAGGAGGCCCTGAAAGAGCTAGAGACCCTCTAGGTACTGCTGCAGCCGTTCCATCCCTTCCTCGATGTTCTCCAGGGAGTTGGTGTAGGAGAAGCGCAGAAATCCCTCTGCCTGGCTCCCGAAGTCTATCCCCGGCGTCACCCCCACCCTGGCCTTTTCCAGG
>MGQF01000055.1:18514-20459 GCA_001797745.1 Deltaproteobacteria bacterium RBG_13_52_11
GTATTGCCGGGCATTGGCCAGGATGTAGAAGGCCCCGGTGGGCTCCACCGCCACGTGCAATCCCATCTCCTTGAGACTCTTGAGCATGAACTCCCTGCGGCAATTGTAGATCTCCTTCATCTCCTCCACCTCTTTGTGCGCTTCCCGCAGGGCGGCGATCCCCGCCCACTGGACAAAGGAGTTGGGGGAGATAAAGAGGTTTTGTTGCATCACCTGCATGGGCCTGATGTACTCTTGGGGGGCGATGAGGTACCCCAAGCGCCACCCCGTCATGGCGTAGAGCTTGGAAAAGCCGTTGAGGACGAAGCAGCGGTCGGTGAACTCAAGCATGGTGTGCTCCTCCCCCTTGTAGACGAGACCGTGGTATATCTCATCGGAGATAATAAAAGGGGAGAGGGAGGCGATCTCCTCCATCCTCTTTTTATCCATGACGATCCCGGTGGGGTTGGCGGGTGAGTTGACGATGATCCCCTTGGTGCGAGCGGTGATCCGTTTTTTGATCTCAGCAGGGAGGTATTGGAAACCTTCCTTCTCCTCGGTATCCACAAAAACGGGCCTTCCCTCCACGTAGGAGATGATGTTGGGGTAGCAGGGATAGTGGGGGTTCGGCAGGATCACCTCTGCACCTTGCTCCAAGAGGGCAGAGAAGAGCAGGAGCATGGCCGGAGAGGTCCCCGAGGTGACCAAGACCTGCTCGGGTGAGACTTCCACCCCGTATTTTTCCCGATACCCCTCGCAGATGACCTCCCGCAACGGCAACAGGCCCTGGCTGTGGGAGTAGTGGGTCTCCCCTTCCCTGATGGCTTGCAGACAGGCCTCCTTGATGGGCTCTGGGGTGTCAAAGTCTGGTTCACCCACCTCCAGGTGGATCACTGACTGGCCGCGGCGCTCCATTTCGTAAGCCCGCTCCATGACGTCCATGACAAGGAAGGACTTCATCTCCTTGGCCCGTGAAGAGATCATTGTCTCCTCCGTATTCGCACTTTTTCTCCTCTCCCCCATCCCAACTCGCTGTGAAGGTTCCTCTCCTTGAGGGCAATCTCCAGAAACCCCGCACTCCCCCACAGGGCGATGACCTCCCCTTCTTCCCCCTCCTCGTAGGATGTCTTGAGCCCCCTGACCCGCTCCCCCTTGATCTCTATTTCGATCGTCTCGTCCGGGGCGAATGCCCCCAGGGCCTCTTGGGAGATATTGGTGACGAGGTTGCCGAAGTGATCGACCCAGATCACCTCCCCGAGGAGGGCCTCTCCATCGAGAACCGGGTCGGGGATTGCTAGTGTTGTCAGCTCATTGATATCTACGGCAGGGCCCATCTCCTCAGGGGTGACTTCCAGGGAGAGATGGGCAGCCGCAGGGGCGAAGATGTCCCTCCCATGGAAGGTCTGGCTCACGCGGGGGAGGCGAAATCGTTCCTCTATCAACTCGTAGACCCGCACCCCCTCCTCCTGCTTGAGCACGAGGGTGAAGACGCCGTTGTCCGGCCCCACAAAGAGGTAATCCCCTGCCTCCAGGACCAGGGGTTTCCTGGGCCCACCCACCCCGGGGTCCACGACAGCCACGTGGATGGTCCCCGGTGGGAAGAACGTATAGGTCTGTCCCAAGACAAAGGCGGCCCCCATCACGTCGTGGGGGGATATATGGTGGGCCAGGTCGACAATGAGGCAGTCGGGGTTGATATCGAGGATGACACCTTTCATAACCCCGATATGCCCATCTCCCCACCCGAAATCGGTCAACAGGGTAATAATCGGTCTATCTGCCATCTTTTCCCCAGAGCCGTTTAAGACTTTTCTTAAAAGGAGGGTTAATAACCCCTTTTTCTGTGACGATGGCGCTCACATAGCGGTGCGGGGTGATATCGAAGGCGGGGTTGCGGACCTGGGTCCCCTCTGGGGCCAGGCGTCGCCCCCACAAGGCCGTTACTTCCTCTGAATCACGCTCCTCA
>MGQF01000055.1:20503-21443 GCA_001797745.1 Deltaproteobacteria bacterium RBG_13_52_11
AAGGGGTGCGGCCACGTAGAAGGGTATCTCATGCTCCTTGGCCAGGACTGCCAGGGTATAGGTCCCGATCTTGTTGGCTACGTCCCCGTTGCACGCGATTCTGTCCGCCCCGACGATACAGAGATCGATCTCCCCTTGCTGCATGAGGTATCCTGCCATATTGTCGGTGATGAGGGTCACGGGGATCCCCTCTTTCTTGAGTTCCCAGGCGGTGAGCCGAGCACCCTGCAGCAGCGGCCGGGTCTCAGTGGCAACCACCTTAATCCTCTTTTTATCCTCCCAGGCCCTCCTGATCACCCCCAGGGCAGTGCCGTACCCTCCGGTTGCCAAAGCCCCGGCATTGCAGTGGGTCAGGATAGTATTGCCATCGCTGATGAGGTCCTTTCCCCTGGCACCGATCCTTTTATTGATCTCGATGTCCTCTTCCAAGATGGTGAGGGCCTCGGCGACCAAAAGCCCCTTGATGGCCTCCACTGTCTTTTCCTTATTGGCCTCACACACCCCCTTCATCCTCTCTAGGGCCCAGAGGAGGTTGACGGCTGTGGGGCGGGTCCTTTTCAGGGTTTCACAGATTGGGCTTAGCTTGTTATAAAAGGAACGGAAATCCCTTTGTGTTATGCTCAAGGCCCCGAGGGCGATTCCCATGGCAGCGGCGATGCCGATGGCTGGTGCACCCCTGATGGCCATGGTCTTGATGGCCTCGGCCACGGCAGGGGCATCAGAGCACTCCAAATAGACCTCCTCCTCAGGCAATTGGCGCTGGTCGAGGAGGATGACCATGTCATCATTCCATACTATGGTCTTGGGAAACACGTTTAGTCCCACCTTTTAACGGTCGAAATGAATTGGTTTCTCTTCTCACAATGGGTCGGATTAAAGGAGCGGGATTGTCCCCCCGAACCCTGTCTTCTGCCCCCCCTATCATAAGTGAGCAGGGATA
>MGQF01000055.1:21450-33095 GCA_001797745.1 Deltaproteobacteria bacterium RBG_13_52_11
AAACGATTGTGGGAGTTGAATACCACCCCCTTTTGTTGCTACAATGGCCGCCATTAGAGCACCGAGGGGGGTGGAGATGACAAAGGATGCGTTTTTCCACGACTGGCTGGTCTCCTATCTCCAGCAGAGGCTGGCGAAGGACTATAAGGAGGTCCGGGCGAACTACGAGGCAGAACAGAAGCACGAATTCAACAATCGCTATCCCGACTTGATCCTGGCCAATCAGGGGATGGTGCTCGCCATCATGGAGGTGGAGACAGAGGAGAGCATCACCCCTGAGCAGGCCCGGCAATGGAAGGAGTTTGCCGGGCTGGGGGCCAAGCTCATCCTCATGGTCCCGAATCATACGAGACCTAAGGTCATGGACCTGATATTTCAAACGGGGCTGGCCGGCAAGGTGGGGGTGGGGAGCTATGAGATCACCATCAAGATGTGACGACGGCACAGGGGTCCCTCCATAATGTGGGTGGGCCAGATTCAAGATAATCCATCATGACGGAGCATCACCCACTGGCTAAAGAGCCACCTCCGGGAATCCCGCCAATGGCAGGGAAAATACTATGTACCCAGTCTATACAACGGGAGAGGGTAGGGGTGAGGGTTTACACGATCGTTTATTCCCCCTCCCCTGCCGCCTTGCGGCATCCCGTATTCCCTGATTTATGCAAAGCGGAGCGGGATTCATCCCCTCCCGCCAGGGGAGGGGAGTTTTTTGGTGGCATTTTCTAAGCAAGGTTATGATCGAATAGAGAGAAAGAAAGGAGAACGATTATGGGTTTGGGATTGGCTCTGATTGCATTGGGTGTGCTGATTCTTTTGGATCGATTGGGCACGGGGTATGGGTTGAGAGAGGGATGGCCATGGATCGTCGTTGCCCTGGGCGTGGGTAACATCTTCCGTAATATAAAAAGTCTGCCTGCTTGGGTTACAGCCATCATTGGGATCTTGATCGTAGGAGCAAAATATTACTCGTTCGATATCTCGATTCCAGTAATCGTTAAGACCTATTTTCTGCCGGCCCTTCTGATCGTGATGGGGCTCCTCTGGCTCTGGAAATATAGTAAGGATTAAAAAAGAGACGTCCATGAAATATGGACAATATATCAGGAGGGGATGAGAAGATGATGGATGGCATGGGGTGAAAGAGAAAAGCAACGTAGATAACAACATCCCCTTTTCTCCCATGGAACAAATTGCAGATCATGCCACGAATATCGCTGAAGATATTATCTTTATGGTGGATGCCTTGGTGATCAAACATCACGCCGATGTCAAAGAAGAGAAACACACAGGAGGCTAAGTGGCTGTATAATATGGCAAAATATTTATAACAGTCCAAAACCGGATGCCACCAGCGAGCATCCAAAAGGGAGATTAAGCCGTGAGCAAAATCAAAGTTCTGTTTCTATGCACGGATAATTCCGCGCGCAGTCAAATGGCCGAAGCCTTCCTGAGGCAATACGGCGGAGACGAATTTGAAGCATACAGTGCTGGGTTTGAACCGAAAGGAATCAATCCGTACACTAACCGCGTCATGGAGGAAGTTGGCATACGTCTTAGCGGACAATATACCAAACACATCAGGGAATATATGGGGAAAACACACTTCGGATATTTGATTACTGTCTGCCACGAAGCTGAAAAAAAATGCCCTACGGTATTTCCTGGAGTTGGTCAAAGACTGCACTGGTCTTTTGAAGATCCTTCAACGTTTGTGGGGTCGGATGATGAAAAGTTGGCAAAGTTTCGGGAAGTGAGAGACCAAATAGACCAACGCATCCAAGCGTGGCTGGCGGAACAGAAAAATGAGGCGGTTTTATAAATGATTTGAGGCTGATCCAGAGATTCTTAACAATGGGTTTATCATCGACTGCTGACCGTAGCCGGAGGAAGAATTAAACGGAAATCTCAGACCATGTATTTCAAAGGCTATTTAAGGGACATCCTCAATGGCAAAAAACTTGAAAACGTGGTGGGAATTCAATAATGTACCTTAGGTAGCAATGTTCCTTCCTGCCTCCATGCTTTTTCTATCGAATCTTCTTACCAGCCACCAGCTTTGTTTCTGGCGATTGCTGTAATCAAAATAGATCTCGAAGACGTCTCCTTTTGCATCTCTCACGACAAAGTAGCGGCGGTGTCTCCGTGTGTACCATTTACGGCTGCGGCGTGGAAGGGCACCGAATCCGGTATCGACGCGTTCATTCAACACCTCTACTACATCATGAACCTCTCCATTCCATTGAAAACGCAGGGGTTGCGGCGACGTCTCTGACTTTTCAACTTCGATTTGTTCTCCGAAGAATTCTTCCATAGGGGGAATGAATAACCTTAGATTATACTGCTTATGCAGCTTTATATTACTGCATGGAACTACAACTGACTTTTGATCGTACCATGAATAATTGATTGTTGAAAAAATTTGTCTCGGTTTCGTCCCTATCAGACTCTCCGAACCATGGGAAAAGCTCCTTTGGATATTCGTATCTACCTGCACTCTTGAAGGATACTACCGCATTTTACGCTTGCGTCATCATAACGCTCATAACACCTATTATTTTCCGGACAAAACCATGGATAACCAGGGGGGCAGCACCCGGTCGGACAACAGAGGGAGCCAGAAGGACAGCAGCCCATATAACAACAATTGTAACCTGTTGCGCAACAGACGCCGTTATTGCAGTTGAGGGGGTAGCTTGGGTCATTGCATTCCCATTCTTCTGCCCAGGCAGTTCCTACATAGCTAAAGTTATGCACTTTTTCCATAAAGCCCCAATTGACGCATTTGAGTTCATCGGACTTCAGTATCTTTGATTTATCTGCTCTGCCGCGCAACCCGATTGTAAACTTAACGTGGTCCTTGTCTCGAATTTCATTTTTTAAAGATATCTGAGGCTTTTCAGTTACTATTACCCGTTTTGGAGCAACAAGAGTGAAAAAAAGAGTGCTCAAAGCAAAGAGCAAGAGTAACACTTTCATGGTTTTCCATCGGTTCTTCATGATTATCTCCTTCTTATGTTTTTATAATCTTAGATTATACTGCATATATGCAGTTTATATTACTGCGTAAATAAGTTCAAATTAAAATTATGCAATAAATTTCGTATGTTTTTCAAGGGTTGCCGATATATACAAATCGAAAAATACTGAAGAAGGTTACCGCTGTCAAAATATCAGACAAAGAATGCGAGGTTGAGGAATGATTAACTGCATCTCACGGGCTTGATACCAATTCAGCCCCTCGTTAAGGATTGACTCTTCTCTCGTACAACACGTACCGCTTAATCCTTTCTTCCAATTCATGTGGGGCCAAGGTATGCCATTCGGGAATTTTTTCTTTCAGGTTTACTTTGACACCCTTGTCAACAAGGGGAATGAGCAGCACCAATCCTGGTCCCACGATTTTAAAAAAACGCCCAAGCCGAAAGACAGCGATCCTTTCAAATTCCCGTACAACCCTGATGGATGCTGCAAGAATTATGATAAGCACAATGATTAAGATGAGTAATCCCATTATCGTTTCCTTAACATCTCGGACTTCTATCCCTTCAGCCCCAAGACATCTCCCATGTCATAGAGCCCGGCTTTCTGGTTGACCACCCACCGGGCGGCGCGGACCGCCCCTTGCGCAAAGGTGTCCCTCGTGTGGGCGCGGTGGGTGACCTCTATCCTTTCGCCCATCCCCCCAAAGATCACCGTATGCTCCCCCACGATGTCCCCGGCCCTGATGGCATGCATCCCGATCTCCGCTCTGCTGCGCTCGCCGGTCAGCCCTTTTCTGCCGTAGACACCTACTTCTGCCAACTTCCTCCCCAGACTTTTCGCGATTACCTCTCCCAAGCGCAGGGCGGTACCGCTTGGGGTGTCCTTTTTCATGCGATGGTGGGCCTCGATGATCTCGCAATCGTAGTCATCCCCCAATATCTGCGCCATCTCCTCCACGATCCGGAACATGAGGTTTACCCCCACACTCATGTTGGGGGAGAGGCAGCAGGGGAACTCCATAGTGAGCTTCTTGACTCGCTCCATCTGTTGAGAGGAGAAGCCGGTGCTCCCCACTACCATGGCCTTGTGATGTTGGGCGGCGATTTCCATATTCCCCAGGGAGGACTCAGCCAAGGTAAAGTCTATGACGACATCCCCCTTTTTGATCACAGATTGCAAGCTATCCTCTATCCGTACCCCGAGCTCTCCTAAGCCGGCCACGGCACCTGCATCCTTTCCCACGGCCGGATGCCCAGGGGCCTCCACTGCCCCTGTACATTGGGTACCCTCGGAGTTCTGGATGGCGTTTATGACCATGCGCCCCATACGACCTGCCGTCCCCACGACGATAACGTTGATCATCTCTTTAACCCCCACACCCTTTTCCTCTCCCCACTGGGTAGAGGAAAGTAATCGAATTCAATTGTTGGTTTCCAAAGTTCTCGTCAAAAAACTCCCTTGCATCCTCGAACCCTGCCGCCAGCAGCATTCCGCTTCCGTAAATTTATATTGTGGGGCGGGATTGAACCCTCTCTTATATCAGGCTGGTGCTGAAGTAGCGCTCTGCCCTGTCAGGGAGGACGGTGACGATATTTTCCCCTCCCCGTTCGCCCAGCCTGATGGCGGACCAGACATTGGCCCCTGAGGAGGTTCCAACCAACAGTCCCTCCTCTTTTGCCAGCCGGCGCGTCATCTCGATGGCATCCTCATCAGTCACCGTGATCACCCCATCGATGATCGACGTGTCGAGGACCGCCGGGATAAAGCCGTCGCCGATACCCTGGATCTGGTGGAGGCCCGGCTCATGGCCGAGCAGGGCGGCGCTGTTCTGCGGTTCCACCGCGATCAGCTTTATCTGGCGCCGCCTCTCCTTGAGATATTTCCCCACACCCCCCAGGGTACCCCCGCTACCGACCCCCGCCACAAAGAAATCTACTCGCCCATCCATCTGTTCCCATATCTCCGGGCCAGTGGTGAGATAGTGGATCTCCGGGTTCTTGGGGTTTTCGAACTGCTGGGGGACGTAGACAGAGGGGTCTTTGGCGGCCAGCTCCATGGTCTTGTTCACCGCCCCTTCGATCCCCGCCTCGGCAGGGGTCAGGATCAGCTCTCCCCCGAAGGCGCGGATGATCTTCTTGCGCTCCTCACTCATGTTCTCCGGCATGACGATGATCACCCGATACCCCTTCTGCACACCCACCAAGGTGATCCCGATACCCGTATTCCCCGACGAAGGTTCCATGATGATGTCACCCTTCTTCAGCCGCCCTTCATGCTCCGCCTCTTCAATGAGGTATTTGGCCACCCGGTCCTTGACACTCCCACCCGGGTTGAGGAACTCCGCCTTGGCGAAGATTGCGTGCTGCGTCACCTTCGTCAGTCGCACCATGGGGGTGTTCCCCACGGCATCAAGGATCGTATCCACGGCCTTCATAAGAGGGACTCCTCATCAAGCCAACCGCGATAGATCAACCTTACTTCCCCTTCGAGAGAGACATCCTTTATCTTTCCTCCCCCCTCGTAATAGATGGTCAGGGGCTCTCCACCGCGGGGGATGACGGTGGTGGGTGAGAAGGCCAATCCCCTCAACCCGGCGATGAGGGCGGCGGCTACTGCTCCGGTACCGCAGGCCAGGGTCTCATCCTCCACACCACGCTCATAGGTGCGGATCGCGACGGTACCATTGTCTACCTTAATGAAATCCACATTGGTCCCTGCCGGTTGGAAGGCCTCGTGATGGCGGATCCGCCTCCCCAAACCGATGACATCGGCCTTGAGTAGGTCAGGGGCAAAGATCACCGCATGGGGGACCCCGGTGTTGATAAAATCCACGCTGACCTCCTCTTCTTCGATTGGCAGGGAGATTCCCAACCTGATATCGGATGGAGGGGGGAGGGTCAGCTTTACCCCTCTGCCCTTCACCTGAGCCCTGATGAGACCAGCCACGGTCTCAAAGGTGAGGTCGGCAGGCGCCATCCCCACGAGGTGGGCGAGCCTCGCAGCGCACCTCCCCCCGTTCCCACACATCTCCGCCTCGCTCCCATCGGCGTTAAAGAAGCGCCAGCGGAAATGGGCCTTTGCCGAATGCTCGAGGATGATCAACCCATCCGCCCCGACGGAGAGCTTATGGCGACATAACTGGGGTATGGAGGGGCGCAGGGCATCAACGTCGATCTTTCCCTCTCGGTTGTCGATGAGGATGAAATCGTTCCCCCCCCCTGTCATCTTATAGAACTCAAGGGGTTCTTTCATCACCCTTCCAAAAAAGAGGGGATCCTCTCCCCGCGAATGAGATCGTTGTAGGACTCCCGCTCCCTGATCAGATGGAATGCCCCATCCTTTACCAGAACCTCGGCCACCCTGGGGCGGGAGTTATAGGTGGAGGACATGGCAAACCCGTAGGCACCGGCGCTCATCACCGCCACCAGATCCCCCGGCTCAAAGCGCGGCATCACCCTGTCGCGGGCCAGAAAGTCACCCGACTCACAGATGGGCCCCACCATATCCGCCACCATCTCGTCACCCTTTTTCTCCTTGATTGAGACGATCTCCTGGTAAGCCCCATACAGGGTAGGCCGGACAAGGTCGTTCATGGCTGCATCAACGACCACGAAGTTCTTTTCTCCCTCTTTGGTATAGAGGACCCGCGTGACCAGGATTCCGGCGTTGCCCACGATCACCCTGCCGGGTTCAAAGATGAAGGTGCAGGGGAGGTTTTTTCCCTCCTCGATGATGGCATGAGCATATTCTTGCGGATCGGGGGGTTCTTCTTGATGGTAGGTGATCCCCAACCCCCCGCCGAGATCCACATATTCGATCTCTATCCCTTCGGCCTTCAGTTTTAGGACCAGTTCTTTAACCCGCTTGAGGGCCTCCACAAAGGGTCCTGTCTCGGTGAGTTGCGATCCAATGTGGCAGCTCACCCCTCTGATTTTCAGATGTGGCAATTCCTTGGCCTCTTGGTACCACTTCAGGGCCCAATCGATATCTATCCCGAACTTGGCCTTCTTGATGCCGGTTGCGATGTACGGATGGGTTTGCGGGTCGATGTCGGGATTGACCCTTAAGGAGATGGGGGCCTGAATTCCCATGGTGCTCGCAATGCCATTGATGACATGGAGCTCTTGATAGGACTCCACATTGAGCATCAAAATCCTCTCCTGCAGGGCATATCTGATCTCATCCTCCCGCTTTCCCACCCCGGAATAGACGATTGTGGCAGGATCGGCGCCGGCATGTAAGGCCCGGAAGAGCTCGCCGCCGGAGACGACATCTACCCCCCCTCCCAAGTTAATAAAGGTCCTGAGCACGGCTACATTGGAATTGGCCTTGGCCGAGTAACAGAGCAGGTGGGGGAGGGTTTTAAAGGCCGAGTCAAAGGTCTGGTAGTGGCGGACTAAGGTCCGGTAGCTGTAAAGATAGAAGGGGGTTCCCACCTCGTGAGCTATCTCTTCTACCGAGCATTCTTCACAGTGGAGAACGCCGTCTTTGTGTTGAAAAAAGTGCATTCAATTCCTTCGGGTGAAGATTATTCGCGTATAATAACACAGAAAGGATTGAAATCAAACGTTCACGCTTTATCTCGGATTTATACCCCGCAGGAGACAATGAACGAAGCGAGTTTTACTTTCTGAGGGTCGCTTGATGCCTGAGGGGTTTAAGGATGAGGTCCAGGGCGTCTATCATCTCATTGACCACCACATCGGCGTTGGAGATGGTCTCCCTGGCTGCCCCCTCCCTGCCGATGACGGCGATGGCCAGGGCTGCTTCCTGCACCATGAGGTGATCGTTATACCCATTCCCAACGGCGATGGTTTTCTCTCCACCGATCGCTCTGACAAACTGCTCTTTCTGAGGGGCTTCGTCACCTTCGGTTATTCTCACCAGCTCTGCATTGATGCGTCCCAGTCGTTCCTGGGCATCTCCTCGGGTGTCGGCGGTGAGGATATATACCTTCAGGCGTTTTGCGAGGAGGTTGATCTTATCCCGCACCTTGCCGGAGATCCTCCCATCGGTGGAGAGGGTCCCGTTCATGTCCAAGACCAAAAATTCTACGGTATAATCTCTCCTGCCCGGTATCTCCATGCGCAACATAACTTCCTCCAGCAATTGAGCAACACTTCACGATAATGTCGATCGAACAATCAAAGCGCAAAATTACAATGGCCCTTGCAATCGATGCTCACGACTTTGCGGTAGTGGACAGTGTAAAGGTGCCGTGTCCTCTCAGGCGACCCGTGGATGGCCACTACCTCCCCGATGAAGAGGGTATGATCACCTGTGACTAGCGTATTGGTGACCTTACATTCGTAGGCCACCGTCGATCCCTCGATGATGGGGGGTGCAACGACCTTGGCGGGGACCTGTTGAAAGCCGGCCTTGGAAAATTTATCTATTTTTCTCCCCGACGTGGTTCCACAGAGCCACGCCCCCTCCTTGTGCTCCTCAGGAGGGAGACAGAGGACAAACTCTCCGCAATGCCCCAGACACTCATGGGAGTACCGTCCGTGTCCCACGGAGATGGCGATCATCAGGGGCTCCCCCGAGACGATGGTCCACCAGGCAAGGCCGATGATATTGGGCCTCCCGTCCTTGTCCACGGTGGTGGCAAGGGCATAGGGGTACGGCGAACCTAATTCAATGGCCTCATTCCACGATATCTCCTGCATGATCCCCTCCTTCATGGCATGGGCTCATGATAAGATAACGTATTCCCTCCAGGGAAGCAACAAGGGGTTCTGAGGTCCGCACTATTAAAGAACCCCCCAGCTTGCTGGGGGTTCTTTACCATTTTTCAAAGCTCACCTGCACGTTACTATGGCTTCCCCATGTGCCTCTTACCTCGTGCGAACAACAGCCTTAACATTTTCGGCAACCTAACATCTATCATCATCTTCAGCAGCGGGTTTTGGCAGGTTGGCTTTCTCTGACCCCAGCAGAACGGCGATCCAACGGGTATCTTCCGAGCTATCCAGTGCGATCTTTACCGTCATAGTCAATGGGACCGACAGCACCATGCCGACAGGCCCCAATATCCACCCCCAGAATATCAAGGAGACAAATACCACTAACGTCGAAAGCCCTAACCCCCGGCCCATCAGGCGCGGTTCGATGATGTTACCCATGACCATATTAATCACGACATAACCGATGATAACCCCTAAAGTCCGTCCCAGCCCCAGTTGTACGATCGTCAAGAGGATGGCTGGTACTGCCGCCATAATGGAGCCGATGTTCGGAATGTAGCCAAGGATAAAGGTCAACACTCCCCACAAGAGGGGATAATCGACACCCATAATGATGAGAAAAATGGCCACAAAAGTACCGGTAGCAAGACTGATCCCTGTCTTTATAGCAATATACCGATTGACCGTGCCGGTAAAATGTTTTATGCGCCCCAGCGAGGCCTCCGGGTCGCGAAATATGGCGTGAAGCTTGGTGGGGATACTCGAGGCCTCCAGGAGGATGAAGATGACCGTGAGGAGGATCAGAAAACCGTTTGTCAGTACTCCCCCCAGTTCGTTGAGTAACATGGCGACGAACTTCATGACTGCTGCGGAATTGAATATCTTGTCTAACTCAAGACGGGCAACGTCTACGTCGATCCGCTCCAGCCAGCCCAAGACGGCATCGGTCTGCCCTTTGAGCCTGGCCTCATAAAAGGGCAATTTCTCCGAGAAATCATTCACCGAGGAGGCAACGAGGCCAGCTATAAGCAAGAGGAAAAAGAGAATCCCGAACATGACGATTAACAAGGCAAGCCATGTTGGCACCTTTCTTTCTTTCAGCCAAAAGAGGGGCGGTGAGCTGATAATGGAGATGAACGCCGCCAATAAGAAGGGGACGATAATGGCCTTGGCGGCTTGCATCCCCGCCACTACGACAATAAAGGCGGCAATGATTAGCAATACCTGGGCAACTTTTGGTGGCTCATTAGTGATGTCCATTGATAATCACTCCTGCTCTAAGGTGCGACTAGGTTTTATGGCAGACAATGCGTTTACTTCATTTTACGAATGCGTATCTCAATCCCCTTGGTATCCTTCAAGGCCGCTACGATTTTTGAGGTATCCGTGTCACCGTAATGGTATGGATACAGAATTTTTGGCTTGAACGCCTTTGCAGCGTCAGCGACCATCTCCGGCGTCATCGTGTACGGCAGGTTCATTGGCAAAAATGCGACATCAATCCCCCGTAGCGCTTTCATCTCTGGAATGTTTTCGGTATCACCTGCCACATACACTCGCTTATCGCCAAAGGTCATGACATAGCCGTTTCCGACACCCCGCGGATGGAACGGCTGTCCATTATCACGCTTTTGGACAATATTGTACGCTGGCACAGCCTCGATTTTTAACCCTTGAACAGTTTGGACATCCCCATTCTTCATGACAATGCCGTCCGTTATCTTCTCTGCGCAGGTTTTAGTGAGTACCAGCGCGGTGTTCTTAGTCCGTATCATCGCGATTGCTTGCGGGTCAAGATGGTCGGGGTGGTCGTGGGTTATCAGGATGATATCCGCTTTCGGTAGTTTGGAGTAATCTGCCAGCGTGCCGTATGGGTCGACATGAATGAATTTTCCATTGAAGGTAAAAATTAATGACCCGTGACCGATAAACAGGATCTTCAGATCACCGGAGGATGTGGTGATAATGTCTTTTTCGAATTGCTCCTGAGCATTCGCTGAGACCGCGGCAAACACAACAAAAATCATGGGCAAAATTTCTTTAAACATCTCATTCCCTCCTTTTTTAAGGAGATCAGTCGGTGATGATTCCCGCTGACTCCCGAGTAATGTTTGAATCCAAGGTTTCTCAGCGTTTATGTCACTCTATCTATATTGGCTTTATAGAAGCTGTCGAGTCAACAAAAAAGAGAGTGTCTTGCTTAGAGGATCAGTATTGAAATACCACGTTTTGCTGATTGCTGACTTCGCTATCACCGTTGCTAACAGTAGTATACGGTTTTATCATGAAACAACTCTAGCAGAGAATTACTTATATTTCAAGACCTGGCCCCAGATCGTGACTATTAGTGAAGCGTTATTAATGTGAAAAGCCCGATGGCCAATATTGACCATCGGGCTTTTGCATGCCGCTGTGATTTTTTGTTATTTTCGTAAATACGTAAAGCTTGGTCCCGGTCTGCCCACAAAACAGGAATGGGTAAAACCGTATTTCTTGATGATAGCGAGGGTCTGGTCAGCCTCAGCCTTGTTGGCGCCGAAGTCGAACATCCAGTGGCTGCCGTCCACGACCTTCCAACTCCCCTGAATCTGCTGGACCGTCGTCGTTGCCGGGTTGAAGGAAACGCAGTCCTCACCCCCGAGAGCGCCTACCGGCGCATTCCCCGATACCAGCATGTACTGAAAAGATGGATTCGGACGCCCCACAAAGCATGACTGGTTCATCCGGTATTTCTGGATGATGGCGAGTGCCTTTTTTGCTTCACTTTCATTGTTGCCGAAGTCGAACATCCAGTGGCTGCCGTCCACGACCTTCCAGCTCCCCTGAATTTGCTGGACTGTCGTCGTTGCCGGGTTGAAGGAAATGCAATCCTCTTTCCCCACGCCAGGCTGTGCTGTAACGCCGGCCTGTTGTCCGGTCTGCTGTCCTGGACCACCCTGCTGTCCGGGCTGCTCCTGACCTGCGCAGCGGATC